>NZ_JADEXR010000045.1 GCF_015206995.1 aff. Roholtiella sp. LEGE 12411 | reverse complement strand
GTTCAAGCTAAATGACTCCACTACATGGTGGATACCTGACCAAAAATTAGAGGTCAATGATTCAAAAATGGGGCGGATGTCCATCCACCTGTGGTGTAATCTCCATTTTCAACAGTCTTCTCAACACTCCATGAATCTAATTCAAATTCAACGCTTGGATGAATTAGGGCAGCCAAAAACTAAACCTTTATGGTTGGTGTGGGTTGGAATTGAAATGTCTCCTCTGTCTGAGTTATGGCGACTTTACTTTCGCCGATTTGCGATTGACCACTGGTATAGATTTGCCAAACAACGACTACATTGGACGCTTCCAAATCTCAGCACTCCAGAACAGTGTGAGCGATGGAGCGATCTTTTACCACTCATGACCTGGGAATTATGGTTAGCACGCGATTTTGTTACCGACAACCCTCTACCTTGGCAAAAACCAAAACCCAAGCTGAGTCCCGGACGAGTGGCTCAAGCAATGGGAGAAGTTTTCGCGGCAATTGGGACACCAGCTCAGGTTCCCAAACCCCGTGGAAAGTCTCCTGGATGGCCAGAAGGTCAAACTCGCACTCGTAGAATTCGTTATCCAACCGTCAAAAAAAGCACCACAAAACCCAAAAAACAAACGCCACAATCTGCTTAACTCTTCGATTTTCAATTTTGGAGTGTAAAGCTTGTGACTCAGTTATCCTGAGTTACTTTGTCATGCGTTTAGTCTAAACTCCAGTAAGTAAATACACTCGTCTTACTTATCCTGACTGATTTTCGCTTTCTTTGCAAAAAACTGGGATGCTCCCGATTCCAACGATCGCACTCTACTTTAAGCATCCTCGTTTTGTTCTCTACTACACCTACTTCTTCAGAGTAATATTTCTTCTGGCAAAACTCCAGTTCTCAAGATGGATGAGGTTTAGCTCTTTTTTCTCGTTTAAAATACTTTTTTTTCATAAGGGGATCGGTAGAACCACTTTTTAGAATGAAATAGCCCTGCCCTGAACGGGTACAAATTTTATCAGCTAAATAATCTTGTGTTCAACAACAATCATGAACCCAGAGAATTTTCCATCGGGTGGTTTAAACTGTTGTAAAGTTCTGATTCTCTGGTGATCATTAATTAAGTTGATAGTTTCAATTGCTAATGGAAAACCCGCTATTTTATCTGATACGTTAATGATGATTACATGATCACTATATTCGTCTACAAGCATCTGGAAGTTACAATAAGGATAATCGGGACTTTCAAAAAGTACCTGACCCTTTCCCACAGCCTTGCCAAAAAAACTTATGTTAACAATTTGGCCATTAGGATATTTATTCTGATTAGTTTGTACCCATTGATTGTTAACAATGTTTTGGTGTAAAACTGATGTAAATCGCTCAATTTCATTACCATCTTGGTCTAGACGAGTCCACTTACCTTCCCAAGTACCAACAAATTTTGGCAAAACTTGAAAGTTTTCTAGTTGGATTTGATTATTTGTGTCATGATTAACCAAATTTTTCATATCATCTCGCTTTCCGCTTCAAGTTCTTTAACTTTCGGATACTAGCTGCTTCTAAATTTTGTTCTTCTGCAATCTGTTTTCGTTTGTCTGATTGAGTAAGTCTTTCTGCGATCGCATCTATCAAAATATCAGGCTGTTTAATCACAGTGCGTAAAATTGTTTCAAATTGCTGCATCCAATGCTGAATTGTAGAGGCACTATAAATATCTGAATTGTAATTACACTTCAATGACATTTGACCGTCTATCTCAAGCATATTCCAAGTTAGTTCCCGGTGAGTGATGCCAATGTAATTTGTAAATCCCTCAACTTCCAGCCCCAAAAAATTGAGATCACTGCCAAATTTATCCATCCCAACTAGTGTTGAAATTAAAGGTGAACGACTGGGATCGCGCTTGATTTTAAGTTGCTTGAGCAATCGGCTAAGAGGATAATTTTGATGCTCATATCCATTCAAAAGCATTTTTTTAATAGTAGTAAGATAGTCGATAAACCTTTGGTTTTTGACTGAAAACCGCAATGGCAACACATTAACACAATAACCAACTAGGTCTTTACGTCCTACACAGGATTGCCCAGTAGTAGGAACACCAATCACTATGTCATCTTGGCCTGACAAATGATATAATAACAGATTAACCACTGCTATTAAGGTCATCAACAAGGTACATCCATGTTGACTACTGAAACTTTTGATTTCACAAAAGCAGTCAGTATCAATAATCATAGTTTGTTCAACCCCAGCGTAAGTTTGTACAGGGGGTCGGGGATAATCTGTAGGCAACTCTAAAACGGGAATTGCATCAGCAAATTGCGCTAACCAGTAAGCTTCATCTCCTAGCATTTTCTCTCCCTGGCTTTGCTGTTCTTGCCAGTTTATATATTCTCGGAATTGCATAGGTTCTTCAAGTTCATAGGGAACACTCTGACATTCTGCTGAATATATCGTGCCTAATTCCTTGAAAATGACATCAATTGACCAGCCATCAATAATGATGTGATGAGCAGTCAGCACTAACAGATGGAGTTGTGACTCTAGTTTGAGAATATGGACGCGCAATAGAGGCCCAACGCTGAGATTGAAAGGTTTGCGTCCCTCTTTTTGCAGCCACTCAGCTACTTGAATTTCGCGATCGCCTTTGGCGCTGTGCTCTGCACAATCGCATTTATCCAAAGTTGAGAAATCAATTACAGAAACATCTATGTTCACAGAGGGCAATATCTGCTGAAAATCGCCCTGACTGCTGATTATAGTTCGTAATGCTTCGTGACGATGCACAACTTTTTGTATAGCCTGATGCATCACCTTTAAGTCAAGAAACCCCTGTAATTGCAGACTTACAGATTCGTTATAGGCAATTAAACCCTCCTGACTCATCTGCGCTAGAACCCAGAGTTGCTTTTGAGCCTCAGTTAGGGGAATTTTGTGTGCTGCTTCAGCCACAATTACGGACTGTTGGGGTAGCTTTGAGGCACAGGGAATGGACACAGCTTCTCTAAATCCGCTTGAGTGCAACAGTTCTTCCCATTGGCAACTAGAAAGTAATGGGTAAGATGGTCGCAAATCGCGATCGCAGAACTTCCACCACCCCTCGGTTAGCCCAAATATTAAATCTAACCAACGCTGAGGAACCGTTCCTTCCATCAGCACTAGCAATCCTCCTGGAGCCAACAATTGTAATACGTGCTTCAGTGATTGCCGCAGATACTTAGTAGCGTGCAGTACGTTTGATGCCACAATTACATCATACTGATGAGCAGCAAAGCCTTGGATTTCCGGCTCTTGTTCTATATCTAAAACCTGATATTGTATGTATGGATAATCATCAAACTTCTGCCTAGCTTTACCTATGAATAAAGAGGACAAATCGGTAAATACATATTCTGTTTGTTCGGCTCTTAGGTGAGGTAGGATATGGGCAGTTGTTCCCCCAGTCCCAGCACCAATTTCGAGGATTCGCACTTTACTATGCTTGGGCGAATCTTCTAATGCGATCGCAATTGTCTTTTGCACCAGAGCATTCATGATCCGAGCTACGGGTGAATCCTGATACAACTTGGTTAAGCTTGTTGCATCCCCATTGGGAAACAACAACTGTAGCGGATGGCGTTTTCCTTGCAATACCTGTGCTAGTTCTTGTCCGCAGCGCTGTAGCAAAGATAACTCCACTTCTAAAGCGGAGTATTTAATTAAAATTGCCCTTTCCTGCAACTGTGAGTCTGGAATTTCCGGTACTCGCAGCACTTCCCACTGATCATTAACTTGACGAAGTATTCCTTCTTCCTCCAGCATCTCCAATAGCCGACGTAGTAGCCGTTGATGTTGGTTAACCACGCTCAACTGTTCAGCGATCAATGCGAATGTAAATTGCTTACCAAGGTGAAACTCCCAACCCATTTGCTGGAAGGCTTTGAGAACATAGGTAAGACTCAAAGCCTCCAATTGAATTAATCCTTGTTGATAAGCTTCTAAGTCTTGCTGGACAATTAATTGATTGAATTGGGGTGTGAGGCGATCGCTAATTTCTTTAGGGGTTGGCAAATCAATTGCTGCTTTTTTGGCTTTATTAGTAGTTCCTCTTTTTTCTGCTGGCGTGGTAGACAAGGCTGATGTTAAATTTACAACTTTCTCATCCTCTTGCTGCTTACCGGTCGATTTGAGCCAAAATCCCCCTTCCCGCAGTTCTTCTACACTATCCTTGACAGCCTGAATCAGATCATCAACATCTTCATCTGTATGTGCCGTAGACAAAAAACAGTTACGCCCTTCCCAAATGTAGATGCCTTTTTCTAGTAAATGATAGAACAGTAAATCTATATTTTCTGTGGAGGCAAACCGAAATAGGGAGCCAAAATGCGCTAACTCTATCGGTACATTCTCTCCTTGAAAGTAAGCATTTAGCATGGCAGCTAACTGGGTAGTGCGCTGGTTCAACTGCTGCTGAAGGGCGACACCTTCCTGTTTGAGATATTGCAATACTGCCTTTGCGCCAGCCATTGCCAGATGATTTTTGTTAAACGTGCCAGCGAAAAAGGTCTTTTCCGCTTGAGGATAGGAGGCATCTCCATAGTTCCACTTCCCGCCGTCGATGCCATTCATGTAGGTTGCCTTGCCAGCGATGACTCCCATCGGTTGCCCGCCGCCGATAATCTTGCCATAGATGACTAAATCTGCATCAATGCCAGAATACGCCTGAAAGCCGCCTGGATGAATGCGGAAACCTGTAATTACTTCATCGAAAATCAAGGCAATTCCTGCGGCTTGTGTCAATTGCCTCAACTGCTGTAAAAACTGCTGAGGCTGTAAATTAGGGTGGCGACTTTGCACCGGTTCAACCAATACGGCAGCCAATTCACCAGCATGAGTTTGCAAAATCTCCAAGGATTGGGGATTTCCATAATCCAGCACCAGCACATCTGCTATGGCTAGTGGTGATATACCTACAGTCGTTGGTACAGCAGTGGTTTCACCACTAGCTGCCCTAGCTAAAACCCCATCGAAATGACCGTGATAAGAATTAGTAAATAAAGCAATTTTATTTCGACTCGTCGTCGTCCGTGCCAACCGCAGCGCCGTCATCACCGCTTCTGTACCTGAATTACAGAAAGTGACTCGCTCCATATTAGTTAGTTCGCAGATTAACTCAGCTACCTCTATTGCTAGATTTGACTGAGGGCCGAGTTGTATTCCTTGGTGAAGCTGTTCTGACAAGGCTTGAGTAATAAATGGTGCGCCATGACCAAACAGCAACACCCCAAACCCCATCGTGATGTCGATATACTTGTTACCGTCAATATCCCAAAATTTAGAGCCTTTTGCTCGTTCTCCAACGATGGGATAAACCATTTCCTTGATCGAAGGGCGGAATCCAGCCACAGATCTGCTATCGGCAAGAACCGAGCGGCTGGCTTGTGCTCGTTGCTTGGATTTTTGCGTCCGTTTGGTATATCGGGCGATTAGTGCTTCTAAGTGGCGCTGTTGCTGCGGGTTCAGTTGTTTAACTTGATTTTCTGCAACTGGTTTTTGGTTTTGTTTGCTGTTTTGGCCAGAATTAACGGCGGATGCGATCGCACCTCCGGCAGATGTAGAAGAAGATGGCACCTGGGTTCTAGTCTCCTGCTTCCCCTGTAAGATTTCTAGCTGTTGAGACATCACTTGCAGCTGCTGGCTCATAATTCGCTCTAATGCTGTCTCAGGCAACGCTCCTGCTGAAGTCGAAATCGGTGTACTATCAATTATAGGCAGTTCCTTTGGCTGTGCAGGCTGAGACAATGATTGTGGCAATTCTGGGGGTATATTTTCAGCAATGTAAGTTGCCAGCGCCTCAATGGTTCGATACTCTTCAAATAGCTGGCTAATAGCAATTTTGATGCCATAGGTGTTTTCAATTTTTGCCACCGCATCAATGAGGATGAGCGAATCAGCCCCCATTTCTAGAAAAGGTGTATAAATATCTACTTGTTCAGGGACTACTTGCAGTAAATTCCCTACTAGAGAACGCAATGTTACCAAAATCTGCTGTGGCGGCTTTGGGGAATGATTTTGATTGCTCTCCATCTGTGAATACTCCTGCTTTGCGTCTTTGCGGTTCGTTATTTCATCGAAAGTCGGCGGTAAACTCCATCCCCAGGTGTCTGTAGAGGGATAGCCGCCCGCCGACTTGGGGCATTGGGCATTGGGCATTGGTGACTCTTCCCCGTGCCCCATCCCCGATTTCCCTTGTGGGTAGAGTTTTTCATCTCTATTGTTTGGAACCCTAGGTACTGGGGAAAGACTGTCTTGCTCAATTGGTGTGGGGTTGGAATCTCCGTTAAAATTCATCACTACTCCAGCCGCCGATTTAATCCAGTAACGTTGACGTTGGAAGGGATAGGTAGGAAGCGATCGCCGATTTCTGGAATAATCTTGATCAAATGCCATCCAGTTGACATTTATTCCCTGGACGTATAAAGCAGATAAACTCGAAAGCATTACTTGCCAATCCTCTTGCCTTTGGCTAAGTGTTGAGAGCCAAGTTGCAGGAGTTGGCTGGCATTTTTGACCCATTCTTGCCAGTATGGGCTGGGAACCGATTTCTAAAAATAGGTTATAACCCTGTTCAAATAAAGTATTTATCCCCGCCATAAATTTGACTGGCTCTCTGGTATGGCGTCGCCAGTAGTTCGCATCAGGGATATATTCGGAAGGCAGCATTTCGCCCGTCAAGTTAGAAATCAGGGGTAAGCGTGGAGTTTGAAACTGTACTTGGCTGGCCTCGGTTTCAAAGGCATCTAGCATCGGTTCAATCAGTGGCGAGTGAAAGGCGTGAGAGACTCGTAACTGTTGAGTTTTGATTCCTTCTGCTTCCAAGGTGGCAACCACTGCCCGGATTGGCGATCGCACACCGGAAATTACAATATTTTCCGGGCCGTTAATTGCGGCAATGGAAATTTCTTGTGAGTATGGTTGAATTGCCGCTTGCACTTTGCTTTGGGACGCAAATACAGCTACCATCTCACCATTTTGAGACAAAACCTGCATTAATCTAGCACGCCCAGCAACTAGCTTCAGACCTTCTTCCAGGCTAAATACACCGGCTACACAAGCGGCGACATACTCACCCAAACTATGACCAATCACGATATCCGGTATTATACCCCAGGACTGCCATAATTCTGCGAGGGCATATTCTAGGGCAAATAAAGCGGGTTGGGTGTAGGCGGTTTCGTCTAGAAGAGAACTTTCACCCCCAGCTGAATAAAGAATTTCCAGCAAGGGCTTTTCTATATAAGGACGTAGAATTTGATCACAGCGTTCGAGGGTTTTTCGGAAGGTGGGTGCTTGTTCGTAAAGTTGACGACCCATACCTACGTACTGGGAACCCTGTCCTGTAAATAAAAAGGCTATTTTTGGGGTTTTGCGGCTGGCAACCTTGCCATTTAACAGTCCAGATGTTTCCTTGCCTACCGTAAAATTACGGAGGCGATCGCCCAACTGTTGATGTGACTCAGCGACAATTGCCAGCCGATGGGCAAAATTTGACCGTCCCGTGTTGGCAGTAAAGCAAATATCTGCCAGGGATACCTGGGGATGAGACGCTAAGAAATCTGCATAACGTTGCGCCAGTTCTTTCAAAGCCGCCTCATTTTTAGCCGATAACGTCAGTAGGTGCAAAGATCGCTCTACAACTTCTTTCTTTTGACTCTTGACTTTTGACTCTTGACTTCCCTCTGGTGCTGCTTCTAAAATCACATGACAATTTGTACCACCGAAGCTAAACCCACTTACACCAGCCAAATGGCGATCGCTAGTAGTTACAGGCCAAGGTTGACATTCTCTGGGAATAAAAAACGGCGTTCCATCTAAACCCAGATGGGGATTTAACTTTTGCAAGTGGAGGTGGGGAGGAATTTCCCCATGTTGTAGCGATAACACCACCTTTATTAAACCTGCTATCCCGGCAGCATTTTCCAAATGCCCAATGTTTGTTTTTACCGACCCAATCCCACAGTGTTGTTCTGAGGAGCGACCCTGCATCAATACTGCCTTTATAGCTCTAATCTCAATGGGATCTCCTAAAGGAGTCCCAGTCCCGTGCGCTTCTACATAGCTAATTTCTGCTGGTGAAACGAGGGCATTTTTTAAAGCTTGGCGAATCAACGCCTGTTGAGCCAAGCCATTGGGTGCTGTAATGCCGTTGCTGAGTCCATCGTGATTAACTGCCGAACCTCTAATTACTGCTAAAATGCGGTCTTCATCCTGAATGGCATCACTGAGGCGCTTGAGAATCACAATCCCGCAACCCTCTCCCCGCACATAGCCATTAGCACTTGCGTCAAAGGTTTTACATCGGCCATCAGGTGACATCATTCGGGCTTGGGAGAAGGTAATCGTCATATCTGGCGATAGCATCAAACTCACGCCGCCAGTAATGGCCAAGTTGGACTCGCCAGTTCGCAAACTCTGACAAGCAGAGTGAACGGCTACCAAGGATGAAGAGCAGGCTGTTTCTATGGCCATACTTGGCCCATGCAGATCCAGAAAATAAGATAAGCGATTGGCAGCAATGCTAAGAGTCAGACCAACGCCATTATGACTATTGATGTTGGCTAAGTCGCTACATAAAAACCTACCGTAGTCGTAGTTGCCAATCCCAATGAAAACCCCAGTTTGGCTACCTGCTAGATGCTTTGGTACAACGCCAGCATCTTCTAAAGCCTCCCAAGCTACTTCTAAAACTAGTCTTTGCTGGGGATCCATGCGTTCGGCTTCGCGGGGAGAAATCCCAAAAAAGCCAGGATCAAATTGATCCACCATGTCTAAGAAACCACCCCAGCGAGTATTCATTTTTCCTGGAGTACCTACATTGGGATCGTAAAAAGCATCAATATCCCATCGGTCTTTGGGCACTTGGGCGATCGCATCAATGCCGTTATGCAAAAGCTTCCAGAATGACTCAGGATTGTTAGCATTGGGAAAACGGCAACCGATGCCGATAATCGCTATAGGTTCCACTTTTGACCTTTGGTTATCTATATCACAACATCATTTTTCTTTACCTACAGAAGCTTACGCCAAGACTTGCATTTCCTCTGCTATGTGCTGGGCTAAAGCCTCAATAGTGGGGTATTCGTACACTAGAGTTGGAGCAAGTTCATATCCCACCCAAGCCTCAATATCCCCAATTAGAACCGTTCCTTCTGCCGATGACAAACCATAACGTTCAAAGGGAATCTCCACTTCGATTTCATCTGGCTGCATTTCCAATAGTTCAGCTAAATAAGAGATTAACCAATTTTGAATATCCGCAGCTTTTAATAATCCTTTATTTACCGTTCCAGTATTGATGATGCTGCTGGTAGAATCTTTGTTATTCTTACGTGGCAGAGTCGCTACCAATTGGCTATAACGCTTCATCGCTTCGGTAGAATTCATCCCTTGATATTGATGCCACGCTTGCCATTGAATGTATTTGCGGGGATGCAAAATTGGATTCGGTTCTTGTTCTTGACAATCTCCTTCTAACGCCTGTTTTTCTAAACCGTAAATCTCTAATTGTAGTTTGTCTTCAGGAATATTTACGTGAGCAAAGCGAACCAAATTAGACATGAGTTGAAATTGCACTTCCGTCTCATCTAAATCATGCGAATTTCTAACTACGTTATGTCCGTAATCATCACGTCCTGAAACTAAAATACAAAAATGCCTTTTAATATTATGTGCATTTTCATCAATAAAATCTCCTTTCCAGCGATAAGGATAAACTTGAGTACTCGGACGTACATAACGCCCAATAATTGCCAAACGGCGGCGATTCGAGTTGTTGGGCAGCGAACAATGCATGGTACTTTCAGTAAAGATGATCGCTTGACCCGCCTTGACTGGTACTGCTTCTACTTCCCAGTCATTTTCATCAAATTCATAAGACAAGGAGTATTGTTGCTCTTTTTGCCAAACTGTTTTGTGAGCACTGATGCCAGCAAACACACCTTCAGATGCTGGAACACTCCCTTTTAATATTTTAAATATTTGCTGCTGCGAACCATTGGCGAAACGCATACAGCCATTTTCAAGGTCGGCATCTTCAAGTGCTACCCAGACAGTTAAATTTACAGGGTTTTCATCGAGAGAATAAACTAAAGTTTTCTTTTCAAAATCAATGTCACTTGATGTATAGAATTCTTTCGCTTGATGCCATTTTATTTCTCCTTGTCCGGGCATCTTACAAAAGACATTAGTATACCAAAGCAATAAATTCTCCCCAGCAATTTGGTTTAATCGCTGAATTAAGTTTGAATTCTTAAATATTTCTACTATTGGTTGATGAAATAGATGATGATCCCGGGGTGTTTCTAGGTTAATAACATTATTATAGAAGGTGATTATTTGCTGACCATCTGCTTCTTTGATGGTGCGACTATTGGTTTCTAAACACTCTTTAACTGCGGCAATTTCTGGTGCAGAAAAAATATCGAGTGGGCCAACCCACCCTTTTTCTTTAAAATGTTGAATTTGAGCTTGATCTAACACAAACTTATCTCTCTTTTTATAAAATTACTGCTAATTTTTGCGTTTTTTCTGAGGTCAACACATCTAATGTATGATTCAAAAACTTTTGACGGCAAGCTTGACGTTGAATTTTACCACTGGAGGTCTTAAGAATAGTTCCTGTTTTGACTAATACAACAGTATGAATTCGGATGTCATGCTCCACTGACACTGCTTGACGGATGTTACCCACGACTTCATTTACATCTAGCCGTCGCAGATAACTCCGCTCGACTTCCTGAACTACTACCAATTGCTCCCTGCCTTTGACTTCCACTGCAAACGCTGCTGTGCAACTTTTTCGCAATGCTGGATGACTATTCTCAACAGTCAGTTCAATATCCTGGGGATAATGGTTGCGACCTTCGATAATAATCGCATCCTTGAGTCGCCCTGTAACAAATAACTCGCCATCCTTAATAAATCCTAAGTCGCCTGTACGTAGAAACGTTCTAGAATCAGTGTCTTTTAGGGTTGCTTGAAAGGTTTCTTGTGTCTGTTGGGATTTCCTCCAATAGCCAACAGCAACGGTGGAACCTGAGATCCAAATCTCACCCACTTCCGCAGCTTGGCATTTTGTGAAAGATTCGGGATGAACGATCGCAATTTCTGTATCAATCTCGCTACGTCCACATCCCACTAAGGTTTGCACATTTTGCGAATCTGATCTAGCCTCCATTACCCGATTTTGTGCTAGTGCATCTGCATCAACTTGCAAAAACACAGGCGCATCTTGCTGGCGCGCCGCAGCCACTTTCAGGGTAGCTTCTGCTAAACCATAACCGGGACAGAAGGCAGTTAAATCAAATCCACAAGGTTTAAAGGTTTCGGCGAATCGTTGTAGAACATCTGCTCTAACTGGTTCAGCACCATTTAAAGCCATCTGCCAACTACGGAGATCCAGAGTAGCTTTTTGTTCTGAGGTTATTTTACGCACGCACAGATCGTAGGCAAAATTCGGAGCGCCGCTATGAGTCCCTTTGTAAATCGAAATTGCCTGTAGCCATCGCACTGGTTTATGCAGAAAGGACACAGGGGGCATCATGTAGCAAGAACACCCTTTATACAAAGGTTCTATAACTCCATAGATTAGCCCCATATCATGAAAGGTTGGTAGCCAAGTGACAATGATGCTGTCTGGTGTGTGATTCCATCCCAGGTCAAGGTCTGCACAGTTAGATAGCAAATTGCCGTGGCTGACCATTACTCCCTTGGGAGTGCCTGTAGAACCAGAGGTGTACTGGAGGAACGCTAAGGTGTCGCTGCTGACAATTGGTTCATCCCACGATTGTGCCATGTCTACATTGATACCATCGGTCGCTAGCCAGTGCAACTGTCCTAGCTCTGGGTTTTGTAGCAACCAATGCTGAGTATTAGCCAGGACTGATGTGGTTGTTAGGGCAAAGGTCGCTTCTGCATCGGTTGCGATCGCCAACAACCTAGACATTAATTGATTTGCACGGGGGGGATAGACGGGAACAGCGATCACCCCGGCGTAGAGACATCCGAAAAAGGCGGCAATAAATTCTAAACCCGGCTGATATAGTAGTAAAGCTCGTTGACCACTGGCGTTAAAACTCTGAAGTTGAGCTGCGATCGCCCGTGCCAATTGCTCTAATTCTTGATAGTTTAAGGTATCTGTCTCTATTTCTCCATCCTTAAGAAAGGTATAAGCTTTCTTGTCAGGCTGGTGTCGCGCTCTTTTTCCCAAAGCATCTACTAAAGTAGAAAATTCCATGACATTATTGCCCTATCAATCGGCTAACTCCAGTAGAAAACTTTTTCACGATGCTTTGAAAAGGCAAGAAATCCACCAACGGTGATCCGACGACGAGAACCTTCAACCGCAGAAACGCGGTGCAAAATTCTCCCCGCATCAAACACCACCAGAGAACCAGCTTGCGGACTGAGGAACATTTGGTCGTAATCTTCCATAACTGAGGCGATCAGCTTACCGTTCACTAGACCATTTTTCCTGGTTCCACCATGCTCTTTATCCGGCCACTCTGTTTGTGACCACTCTAAATCATAAAGAACTAATTCTCCCCCAGCATCCGCAGCACTCAATACTACAAAATAGCTGAGATGATCTTCGGGTTCGACTATGGTTTCTAGATGACGATATCCTGGTGTGCAATGCAGAAACTGATTTTCAAAGTGCCAGCCCATGTCTTGACCTGGCTCTAAAACTCGAATTGTCGTTGGAGTATAGGCGTAACCATCAGGAGTCACAGGAAGTTCCACCGGACGACCACCAGACATAGCACCAATCACTTCTGTAAACCGCGTCTCGAAATCTGCTCCTTCACTGAAGAGTTGGCGGCAATATTTACGAAAATCAACCGCTTCGTTACAATACTGAGTTATGTCGGCATCGCATACGTATAATGCCGGGCCATAAATCAGAACATCTCCAAAAGGCGAGCCGGGAAATGGGCCTTTGCGCGTTAGTTGACTGACGACTTTGGTAATATCTTCCTGGGAAAAGAAATTCTTGACCACCACACCATGAATTTGGCGATCGCAAATATCTCTAATCCCCTCTGGATACTTACCGATTTCACTGACATCCAGTTCAACAAAATTGTATAGAGACTTGGCTATAGGTGAATAAAGCATGATTTTCCAAAAAACTCATTATAGTTCATGTCTTGCACCAGTCGCAGTGGCTTGGCTACACGAGACCAAACCTGCTTTTGCAGGTTAACAAACCCTTGATTTGGTGTTAATCCACCTCTGTAGACTTTGGTTGTGTAGTAGCGAATTCTATTCGCCGAGGACTTTTCAAACAACCTCTTAGGGTTCGATCAAACTTGCCCACCCTATGCTTATTGAGAAAGGTGCAAGATTTCAGTTAGAGGAGGCTTAAAGTAGATAAGCTGTTACGCAAATAAACTTGTATATTTTGCGCTTAGATTGTCAAGAGTCAAAAGTCAAAGGCTGGCTTGGACTTCCAACTCTTGACCTTGGACAGCCTAAACGTGCATCAGCTTACATCTCAGCTTCAGTAGATATACTTTGGCAGAGTTAGCTGACAAAGCATTACCAATCCTGTTTTTTTGAACAGCGGGTTTTTCAAAAGCTGAGATGTATCAAATTTCTGATTAGAGTTGGAAAAGCCAGATTTCAGCTCTTACCAACTGCACTTCCAAGATGGCAAGTGCTGCTGCAATAGCTGTCCATCATCGAAGCCATCATGGGGTTGAGGTCATATTGGCTTTTCAGCGAATTGAAATACTCTTTCACATCCGTCTCAGAAACATCAAAGCCTCTAGATTTTGCCACTTCAGCAAGTTTTTTTGCTGTAGCGTCTACTCTGGCTTCTCCATTAACGTTTGTCAGCCCACTAAAAGCAGTTTTCAAATCTGAGTTTTTAGCTGGATCTGTACTTTCTGTTGTAATTTGTTTTACAAATTCAGTGAATTTTGCTAGTGACATTTGGTCTCTCCTAATTGATTGTTTGTAATTTTGCTCTCTGTTACTAAGAAACACATCTCCAACCCTTGCTTAGTCAAGGTTTTCAATTTAAATGTGTTTCTTATTTATGGCTGCACGAGCGAAAAACGCACACGCAAGAGGCTCATACCTTTCACCACTGCTTGATTGCAAGTCTTATATATCGTAATTTTGTATGGTAGACCCTGGTTAGCGTTACCAAAAAATAAAAAAGATTCAGAAGCCAGAAATCAGAGTGCTCCATGCCTAAAGTCAGGGGTTTCAATAAAGAATTTTTTTCTTTTTCTCCACTGAATAAATCTGGGGGCTTGAAACCGTAATTTACCACTGACCAGCACATAATTCATACTTAATTTTGGCTTTTTACTTCTGAACTCTTCTTCGGTAAGTCTTTGTACTTCTAAGCTATGGACAGTGCTTACCTACGGTGAATAAGAGTAGTGCAAGATATGGTCTCTACTCAAATTTATAGAACTTGTGCAGAGAAATCCGCTGTCTACCAAAAATTCAGATATCTAGGATTTTGGATGGGGCAGATTAGCCTTTGAATCAGATTATTTCATATTTATTAGCTAATTTCAATAGCAAATATGGAATCTGAAATTTAACCACGTTAGTACCATAACATTAAATGTTCTATTTAAAATATTGCTCGTTTAAGGAATGCGGAGATGTGCCATGCCACGTCTCTACAAGGGTTTTTAGTTTATCAAAGTTCTAGATAATTCTTGATTAAGAAATAATTATATATCACCTTAAATGTCTTAACTGTCTTAACTGTCTTATATTGCTCTGAAAGAAGAAAATATTTGTAAATTGGGTTGAACAAAGTAAAACCCAATAAAATCAAGAATTCTTGGTTTTGAGTTTCGTTCATTAACCCAACTTCCCCCTAGATTTAGAAAACTTAATGAAAACAAAGGCTTCTGGTTTTTATCTCGTGAGAGTTATAGAAAAGCGTTAAGACAGATAAAAATTTCATCAATAAGCATAAGGCTCTGTACAAAATAGATTTAATATGGGGCTATCACGTTAGCTTTATTTTGTGGTACAACTAGAAACGAAAAAATTTTAGTTCTGAAAAATTCAGTTGTGGCACACGTTCAAAACGATTTGTGGCTTACTCTTGACGCGGAATCAGTAACTGATTATCCCGATGGCGTTAACCAGATCTACAAAGGCGAGATCGATGGAATGCTTATCAAAGGAGTTTTCTCAAAAGAAGAAATGCTCAAAGTTAAACATAAACTTGAGAGCCAAAAAGATGCACTGACACTTCAACGTCGTACTCAAGGCTATGGGCAATTACTAGGAGCTCTTCTGGTGGAAAACCAGAGCGACACAACAAAATACTTCCAAGATGCAGCTATCTTGAGAGATGAGTTGAAAAATTTTTTTGAAAGCGGCTATGAAGCAACTGTTGAAGCGATACTGACTAAGATTTCAGGAGGTAGAACAGTCGAGTTAGCTCGAAAAAATGCCCAGCAGGTATATGCTCCGGCTCAAATCAGATTTGTACATCCCAATCAAGGCGGCATCAAATTACATCGAGGTAATGAATTTATTTCTAACCCAGCATTTGACCACTTAAGGCAAATTGCTAAAATCAAAGACTGTCTTGGCTATTATATAGTCATCGATAAACCAGAGCAAGGTGGAGAACTGTTTCTTTACGATCTGTTGCCAGAACAAACAGCAAAGGATAAAAAGTATTGGGATTTAGAGAAATCTCAAAAAAGATCCTATAACCCAGATATTGGCGATCTAGTTCTTTTTCACGAAGGCGTTATATGGCACGCAATTTCTGAAGTCAAAGGTCAAAAGACTCGGATCACCATAGGAGGCTTTGCCACTTTATCAAACGACGAGCATAAAATACACTATTGGGGTTAATCAAGGCTGGAATCATGACTTTTAATTTAGCTATCAAAAATTGGCTCACGATTGATGCTG
Source organism: aff. Roholtiella sp. LEGE 12411 (assembly GCF_015206995.1). Classification (GTDB taxonomy): domain Bacteria; phylum Cyanobacteriota; class Cyanobacteriia; order Cyanobacteriales; family Nostocaceae; genus Komarekiella. Next base: position 27,892 of record NZ_JADEXR010000045.1, on the reverse strand, counting down.
AATCAATAACCAATTATCCAGATGGAGTGAATCAAATCTATAAATGCGAAATTGATGGGATGCTGATCAAAGGAGTTTTCTCGAAAGAAGAAATGCTCAGTGTCCAGAATAAACTTAATAGCAAAAAAGAGGTAAGAGACCCTTTATACTACGGAGCAATTCAAGGCGCTATTCTGGTAGCAAAGGGAAGCGACAGAACACAATACTTTCAAGATGCGACTATATTGAGAGAGGATTTAAAAAATCTTTTCAAAACTAACTATGAAGCAAGAGTTGAAGCCATTTTGACTAAGATGTCAGGAGGCAGAACAGTTGAGATACCCAAAGAGGATGCACAGAAGATTTATACACCGGCTACTATCAGATTTGTGCATCCCAACAAAGGCGGAATCAAATTGCATAGAGGCAATGAATTTCTGGGAGACGGGGCTTATGATTACATGAATCAAATTGCCAAAATAGTAAATGGCCTGAGTTATTTTATAGTTATCGACAAAGCAGAACAAGGTGGAGAACTAGTTCTTTACGATCTGTTACCCGAACAATTGACAACTCCTAAAAAAGATTTGGATTTAGATAAATGCAACAAACGATATCTGAATCCCGACATTGGAGATATGATTCTTTTCCAGGGTGGCAGTATTTTCCATGCAGTTGCTGATGTCCAGGGTAACAAGGAACGGATTACTATCGGTGGCTTCGTAGCGATTTCCAAAGATGATCAAAAAGTCTTCTATTGGAGTTAATTAGCCCTAAGACTTTACGGAGGTGTAGGTATGCAGGAGGAAATGATTGAGGGTTCTTAAACAATCATTTCAGCACAGGTGATATCTATAGTTAGTTTTTCTACCAAAGCCCTCCAAGCTTTCCTTCCCTTACGGTTATCACCGAATAAATCATCAATTGCCATCTCAAAAGTTCAGATGAAAAGCTCAAATTTTTCTGATTCTAGAAACATAGATAGATTTAGGTTGTTACCTAGAAAAACTATCAGCATTTTCCCAGAAGACTTAGTGAAAGTAGAGCATATTTTCCCTCAATCTCATCTTCCTTTAGTATTAAAACCTAATTTAGACGGGTTAGATTTAGCTGAATGGGCAAGCGATAATCGAGATTTTATTAGGGCTAAGTTACTACAGTATGGAGGTATTCTGTTCAGAAACTTCAGTATTGATGGCTCGACTCAATTTGAGAAGTTAATCAAGTCAATTTCTGGTGATTTACTAGAAGAACCCACTGAGCAGAACATACACAATGAAGAAGCATCTCCCAAACAAAATATATTTTTCCATAACGAGTATTCAGATAAGAGTTCCTGGCCTCTAAAAATCTTCTTTTTCTGTATTGAACCTGCACAGCAGGGAGGAGAAATACCGCTTGCAGATTGTCGGCGAGTTATTGATCATATTAACTCTAGGATAAAAGAGCAATTTCTCCAAAAGAAGTGGATGTTAGTTAGAAACTTTGGCGGTAATTTTAGCCAGACTTGGCAAAGGGTTTTTAAAACTACAGACAAGTCGGTAGTCGAAAAGTATTGCCTTAGTAACAATATTGAATTTGAATGGAAAGATAATAATCGTTTGAGAACTCGCACGGTTCTTCCGATTATTGCTCAACATCCTGAAACTGATGAACTAATTTGGTTTAATCAAGTTGCTTTTTTCCACATTTCCACTTTGGAACCATTGCTTCGAGAAGCTTTGCTAGCATTTCCAGAAGAAGACCTACCCAACAACACCTATTATGGTGACGGCTCTCCCATTGAAACTTCTGTAATAGATGAAATTAGCCAAGCATATCGGCAAGAAACAGTCATTTTTCCTGGCAATAAAGGGGACATACTAATGTTAGACAATATGCTAGTGGCTCATGGACGTACACCATTTGTCGGACACCAAGAAGTATTAGTCGGAATGTCTGAACCGTTTAGTTATAGTCAGGTTGCGCTTGAATAATACAGGACTTACGCAACTGGCATATTATTTTAAGTTCGTAGTAAGGACTAAAGTCCTCACTACAAACAAAAAATTGAGATTTTTGTGACACTTGCGTAAGTCCTGTAATAAAAACCACACACCGGGATTAGAGAATATATAGTCAACCCCTTTGGAGAATTCAAAATTGTTGATTTCTTAATCTTCAATTTTGATTTTTTTGGTCAGACATTCAATGATGTTAAGAAAATAGAGGTATCAATATGCAAGTGAAATCAATTGAGGGGTTTCAGCTTTCTCCTCAACAAAAACATTTGTGGCTATTGCAGCAAGGTATTTATAACTTACCTTTCCGCTCTCAATGTACTATTTTGATTGAGGGAAGTATCAATAAAGGGGTGTTAAAAGCTGCCTTAGAAAAAGTGGTCAATCGATATGATATCTTGCGGACTAACTTTCATTACTTACCTGGCATGAAAATACCAGTCCAGGTCATATCTGATCAAAAGCTTTTATCAATCCACGAACACAATTTAATTAATTTAAAACCCAAGGAACAAACAACAAAAATTGATTTACTTGTTAATGAATTGAAAAATTTACCTTTCAATTTTGAGCAAGATATTCCTTTGCATCTATCATTAGTTGCTCTCTCATCAACTAAGCATATCCTGATTGTCAGCTTGCCAAGTATTTATGGTGATACAGCAACACTCAATAATTTGTTACGTGAAATTATTTTGTGTTACACCGCCTGCTTAGATGGGCAAGATATTTCAAGTGAATCCCTTCAATATGCTGATATTTCTGAATGGCAAAATGACTTACTTGAGTCAGAAGATGAACAAACAGGAAAATTGTTTTGGCAGAAAATTAATAGAGCTAATATTCCTACTTTTTCGCTTCCTTTTGAATGCAAATTCGGTAAAGCAGAAGAATTTACACCCAAAAGTTTAAGTCTGGAAATTGAATCTAATCTAGTTAATAAAATTGAAGAAATTACCCAAAAATATGAAACTTCGGTTTCTTGCTTCTTCCTGACGTGCTGGCAAATACTTCTGTTTCGTCTGTCTGGTCAGGCAGATATTATTGTAGGTACTAGTTATGATTGTCGTAAGTATGAGGAACTGGTGGACGCTATAGGACTCCTCGAAAAATACTTACCTATTCATTCGCATATAGAAAAAAATATCCAATTCCACAAATTACTATGTCTAGTAGATGAATCTACTAGAGAGGCATACAAATGGCAATATTTTTTTGACTGGAAAGAAGTTGAAATAAGCAAAAAAGCAACAGATTCATATTATCATTTTCAATTTAATTTTAGAGAATCTCAAGACGAAGATTTATTAAATTTTAACTTAGGTCAGATATCATTTTCTCATCTTGATTTTTATAGTTGCATTGATAAATTTAAAGTTCAACTTTCTCTTTTACATATAAATGAATCTCTGAAAGCCAAGTTGTTTTATGACAATACTTTGTTTTCTACTCAAGAGATACAAATATTGGCAAGTCAATTTTACAACTTAGTAAAATATGTAATTGAAAACTCAACATCTGAGATTGGTGAATTAGAAATTCTGAGTGACATAGAGCGACAGTTGTTGCTTGAGGTTAATGATACTAAGACTGATTACCCCAAGCATTTGTGTATCCATCAACTATTTGAGTCTCAGGTAGAACAAACACCGGATGCTATTGCTGTAGTTTTTGAAGAACAGCAAATTACTTACCGAGAACTGAACTGTCGAGCTAATCAGTTGGCACATCATTTGCAGCAATTGGGAGTAAAACCAGGGGTACTGGTGGCAGTTTATCTGGAGCGATCGCTCCAGATGATTACGGCGGTGTTAGGCATTTTGAAAGCAGGAGGTGCGTATGTGCCCGTTGAACCTAGCTTTCCTAAAGTCCGCGTTCAACTGCTCCTTTGCGATCTCAAAATTAACTATCTAGTCACGCAGACTTCGCTTTTGCCGCAGATAAATGAGCTACAACAGCAACTACCTGCTTTAAAACACTTAATTTGTTTGGATAAATATCAAAAACCTGATTTAATTGACCACTCATTTGAACATCAACAAATTTGGATGTCTTCCTATCTGGAGCAGTTACCAATTGAAAACTTGCCAGATATAGTTAGCTCTGATAACGTTGCCTATGTCATTTTTACATCTGGTTCTACAGGGACTCCGAAGGGAGTTTTTGTTCGTCATCAACCCGTGATTAATCTCATTAACTGGGTTAACAGCAGGTTTAATATTAGTTCAGCTGATAGAGTTCTATTTATCACTTCCTTATGTTTCGATTTGTCTGTGTACGACATCTTCGGATTACTAGCTGCGGGAGGGTCGATTCAGCTAGTATCTAGCCGTGATCTTAGAGATCCAGAAAAATTGTTGCATCTGCTTTGCAACGAGCCGATTACCTTGTGGGACTCTGCTCCTGCTGCACTTCAACAACTACTACCCTTTTTCCCGACAATAAAATCTATCAATCAAAATAGCCAACTGCGTCTGGCCTTTTTGAGCGGTGATTGGATACCAGTAACGCTACCAGATATAGTTAGAACAGCTTTCCCAGGGGTTGAGATCATTAGTCTGGGTGGGGCAACTGAAGCAACAGTTTGGTCTAATTATTATCCAATTGGACAAGTAGAACCGCATTGGATTAGCATTCCCTATGGAAAACCAATCCAGAACGCACAATATTATATCCTTGACTCTTATCTCAATCCTTGCCCAATTGGTGTACCTGGGGAGTTGTATATTGGTGGAGAATGTCTTGCTTGTGGGTATTTCCACGAACCTATCTTGACGGCACAAAAGTTCATCCCCAATCCCTTGAGCGATGTACCAGAAGCGCGGCTCTACAAAACAGGGGATTTAGCCCGCTATCTACTGGACGGTAATATTGAATTTCTCGGTCGTATTGACAATCAAGTCAAGATTCGCGGCTTCCGCATCGAGTTGGGAGAGATTGATACGGCGCTGCGTAAGCACCCAGAGGTAAGAGAAACTGTAGTTATAGCCGTGGATGACGGTCTGGGTACGAAGCGCTTAGTCGCTTATATCGTTCCACAACGTTCGCTGTCACTGACAATCAGTGAACTACGCAGCTTTTTGCAGAAGCAACTACCCGAATACATGGTACCCTCCGCCTTCGTGATGCTGGACGCCTTGCCGTTAAGCATTAGCGGCAAACTAGATCGTCGGGCACTACCAGCACCAGACTGGACACGCCCCGAACTAGAAGCATCCTTTATTGCACCTCGCACTCCAGAAGAACAACTATTGGCTAATATCTGGGCCCAAGTATTGGGTGTCGAACGAGTGGGAGTGCAAGACAACTTCTTTGAGTTGGGTGGAGATTCTATCCTCAGCATTCAGATTGTCGCCAGAGCCAAGGAAGCGGGGCTTTGTCTGACGCCCATGCAGCTATTTCAACATCAAACGATCGCACAGTTGATAGCAGTAGCAACTAAGACACCTGAACTACAAACAGATCAGGGGTTGGTCACTGGCGAAGTACCTCTGACAGCCATTCAGCAATGGTTCTTTGAGCAGAATCTACCTGAGCCTCATCACTGGAATGTGTCGATTCTGCTGGAAACTCCATCAAATGTGAACCCCAACTGGTTGGAGCAAGCCATACAACACTTGAACAAACATCACGATGCTCTGCGCTTGCGCTTTGAGCAAGGGGGAGGGGGCTTACGGCAAATTCACAGCAATGCCGATGTTGTTCCATTCTCTCGGATAGATTTGTCGGCTCTCCCAGAACTAGAGCAAACTAGTGCGATGGAGACAGAGGTTGGCAAAATGCAGGTAACGCTGAATTTGTCAACCGCACCGATGATGCGAGTTGCTTTATTTGATCTCGGTACTCATCAATCAGGGCGTTTGGCGATCGCCATCCACCATTTAATCATGGATGGCATCTCTTGGCGCATCTGGTTAGAAGATTTCCACAAAGCTTACCAGCAGCTAAGTCAGGGTGCAGCCATCCAACTTCCCGCCAAAACGACTTCTTTCAAGCATTGGGCAGAGCGTCTGAGCATATATGCTCAGTCTACAGCCCTTGAGCCAGAGTCTGATTATTGGCTGAGGAATTCCCTCGATCAAGTCCCCCGATTGCCTAGAGATGATTTTGAGCAGCCCAACACCGTTGCCTCTGCCCGTACTGTCTGCGTATCGCTCAGTCGGGAAGATACCCAAGCCCTGTTGCAGGAAGTTCCAGCCGCCTATCAAAGCAAAATCAACGATTTGTTATTGACAGCTTTAGCACTAGCCTTTAGGCAGTGGACAGGAGAAAACACTTTATTAGTTGATTTAGAAGGTCACGGGCGGGAGGCACTTTTTAATGATGTGGATGTTTCCCGTACCATTGGCTGGTTCACCACCCGTTTCCCCGTCCGGCTGGACTTGGGAAGTACACAAGCAAGCGACGAGGTGTCTAGTACTACTGACTTGGCTTTGAAATCGGTCAAGGAGCAACTGCGCCAGATTCCTAACCGGGGGATCGGTTATGGATTGCTGCGCTATCTGAGTGGAAACCCAGAAATCACCAAGAAACTTCAAGTTCTTCCTCAACCGGAAGTTAACTTTAACTACCTGGGACAGTTTGATCGAGTCCTATCGGAATCAACACTATTTCGGTTAGCTAAGGAGTCTACAGGAGCCGAGCGGAGCTTGCAAGGAACCCGGACTCATTTAATTGCGATCGATGCGATCGCACTTGAAGGTAAACTGCAACTAAATTGGACTTATAGCGAGAATGTACATAAGCGATCGACAATTGAAAATCTAGCTGAGAATTTTATCGCCGCACTAGAGGGAATCATCCGTCACTGCCTCTTTTCTCGTGGAGGCTACACGCCTTCTGATTTTCCGTTGGCTAAGTTGAACCAGCAACAGATTGATCGACTAAGCGCGAAATTTGCGATTGAAGATATCTACTGCCTCTCGCATTTGCAGCAAGGCTTACTCTTCCATAGCCTATACACACCAGAGTCTAAACCTTATTTCCAGCAAAAAATCTTCACTCTGCAAGGAAATTTGAACGTTTCTGCTTTTAAGCAAGCATGGCAAAAAGTCTTTAATCGTTATCCTAGCTTGCGATCGGCTTTTATCTGGAAGGATTTGGACGAACCGCTACAAGTGGTGCTAAAGAACTTAGAAGTACCTTGGGAGCAGCAAGACTGGTGTCACTTGTCCACAAGCGAGCAAGAAGAACAGTTGCAAGCTTATCTCCAAGCAGATTTACATCAGGGCTTTTCTCTAAGCGACACACCCCCAATCCGATTGGCGCTGATCCAAACTGCTAAAGACATTCATCAACTCCTCTGGAGCCACCACCATTTGATACTGGATGGTTGGTGCAATTCCATTATTTTGAAAGAGGTCTTCAACTTCTATGAAGCATTGTGTAATGGTCAGGATTTATACTTAGAAGACAGCCCTGCTTACCGCAACTATATTGCTTGGTTGCAACAGCAGGACTGGTCTGGGGCAGAAACTTTCTGGCGGCAAATGCTTAGGGGACTACGCGCCCCAACCCAGGTAAAGGTAAGCGTGTCTGGTAGCTTGCTTAATCTTGAGCAGCAACATGCTCAAGAGCGAATCCAACTATCAGCCGATGTGACATCTGCTCTACAGTCCTTTGCCAGACAGCATCATCTGACGCTTAACACTTTAATTCAGGGCGTTTGGGCTTTGCTCCTCAGCCGATATAGTGGTGAGGAAGATGTTGTTTTCGGCGCTACTGTTTCCGGTCGTCCGCCAGAACTAGAGGGGGTTGAGTCAATGGTGGGACTATTAATCAACACCTTACCTGTGCGGGTGCAGGTTTCTCCTCATGTCTCTCTCCTCTGTTGGCTCAAGCAGTTACAACAACAACAAGCTGAGTTGCTTGAGTACCAGTACAGCCCATTGCTACAGGTTCAAGCGTGGAGTGAAGTACCCAAAGAAATGCCTTTATTTGAAAGCTTGGTGACTTTTGAAAACTACCCTGTAGATGCTTCTTTACTGGAGGGAAATGACAAGTTGAAAATTCTCGATGTTCGTTCTTTTTCAAGAACAAACTTTCCTCTCAGCGTCACAGTAGAAATGGGAGCGACATTGTTATTACAGATTACTTATGCTCCCGACCAATTTGATGCTCCCACTATTCGCCAAATGCTGAAACAAATTCAAGTTTTGCTGGAAAATATTCCACTCAATTGTGCCCATCTTCTATCTCAAATCTCCCTGACTGATGTAGCTGAAACTCAGCAGCTAATCAATAGCTTCAATGTTGACCTCGAATCTTGCTAATTCTTGCTGACCATCAATTAACTTACGATTAGTAATTATCCCTCTTTTCTTACTTCGCTAGATTTCCACAAAATCATGCCGTTTTAGCCGACTAAAACTCAATGTTTTACCCCATTTTTACAAAAGAGAATCATCGCAGCCCTATATCATTCGTGAAATCTTTTTACCTTATATGATGGAAAGTCGTAACCAGAAAATGCTAGGCATTATAGGTGGTATGGGGCCTTTGGCATCAGCTGAATTTTTGAAAACAATATATGAATATAATCTCTTAGGTCAACGCGAACAACAATCACCTAAAGTTATTGTTTATTCTGATCCCACTTTTCCTGATAGAACCGAGGCTTTGCTCAGGGGAAATGATCAAATTTTACTTGCTAATTTAATAGAGGCTTTATATCAACTGTGTAAATTAGATGTCTCAAACATTGTCATCTGTTGTATAACATCTCATTACTTATTACCCAAACTCCCCTATCAGCTAAGGGAACGAGTTATATCTCTAGTAGATATCATCTTAAAAAAGATTTTAGACCAACAGAAGAAGCATCTATTAATTTGCTCAACCGGAACGCAAAAGTTAGAAATATTTCAAAACCATATTCTCTGGCAGTATACTAATAATTACATTGTGTTACCTGATGAAAGTGATCAAAAGCTAATTCACCAGATGATTTATTATCTGAAAGTTAAAGGTGAATTACAAAAATGTCTACCTATTTTGGAAGCTTTGCAAGCTAAGTATAATGTACAAAACTTTATTGCAGGCTGCACAGAAATTCATTTGTTAAATAAACACTTGAATTTGGTTGGAGGAAATGGAAAAGAAGATATCTTTTTAGATCCATTGACTATTATAGCTCAAGAATTATGGAATATCTCACTCCTCCAAGAGTACACCGATTTCCCAAATACAATTGCAGCTTTCCGGTTTATCTCTCAGATATTTTCGCAAGACTTCAATACTCCTCAAAAAATAGGTAAATATAATTAAAATAATATGAGTTCGCAAATTTATATTCAAGACTGGTTTAGCCAAACTGCTGAAAAATTTAGCAATAATACAGCTATTGATTGCGGTGAGCAAAAATTTACCTATGGTGAGATTGAAACGCAGTCCAATAAATTGGCAAATTTTCTCATTGAGCATGGTGCGGCTAAAGGTTCGCTTGTGGCAATTTTGGCTCAAGATTCTGTCAAAGTTATTATTGCCATCATTGGCATTTTAAAAGCCGGCTGTGTTTTTGTACCGCTAGTTACCGATTTACCTGAAAAACGAATTAATATCATCATTTCAGAATTAGTTCCACAATGGTTAATCGTCGATGCCAAAGGATTAACGAAAATTAGCGATGAAAAAATAACGGGCTTTTTGCGATCGCCAGTTATTTGTCTGGATGAAAATCAAGTTTTTAATAATTTTAATTCGCAAAGTTATTACCTGAATGAGTATGCAGAATATTCTAAAATCGAAAAACCGAATATTCAGGTAGAACCGGACGATATGTGTTATTTGTACTTCACCTCTGGCTCGACGGGAAAGCCCAAAGGAATTGCCGGTCGTCTCAAAGCTATTACCCATTTTATCAATTGGGAAATCAAAATATTTGGAATTAATGAATTCACCAAAGTTAGCCAATTAATCAATCCTGTTTTTGATGCTTTTTTAAGAGATATTTTTGTACCATTATGTTCTGGCGGTGTAGTTTGCATCCCAGAAAATCTTGATATTATTCTTGATGCGAGAAAGTTGATTGAGTGGATAGATAATCAGCAAATTAATCTGATTCATTGTGTGCCTTCGTTATTTCGTTCGATTCTGAATGAGGATTTAGACCAGCAAAAATTTTCATCTTTACAGTATATTCTTTTATCTGGTGAACCTTTGCTATCCGCAGATATCAGCCGATGGATGGACGTATACGGTGACAGAATTCAGTTAGTTAATCTTTATGGTGCTTCGGAAACGACAATGACGAAGTTCTTTTATTTTGTCAAATCTGCTGATCGACAACGGCATTCTATCCCTATTGGTAAACCAATGGATGGGGCTGCGGCTTTAGTTGTGGATGATCAAGGAAAAGTCTGTCCTCCGGGAATGGTGGGTGAAATTTATATTCGGACTCCCTATCGCACCTTGGGATATTATCAACAGCCTGAGTCCACTAATAAAGTATTTATTCAAAATCCTTTTAGTAGTAATCACCATGATATTGTCTATAAAACAGGCGATTTAGGACGAATTTTAGAAGACGGAAATTTTGAATGCCTGGGTCGTAGAGATGGGCAAGTAAAAATTAGAGGGGTGAGAATAGAATTAGGGGAAATTGAAAATGCTCTGCGATCGCATCCCTTAGTTAAAGATGTAGCTGTCATCGATCGCAATGATCCAAATGGTAATATATATCTGTGTGCTTACGTTGTTCTCAAAGAAGAACTCGAATCAGGTGAGTTGAGAAATTTTTTATTAGAATCCCTGCCAGAATCGATGATTCCTTCGGTGTTTGTGGTGATGGATGTCTTGCCGAAAACCATCAGTGGGAAAGTGGATAGGCGATCGCTCCCATTACCTAACCGCCAGCAAAGCCGAACTTTCGTACCCCCTCAGACACCCATCGAGACACAGTTGGCGCAAATCTGGTCACAAGTCTTGAATCTTGACAGAGTAGGATTAAACGACAATTTTTTTGAATTAGGCGGACACTCCCTTAACGCCACCCAGCTTGTTTCTCGCATGGGCAGAGCCTTTCAGGTAGAATTACCTCTGCGATCGCTATTTGAGTCCCCAACATTAGCGACTCAAGCCGAAAGCATTGAAACTCTGCGTTGGGTAAAAGAAAGTCCACATCTTCAAGGCGCATTGGAGGAAGGAGAATTATGACAACTATCGAGTTTTTGTCTGATCTGCGCCGGAGTAATATTAAACTGTGGGTAGAAGGCGTTAGCGCAGCGGCTCCGCAGGAGCTTCGCCTCCGTTATAGCGCCCCCCAAGGAACGCTGACACCTGCTTTAAAAGCCGAATTATCTCAGAGGAAAACGGAAATCCTCGATTTTCTGTGTCAAGCTACAGCTACTCCTGCGACTTGTCAACCATTGCTACCCACCCCACGGGATGGCAAACTTCCTCTTTCTTTTGCTCAACAACGGTTGTGGTTTCTCGACCAATTAACGCCCGGTAGCTCGGTATACAACATTTCTGGAGCAGTTGAAATTCAGGGTTTACTCAACGTAGCAGCATTAGAACAGAGCTTGAATGAAATTGTTCGCCGTCACGAAATCTGCCGCACCACTTTTAAGCTAGTAGACGGGGAACCAATGCAAGTTATTGTTCCCAACTTCACCTTAACGCTCAAGCAGGTGGATATCAGATATCTGCCAAAAGAGCATCAGCAAGCTGAAGTGACGCGGCTTACAACAGTGTCAGCGCAACAACCTTTCGATTTGTCTACAGGTCTTTTGCTGCGGGCAACTCTGCTGCAATTGGATGAAGTGCATTATGTGCTAATTTTGACCATTCATCACATTATCTTTGATGCTTGGTCTATGAGTGTGCTGATTGAGGAATTGGGGGTACTTTACGAAGCCAACTCTTGTGGCATCCCGCATATACTTCCCCAACTGTCTATCCAGTATGCAGACTTTGCGGTTTGGCAGCGACGGTGGTTACAGGATCAGGTGCTTTCCACTCACCTTGCCTACTGGAAACAGAAACTGGGTGGCTACTTGCCATTGTTGCAGTTACCTAGCGTTAGCGAAGCTTGCCGTAGGCATCGCCCACGTCCGCCATTGCCAAATTTTCAAGGAGCAAGGCAACAGCTAACATTGACTAAAACTTTAACAGAGGCACTGAAGAAGCTAAGTCAACAGCAAGGGGTAACTTTGTTTATGATGCTGCTGGCAGCATTTAAGACCTTACTTTACCGCTACACAGGTGAGGAAGATTTGCTAGTAGGCACAGCTACAGCAGGTCGTAGCCAACAGGAAGTAGAACAGCTAATTGGCTGTTTTGTCAATACCTTGGTGCTACGAACTGACCTTTCCGGCAACCCGACTTTTTTGACGCTGCTAGAACGGGTGCGGGACATGACACTGGAAGCATACAAATATCAAGACTTGCCCTTTGAGAAATTGGTGGAGGAATTACAGCCAGAACGCGATCTGAGTTACTCGCCGCTATTCCAAGTCGGGTTCGCTTTCTATAATGCTCCCAAAGCAGAACTGAAGCTTTCTGACTTGACTTTGAGTTCTCTTTCCGTAGATAGCGGCACGGCCAAGTTAGATTTAACCTTGTCTTTTAAAGAAAGTGAAGCAGGATTAGTGGGGTGGTTAGAGTATAAAACCGAACTGTTTGATGCTGCCACAATTACTCAGATGCTGACTCATTTGCAAATCTTGCTAGAAGGCATTGTTGCTAATCCACAACAACGATTGCATGAGTTGCCCTTATTGACAACAGCTGAGCGCCAGCAGTTGCTGTGGGATTGGAACGATACCCAAACTCAGTATGTTGCTGATGTCTGCGTTCATCAGCTATTTGAGGCTCAAGTTGAGCGATCGCCCGATGCGATTGCGCTTAACGCACGCTCCGCGATCGCACTAATATTTAATGACTCTACACTCACCTACCAGGAGTTAAACGCCCAAGCCAATCAGCTAGCTCATTACTTGCGTTCACTGGGGATAAAACCAGAGATGCGGGTGGGAGTTTGTATGGAGCGATCGCCCTTAACAATAGTGAGCATCTTAGCTATTTTCAAAGCTGGCGGTGTTTATGTACCCCTAGACCCGACCTATCCTCAAGAACGTCTGGCTTTCATGATGGAAGATGCCAAATTGTCGGTGTTGCTTACCCAACAATCATTAAACATTGAATCAGAACAAAGAACAACTGTTGTTTGCTTAGATCAAGAATGGGAAATCATAGCCCAATACAGCAGTACTAACCCTAACCAAATTGTCACGCCTGATCAACTAGCCTACATCATCTACACATCCGGCTCTACAGGCAAGCCTAAAGGTGTTCTTTTAGCGCATCGAGGTTTGTGCAATCTAGCCACAGCCCAAATTAAGGCTTTCGATGTTCGACCTGATAGCCGTGTTCTTCAATTTGCCTCTCTCAGCTTTGATGCTTCAGTCAGTGAAATTTTCATCGCTCTAGTAGCAGGAGGAACACTCTGTTTGGCAACCACTGATGACCTACTACCTGGTACAAACTTGTTGCGGTTGTTGCGCGAGCGCGCCATCACAACTGTCACATTACCACCATCTGTACTAGCTGTGCTAGCTGCTGAGGAACTTCCGGCTTTGCAGACAATCATCGTTGCTGGGGAAGCTTGTCCTACTGACTTAGTGGCAGGTTGGGCTTCTGGTCGCCGCTTCTTCAATGCTTACGGCCCGACCGAAGCAACCGTCTGCGCCACCATTGCTGAATGCACAGATACCCAAAGTCAACCGCCCATCGGTCGTCCAATTGCCAATACCCAAGTCTATATTCTAGATCGTCATCTCCAACCCGTCCCCATCGGAGTGCCAGGAGAATTGTACATTGGTGGCATTGGACTTGCTCGTGGCTACCTCAACCTTCCAGACTTGACTGACGAGAAATTTATTTTTAATCCCTTTGAGAAGGCAAAATCGTCACAGCTATATAAAACTGGAGACTTAGCCCGCTATCTTAGCGATGGCAATATTGAGTTTCTTGGTCGCATCGACCATCAAGTGAAGATTCGCGGTTTCCGCATCGAATTGGGGGAAGTCGAGACGGTATTGCGCCACCACCCAGATGTATTTAACTGCATTGCGATCGCTGATGAAAACCACTTTGGTAAGCGTTTAGTAGCTTATCTCGTCCCTGAAAATGGCATCACAATTAATCAGCAACAGGTAAAGGACTATCTCAAGGAACACCTACCAGACTACATGGTGCCTTCCGCCCTGATCATCCTAGACAGTTTACCCCTGACACCCAACGGTAAACTAGACCGCAAAGCCCTCCCCGCCCCCAATGCAGACAGAAGCCCAGAAGCAGATACTCTCGTTATTCCCCGCGATAACTTAGAACTTGAACTAGTGAGGATTTGGGAAGAAGTTCTCAACGTTCGCCCTATTGGTGTCACAGATAACTTCTTTGACCTTGGCGGTCACTCTTTACTTGCAGTGCGTCTCATGGCTTTGATTCAGCAGCAGTTCGGACGAGAGCTAGCCCTATCGACTCTTTTCCAAGGCGGGACAATCGAACAACTGGCGACTATTCTCCGCGACAAAACGCCTGACAGATATTGGTCTGCGCTTGTGGGAATTCAAACCGCAGGTTCCAAACCACCTTTATTCTGTGTCCATCCAATTGGTGGTAACGTTCTGGGATACATTGCTTTAGGGCGTTATCTAAGTCCAGACCAGCCGCTTTACGCTCTGCAAGCTCCTGGGGTTGAGGGACAACGACAGCCTTACACCCAAATTACCGAATTGGCAAAGCATTATATCACAGCCCTGCAAGTTTTACAACCGTCTGGCCCATATTTTTTGGGCGGACACTCCTTTGGTGGACTTGTAGCTTTTGAAATGGCTCAACAACTTCAACAGCAAGGACAAGAGATCGGCTTATTGGTCATTATGGATACACCAGCACCTATTCACAGAGAAGTTATCGAACCGATAGATGATGCTAGATGGATGGTGAAGCGATCGCACGTACTAGAACGCTTTTTTGGCAAAAAACTGTCAGTTGACTATGCAGAACTCCAGCAGTTAGCACCAGAAGCGCAATTCAACTACTTTTTGGAGAAATTAAGACGGGTTAATCTCATTCCTCCCGATGCTGGACATGATATGATTCGCCGCATTCTGGAAGTTCAAAAAGCCAGTCACCAAGCTTTAATAAATTACGTACCGCAAGTTTATTCAGGTAAAATTACCCTTCTGCGTGCCTTTGAAGTGCTAGCTGAGGATTCTGGGGGTGTGTTTGCTCAAAGCTTCCGCCAACCTGCTTTGGGTTGGGGTGAATTGACTACTGAACCGATAGAAATTCATGAAGTACCGGGCGATCATGTGACAATCCTGGCTGAACCCCATGTTCGTGTGCTGGCAGATAAGTTGAAATGCTGTCTGAGCTAATTGTTTTAATAACCGCAGAGGCGCAGAGAACGCAGAGGAAGAAAGAGGATTAAGCAATTTTACTTTAGAGGATGTTTGAAAAGTATGGGGCGAATAGAATTCGCTACTACACAAACTCTCGTCCACCTCCGTGGACTAATACAAAATCGGGAGCAACGCTCTAACAGTGAGGTGCTGAAACCTACGACGTATATAGGTTGTTTCAGGATGCGATCGCAACTAAAAAATCAGGTTTTGTTGAGAATATAGAGGTGTAATTGAGAATTAAACCCCGATCTCACTTTTTCGCGTTGCTCCCTACAAAATCAAGGGTTTTAACCTGCGGAGGCAGGTTTTGTCTGTATAGCCGCGACTTCTAGTCGCCCGGTGAGTAATAAATTAGACTTTTCAAACAACCTCTTAAAGAGAGAATGGTAAATGACAAATGAAAATATAGTAGAAGTTGTTGCCTTAGCAACTTCTTTATCAGAACGCCTCAGCAAAAGATCAGACTTAATTGGCGAACAGCAAGTAAACGATGAGCTATTAGAGCATTGGTGTAAAGTTGTTGCTCAAGGTAATTGGGAAAGTTTCCACAAGCGGTTGCAATGGGATGAATTAAGCGTTGATACAGTTCGTCAGTTACTCAGGGCAACGGATCTGGCAAAATCAAAGCCGCTACCAACTTGGGCAGAAACTTTGAGAGAGATTATTCAAACTGCTAGCAAATTCAATTTAGATGAAAAACTCCACCCACAAGGGGATGGAGTTTTTGGGCATGGGGAATGGGGCATGGGGCATGGGGAAGAAGTTACCAATGCCCAATGCCCAATGCCCCATGCGACGGGGCGACTATCACGGTACACCCACGAGGGGGTGGAGTTTCCCGTCGCTTTCAATAAAGTAAGTTCCAACACTAGCCAATTCCCCATTAATCCTGAAAAGCCATTACCTTTTGAAGATGTATTGCTACCTGCTGTTTTGGTAGGGCGACAGAAATTACTCACTTGTTTGGAGTTGCTATCACCAGACTGTTTACCTTTAAAACTGCTTTCGGAAAAAGCTTATCTACAATTAGAGCGCGGCTTATTACAAAGGTTGGTAAATATCAGTGCCAACACCCTACAATTGGAATTTACTAATTTTCGTCCCCGTGATTATAATCTTCTCAATTTAATGCTAGAAAAGTTAAATTTTTTAGCAGAGGGGCAATCGAGTAATCCTAGTATTAAATACTATATTGATTTTGTTGATCAACTTTGGCATGATGGGTTACTAGGGTTTTTCCAAAAATATGCAGTTTTAGGTAGACTAATAGCAACAGCCGTTGATTTTTGGGTAGAAGCAACAGCAGAATTTCTCCAACGCTTGCAAGCTGATCAAGCAAAAATTGAGAGCATTTTAAATTTTCCAGAAAGTTCTTTAGGTAAAATTACAGTTATTTATAGCTCCCTTTCTGACTTCCATAATCGCGGTCGTTCTGTCTTGATTCTCACTTTTGCATCTGGGCAAAAATTAGTCTACAAACCCAAAAATTTAGGCTTAGAAGTCATATATAACCGGTTATTAGATTGGTGCAATCAACACGGCGCACCTTTACCGTTTAAAGTTATGAGACTGCTAGATTGCCATACCTATGGTTGGGTTTTGGACTATGTGGAACAACAGCCGTGCGAGGATGAAGCAGCAGCACAGCGATTTTATCAGCGTGCTGGAATGCTGTTGTGCCTTTTGTATATTGTAGGAGGGAATGATTGTCACTACGAGAATTTAATTGCTAGCGGCGAATATCCGGTACTAATTGATACAGAAACTTTATTGCATCCTCAAACCGAGCCTATAGAAGGTTCTGTGCAAGCAATAGAAGAAATGACTGAGATTGAACGACAGTTCCAGGATTCTGTGTTGCGTACTGGACTTTTACCTCGTTGGGATTTTAGCCCCGACGGACGAATTGCTTACGATATCAGTGCTTTAGGCAGTGTTAACCCCCAGCAAGCACCCTGGCGATCGCCGCGCTGGAAAGCTGTCAATACGGACGAAATGCACTTGGCTTATGAGGAAGTTAAGTTAGTTGTCCAGGCAAATGTACCGATGTTGGATGGGGTTGCGCTCTCGCCTAACGACTACTTAGAAGAAATAGTCGTGGGGTTTAGGCAAATGTATCATTTTTTGAGCGATCGCCAACAAGCACTGCTGACAAATCATGACTTTTTGAAAGCACTACAAGCACAGCAGGTACGGTTTATTTTCCGCGCCACCAAAGTTTATCAAGTCCTTTTAGAAAAGTCTTTGTCTCCAGAATTTCTCCGTAATGGCATTGAACGTAGTATTGAATTGGACATTCTCAGTCAAACTTTTCTCACATCTAAGTATAAACCGCAGGCTTGGCCGATTTTGCGATCGGAACTTCAGGCAATGGAGCAGTTAGATATTCCCTATTTTGGTACATCTTGCAGCAGCGATACACTCACTGTTGGGCTGGAACAACCTTTAGAAAAGTATTTTAGACAACCCAGCTACAACCAATTTCTAACTCGATTGCAAAACCTCAACCAAACAGATTTGGCTAACCAAGTAGGGATTATCCGGGGGTCTTTTTATGCCAGAGTGGTGCAATCTCCCGTGACTGAAGAATTCTCAGATCCCAACTCATTAGCTGATTTTTCACAAATTGCCCCTTTAACTTCTTGTAAATTACTCCAGAAAGCTGAAGCCATTGCTCAGGAAATTGAAACAAGATGTCTGCGTGACACCTCTGGCAATGTCAACTGGATTGGCTTTGGCTATGCACCCAATGCTGAACGCTTCCAATTCCAGCCTTTGGGTTATAGTCTCTACGATGGTAGTTGTGGTGTTGCTTTATTTTTAGCAGCAGTTGCTCATGTCACGGCTAGTACCCATTGGGGTAACTTGGCTGTGGATGCCTTACAGTCTTTGCGGACAGTATTGCAGACATCCAATGATTTATTTGCCCAAAAATTTGCGCGGCGAATTGGGATTGGTGGAGGGACAGGAATTGGCTCCATTATTTATTCTTTAGTCAAAATCAGCCAATTCTTATCAAATACAGCACTGCTAGAAGATGCTCAGTTAGTTACTAAGTTAATTACACCAGAACTCATCGCCGCCGACCAACAACTCGACATAATGGGGGGAGCAGCAGGAGCAATTTTAGGGTTATTGACACTTTATCAGCAAACAGGTGAATTAGGGATTTTAGATAAAGCTATTCAGTGCGCTCAGCATTTACTTGTGCATCGCGTCAGTGAGCAAGAGCAACCCAAAGCCTGGAAAACTATAGCCCAAAAGCCGTTAACAGGTTTCTCCCATGGGGCAGCTGGCATTGCCTATGCTTTATTACGGCTTTATGCTGTCACTGAAGACCAAGCTTATTTACAAGCGGCTGAGGAGGGAATTGCCTATGAACGCAGTGTTTTTTCAACCGCAGTTGCCAATTGGCCTGACTTACGTCGCCAATCTGGGTTTATGGTAACATGGTGTCACGGCGCTCCCGGTATTTGTTTAGGAAGATTAGGTGGTTTGTCAATATACCAAACGGATGAAATATATCAAGATGTGGAAGTTGCATTGCAGACTACTCAGAAGTATGGCTTACAAGGTGTAGACCATATCTGTTGCGGCAATTTTGGTCGTATAGAAGTCTTATTGGTGGCAGCCCAAAAACTATCTCGTCCCCAGTTGCTAGAAACTGCACAGAAAAAGGCAGCTTGGGTGGTAGGGCAAGCAGATAAAATAAGTGCGTATCAACTCTTTAATAACTTGCCAAATTCCTTGTTTAATCCTGGTTTTTTCCAGGGGACGGCAGGAATTGGCTACGAATTGTTACGACTGGCATACCCAGAAGTGTTGCCAGCAGTCTTACTATGGGAATAGGGAGCAATGCGATTTTGTGAGGTCGGCTAAAAAAAAAAGGTGCGATGCCTGCGGCGGGCGTAGCCGAATGGCACTAAGAAAAGCTCTAAGGTATGCGGAATAAGGGTTACAGCTTTTAATGCCAAAGAGCGCAGTAATTAATCGCACCTACTTGTGCGATAAGCCTGACGGCATGGCTAACGCTTACCGCTGATGAAGAGATGATGCACAGTTGCCTAAAAAATTTTTGGAGGTATAAAAAGCTTACTCGTCCGTGAAATACTTTTCTGAGACGAGCAAGCTAAGATCATAAATACTACTGTGACACTACGAGTACAAATCCTCAAGGATAAATTTAGCCAAAGTTTGGGGCTACCTTTTAAAGAACTATTGCCAGAGTCTGTGATAAGACTTGCAATCTCGGAGCTAAAAATTAAATACAAAAAACGGTTGTTTGACCCATTCGTAACTTTATGGGCATTTTTATCTCAAGTATTAGATACAGACAAAACTTGCCACAATGCTGTAAGTAAAATAATTGCACATCTGGCAGAATCAGAAGTAGAAATTCCGTCAACAGATACGAGTGCATACTGCCAAGCACGGGCAAGATTACCAGAGAAGTTATTGGAGAACCTCTTCAATTATTCAGCACAAAATATAGAACAGAAAGTGACAGAAGAAAACTTATGGTGTGGTCGGAATGTGAAAGTAATAGATGGGTCAACTGTCTCGATGCCTGACACTGTAGAGAACCAAAAAGAATACCCCCAGCCTAGTACCCAAAAATCAGGATGTGGATTCCCAATTGCCAAAATTGGGGTGATATTCAGTTTAGTCACGGGAGCCGCTGTTGCTCTGTGCATAGACGTTTTGAACACTCATGATATTAAATTAGCCAGAAACCTGTACAGTTTTCTCAAACAAAATGATGTGCTTGTAGGGGATAGAGCGTTTTGCGCTTACGCTGATATGTTTGCTATCAGAAAGCTTAATTGTGATGCTCTATTTCGTAAGCATTCATCTCGCACAACTGCTATGCGAAAAGGTAAAATTGTTGGAGATTGTGACAAGTTAGTTACTTGGTATAAGCCGAAAAGTTGTCCAAAAGGTTTGAGTAAAGATGAATTTGATGCTCTACCTAAAAGTATAACTGTCCGAGAGGTTTACTATTACATTGTTATTCCTGGTTTTCGCACTCAACAAGTTAGTTTAATTACTACTCTTTTAGATAAATCTTCTTATTCTACTCTGGAAATTGTTGGACTTTACGGTCAACGTTGGGATGTTGAACTAGATTTAAGACACCTCAAAACTACCTTGGGTATGGATATTTTACGATGTAAAACACCTTCAATGGTACGCAAAGAAATTCATGTTTATTTACTCGCTTACAATCTACTTCGTAACTTAATGTGGCAGGCTGGAACTACTTATAATACTCCTCCCTTGCGCTTATCGCTACAAGGTACTCGCCATCATTTAATTAACTTTCTTTCCAAATTATTAGCTGCTCATTCAACAAAACGTCTTCAAATTTATCGTACTTTGCTAAAAGTTATTGCTCACAAGGCCGTTCCCGACCGCCCAGGTCGCAGTGAACCACGAGTCACCAAACGCCGCCCCAAAGCTTACCCCAGATTGACCAAGCCCCGGCATGAGTTACGTAAACAATTGCAAACTGCTTAATTGGTAAGCGTTTCCGCTTTTCTTAGTGCCATTCGTCTATAGGAGGAAGAACGATGAAAATCAATGTCATCAAGGACAAGAACGGGAAGGTTATCGCGACGTTTGAGAAAGCCGTTGGCGACGAGATCTCGGTGACGCCCGTGCTGGAGGAGGGACACACAGTGCATGAGATGGAGGTCGAACAGGACTACAAAGACGACATCAAAGCCTTCTACGATAAACATGGCTAGTACAGCAGCCAACCCGCTCTGGACAGAATCTATCCCTCTTTTGTCACTTTCGGGAGTAAGCAAGTAGTAAAAGCGTTTTTCTAGTTTACCGAAAAATTGGGTCTAAAGCCCCGTCGTTCTACGACGGCTTTTTCATAATTATTGCTCATATTCATCATATAATTACGCTAGATGTAAAGGCGTAACCATGCTTGTATTTGAGGCAAAACTTAAGGGTAGTAATGAGCAATACGAAAAGCTTGATGAAGCAATTCGGACTGCTCGTTTTATCCGTAATTCTTGTCTTCGCTACTGGATGGATAACAAGGGAGTCGGGAAGTATGAGTTGAGCGCTTATTGCGCTGTTCTGGCACATGATTTCCCTTTTGCTAATAACCTTAACTCGATGGCACGACAAGCTTCTTCTGAACGGGCTTGGTCGGCAATTACTCGGTTCTATGACAACTGCAAGAAGAATGTAACCAAGAAGGGTTTCCCACGCTTTAAGAAGCATCAAACACATGGTTCTGTGGAATACAAAACTACAGGCTATAAGCTTTCGGATGACAAGCAAATTATCACCTTCACCGATGGTTTTAAAGCAGGAAGCTTCCGTCTGTGGGGAACCCGTGATTTGCACTTCTACCAGTTGAATCAAATTAAGCGAGTTCGGGTTGTTCGTCGTGCTGATGGGTACTACGCTCAGTTTTGCCTTGATGTTGAACGGCATGAGTTGCGAGAGCCAACGGGTAAGACTACTGGGTTGGATGTTGGTCTGGCTCATTTCTACACCGATTCTGATGGTCAAACCGTTGAGAATCCCCGACACCTGCTCCAAAGCGAGAAGTCTTTGAAACGGTTGCAACGCCGAATGTCCTCGACTAAAAAGGGTTGTAAGAATAGAATCAAGCGACGAAATCGCTTGAGCAGAAAACACCTCAAAGTAAGTAGGCAGCGTAAAGATTTTGCTGTGAAATTGGCAAGATGCGTTATCCAGTCTAACGACTTGGTTGCTTATGAGGATTTGATGGTGCGGAACATGGTTAAGAATAGAAAACTGTCCAAGTCTATAAGTGACGCGGCATGGTCGGCTTTCCGTGATTGGTTGGAGTATTTCGGCAAAGTGTTTGGCGTGGTGACGATTGCTGTTCCACCTCACTACACTAGCCAGAACTGCTCTAACTGTGGGGAAGTCGTCAAGAAGTCTTTGAGTACAAGAACTCATAAATGCCACCATTGTGGGTTTGTATTAGATAGAGACTGGAACGCCGCTCGGAACATACTTGAGCTTGGACTTCGTACCGTGGGGCACACGGGAACGCTTAACGCCTCTGGAGACATCGACCTCTGCTTAAGTGGGGAAACTCCTTTAAGTAAGCCGAGTCGTGGAAAGAGGAAGCCCAAGAAGTAATTCTTGGAATCACCGCACCTTCAGGTCGGTGAGGATGTCAAACTGGCGTTTGTGTCATATTTGGGATTGGCTGATGGTAGAAGCTCCAGCACTGGGGTACTCCACCGAAATGCTTGCTGATGCTTACGGTGGTGATGAAGCACTGGAGATAGCAGCGCGGACTGGATGTATGGGGTGTCCGTTAGCTTCGCGGGATGTCGCACTTGATTATGTTTTAAGTACTGAGTATTGGTCTTACCTGAAACCCGTTTCCCGTCTGCGATCGCTTTACACCGAGTGGCGGAATTTCGCAAACCGACACCAGAAGAACGATTTCAGCAAGCGACAGGCACAGAAGGGGCCACTGACATTAGAGGCGCGATTGAAGGGGTTGGAGGATGTCCTAGCAATTCAAGCTGAGGTTAATTTAGCATCTGATAAATTGGGCAGACCACGCTTGGATATTCTCAATGCAGAGGAATCAGCCAGGATTCGAGAGTTAATCAGCCTTGGCACTTACCCCAATGGCTGGGACGGAACCGAACCTACTGGTGATGTGCTGCTACCAGAGGTTTATGGTGATGGCTCTATTCAGCCTCTGCTGTGGGAGGTGGGAACTTGATTTATACTTCACACTACGCTGGCACTATTAAGCGCACATATTACCGCACGAATGGCTCAGTTTCATCTTTGAACTACCATTTTGTATTTGTTCCTAAACGGCGAAAAGCTGTCCTAACAAAAGAAGTAGCACAGCGTTTACAGGAAATTATATTAGAGTTAGTAGTTGAGCATGAGTGGAAGCTTATCGCCTTAGAAATAATGCCAGACCATGTTCACTGTTTTTTAAATGTCCCGACCCATGAATCCCCTGCTGATGTAGCTAGATGGATTAAAGGCAGGGCATCTCATCATCTCAGACGCGAATTCCCACACCTAAAAAAACTCCCTTCTCTCTGGAGTCCTAGCTACTTTGTTGCCTCTACTGGCGCAGCAAGCACAGAAGTTGTGAGAAAATATATTGAAAATCAAAAAAGTAATTAGAACTAGAATGCCTGATAAATCAGGCGAATAGCTTTCATCCCCCGGCTAAAAGCCGGAGGTTCTCAGCATAAGTACGATAGTACAAGAGTACCTAGCGGAACAGTGGGGTGGAGAAATCGGTACTTCTCAAAAGCCACAGCTGACACTCATCCCAGGCGCGAAAATAACCCAGAGCGCAACATATTCGCTCCAGGTTTTGAGTCTGATTGAGAAATGCCACGAGTCGGGTTATCCTGTTGTTTGCTCCCGCGCTTCGTGTGGGTACTATCAGGTATATCTGCACTCTGAGGATTTGGGCGAGTGGTCGGAATTAGGTTTGCTTGGGGTGCTATCGGGACTGCGGCATGAGTTTTACCGTCAAAGGCTGCTGACAACGCTTGATTTGTGAATACGAAAAATCAACTGAGTAAGAGAAAGTATGATTTACCCAATTCCTTTTCTGGCAAAGGTTTCAAAGGAATAAGGGATAACGTGAGGGAGTAAATAGAGCTAAATTCGGCTCCAGCCAAGGGTTTGGAGCGATTGACAAATTAAAAACCCCCTGATACGGTTGAAGTTACCACACTCACAACTAAATACCAGAGGGTTTTTAGCGTGTCTGACTACGAATCAGGCACGAGCATCGATGCTTTTGAATCTAGTTTATCGCTTCACCCTGAGTCTGACCAGACCCCAGGGCTAAGTGATTTTTCCGAACAGGATAAACCCTGGGATAAACACCGGGGTAATGCTGATAGGGTTTCAGAGCATTATGCCCGTAGTCGTTATCAAAAATATTCCTCGCGCATCAACGACTGTTCTCAGTGGTTGGATTTTCGTCTAGTTCCAGAAGCATTACCATCTGTCTACAAACTCAAATTATCAAATGCAAAGTTCTGTCGAGTACGCTATTGTCCAGTATGTCAATGGAGGCGGAGTCTAATGTGGAAGGCAAGAGCATATCAAGCTTTGCCAAAAGTTGTTGAGGACTACCCCAAACATCGATGGTTGTTTGTAACGTTAACAGTAAAAAACTGCCCAGTTCAAGAATTACGAACTTCTTTGAATTGGATGAATAAGTCTTTTATAAGACTAACAAAGCTCAAAGATTTTCCTGGTGTTGGATGGATAAAGTCTATTGAAGTAACCAGAGGTAGAGATGGCAAAGCCCATCCACATATTCATTGTTTGTTGATGGTAGCGTCAGGGTATTTTGGCCCTAACTATTTATCTCAAGAACGCTGGACAAAGTTATGGCAGCAGTCAGCACAATTGGACTATAAACCAATAACTCATGTGAAGGCGATCGCTAAGCATCATGACCCAACGGTGATTGTTCCAGAGATTTTGAAATATCAAGTTAAAGAGTCAGACTTAATTGCTAATCGGGAATGGTTTTTGGAGTTAACCAAGCAGCTGCACAAATCTAGGGCGGTGGCAGTTGGGGGTGTATTACGGTCTTATATAGCTGAATTAGAGCGTGAGCCAAAAGATTTGATTGGTGAGGATAATGCTTGCGATGTTGATGAAGGGCATTTGTATTTTGAATGGAAGCGAGAACAGAAAAAATACAAACTCGTTGATTCCTAATAGTTTTTAGTATTGATAACGCTTGATAACATAAAATATATTTTGTTATCAGTTATGTTATTATTTTGTTATCGCTCGTTATCACTAGTGATATAGTATTTTTGTACTATTTGAAATAGTAACACAATCAGAGGTTGATTATGCCAAGAGGTGGGGTTAGGGAAGGTGCAGGTGGTCGTTTTAAATGGAAGCATGGCAAGACTAAAACTATACGTGTGCCAGAAGAACTAGTTGAGCAAATTTTGGATTATGCACAGAAACTAGATAGTGGAGTTATTATAGAACACGAAACGCAATCAAAAGTGTTAGATTTATCTGGAACAAGTATTAGAGTTTGCAATGGTAAGTCTGCTGTTTACTTAGAAGATGTTGCAAAGTTAGGTTATGAGATATTGCCAGAACGTTTAGGTAAAATGTTCAAAGTCATACTGCGTAAGGATTTTAAAGATAATGTCTGAAATTGTAGTTTTTGAATATGAAGATGGTGCCTTAGTGGTTGATTCTCGGATTATTGCCGAGGGTTTAAACATTCAGCATGAAAGTTTTATGAGAACTATTAATAAATATAGAAACCAGGCGGAGCAAGCATTTGGTGCGCTCCGATTTCAAATCGGAGCGCGAGAAGACGGTAATAAAGGTGGTACTCAGCCTGAATGGGTTTTGCTAAATGAAGAACAAGCTACTTTCTACATGACTCTTAGTAGAAATACTCCAGAGGTAGTTCAGCTTAAGTTAGAGCTAGTCCGTAAGTTTTCTTTAGCTAAAAAGTTACTTAGGCAAAGAGGTGTTGTACATCAACACACTAGTGTTTATATCAGGCGTTTGGAAAATATGGCTGACCATCAGGTTCCTGATAATTTATGGACAACTTTTCGAGAAGGGGCAGAGATATTACTTTTAGTTGAGAAACAGTATAAAGTTCCTGTAGATGAAATGGATTTGTGTGATGGAAGTATTGGGCATCACTGGGGGCAATATCGTTGGACTGAAGAATCTATAGGTAAAGGTGAGCTAAAAAATTGGGCAAAACAATCAGGCGAGTATATACATAAATTTCGAGATCGTAGAGGGCCGCGCCCTTGTAATGCTTATGAATATATTGAAATTCCTGTTTTTAAAGCTTGGTTAAGAGACAAATATATCCCTCAAAACTTACCTAAATATCTAGTTGATAAATTTGGGAAACGAGCAGTTCGCCAAATTTATGAAGAACAAGGAAAGTTAAACGAGTATATTTTGGAAATTACTAATGAAAAACGTATTAGCCCTAAGCAAGAAGAGATGTACGAAGTTTTTCTAGCTTCTAGAGAGGCTATAGCTAATCGTTATCTTCTTGAAGAATAATATTGTTATCATTGTGATAATTAATGTTATCATTTACTTTGTCTTTATAATTAAGTTCTGTTATCAATTGCTGATAATTAATGTTATCTGGTATTAAATTCCAAACGGCTTTCTCCTTAAAGTTTTCTCCAGCATAAAAAAGTCTATAAAGATTTCCCTCAATTTGTATACCAGATTTGTTGATCACTTCGACAGGATCTTCTAAAAGTTTTCTAGGTTTTATCACTTTACCTTGCTGTTTTATTTTTTCTATAGCTTTACTCATTAAATAGTCAACTTGACTTCGTGATAAGTTAGTCTTTTTAACAACTTCAGCAGTAATTATTTCCTCAAATTTTGGAAGTTCTTGTAAGTCTTCCGAAACTTTAGACTCACTTATAATTTTATTTACTTCTGCTTGTAAAGGCTTGTTATTATTTTTGTTATTAAGCCTGATAATGGGCTTGTTCGTTTTTGGCTTATTGTTATCATTTTTGTTATTAATACTTTCTAAAGTGTTATCACTTTCGTTTCTTTCTTGATTATCAATTTTGTTATCATAAATGATAACATCTTGACTTTTACTTTCCACATCGAGGTTATCAGTTTTGTTATTAGAAGTTTCTGTATTGTTATCATTATTAGTTTCCCCAATTTCTTCAGTATCTTTGCTTTTGTTATCATCGTTATTATTGTTGATAACATTTACAGATAAAGTTTTTAGTGCATCCTCTAAAATTCTTATTTTCTCTTCTAGAGTCTCAAACATTTCTTTGGTAACTTCTGGGGCAGGAGCAATTAGATTTTTTCCAGGAACTGTTATTGGAAAGTTTAGGTAAGTAGATAGAGCCTTAATTAATACTTCGGTTTTACTATCCCCAGTTTCTCCACAATGTTTTTCTGCTTGTTCATATAGCTCATTGGGGATTCTGCCTGAAAAAAAGCGGTTAGATACCATATTGTTATCATGTAGCGATAACGTTATAATAACAGTACTTTCGATTAAAATCTATACTTTTATCACGTTGTTATCAGTGTTATCGAATTTTATATTTTGCTGGCAAGCTGTATTGACAGCTTTTGATTATTTTTCTTTGTCCGTGGACTTCCAAGGACAAGTAATTTTGTTTTTATGAACCAGGATCTGAGAACTGGAAGCGATTAGGCGGGCGTTGCCGGAGTGGCTCTTGCGGGCTTGCGAGAACTAGTTATCCTCACGACAATTTTTCTGCCCGTAAGAGCCACCGCCTAATCGAGCGAAGCGATCTTTCAGTTCGTCAGGGCTACACGAGTGGATTTGTTTAATTTTCCGCCTTCACTTGAAGGAATAAGGGATAACGTGAGGGAGTAAATAGAGCTAAATTCGGCTCCAGCCAAGGGTTTGGAGCGATTGACAAATTAAAAACCCCCTGATACGGTTGAAGTTACCACACTCACAACTAAATACCA
>NZ_JADEXR010000262.1 GCF_015206995.1 aff. Roholtiella sp. LEGE 12411 | reverse complement strand
GGGCATGGGGCATGGGGCATTGGGCATGGGGGATTAATAGGACTTACGCAAAAAACCTCTCAAACTCTCATTTCTCCGTGTCGCGCCAGTTGCTTCTCCTGTGGTCGCCGCTGCGCGAACAAGTCGGGGAACCCGCCCAACTGCACTGGCTTCTCTGCGGTAGCCTGCGGCAAGCCGCTTTGCGTCTACGTTTTTCCGTTACCTGTGCGTAAGCCCTGATGAAGAACTAATTCTAGTTCTTGAAAACTAAATTATTCCCAATCCCCAATGCCCCATGCCCAATCCCCAATGCCCAATCCCAGTACCTTTAAAGACGTTTTACAGAGCAGGTAGCAGTATGCAACAAATTCCTGTTTCACTATGGACTCTGATTGCTGGGATAGTAGTTACAGCTATTAGCGTTTGGATTGGTCAAAATCACACTCTACTGCCGGTGCAAGCATCGCTACAAGCGCCTTTGGTAGACGGATTTTTCAATATCATGTTTACTATTGCGATCGCTTTGTTTTTGGTGGTAGAAGGAACCATTGTGATTTTTTTGATTCAGTTTCGTCGTCGTCGGGGTGACGATACTGACGGTGTGCCAATTGAAGGTAACTTACCCTTAGAAGTTTTTTGGACAGCAATCCCAACATTGATTGTGCTGGCTTTAGGCATTTACAGTGTAGATGTTTTTAACCAAATGGGAGGCTTTGAGCCTGCGGGTCATCCTCATTCCTCAGCTCATGTTGCTCATACACCGGGAACCGCTCTTGCGGCTACTTTAAGTGACACCTCTGAATCTGTAACTACCCCAACAATTGCCCCGACAATTGGCATCGGCGCTTCTCCAACAACCTTGGGTAAAACAGCCGACTTAGTTGTCGATGTCAAAGGGATACAGTACGCCTGGATATTTAACTATCCCGATAGTGGGATTACCTCTGGGGAATTGCATGTTCCTGTTGGTGCTGATGTACAACTCAATCTTTCAGCACAGGATGTAATTCACTCATTCTGGGTGCCAAACTTCAGGTTGAAGCAAGATGCGCTTCCGGGTATCCCTACCGAACTTCGATTTGTCGCCACTAAACCAGGTACATATCCTGTAGTGTGTGCTGAACTATGCGGTGGTTATCATGGCTCAATGCGGACACAGGTAATTGTCCACACGCCGGAAGCTTATGATAGCTGGCGGACAGAAAATCAAATTGCTCAACAGCAAGACGGACATCAAGTTGTTGCGGTTAACCCTGCTAATTTATCTACATCAGAGTTTCTCGCTCCCCACACCCACGATATGGGAATTAGTGCAGCAACTCTAGAGTCAATGGTCAAAAGTCAAGAGTCAAGAGTCAAGAGTTAAGAGTTAAGAGTTAAGAGTCAAGAGTCAAGAGTTAAGAGTCAAAAGTCAAGAGTCAAAAGTCAAGAGTCAAGAGTTAAGAGTTAAGAGTCAAGAGTCAAAAGTCAAAAGTCAAGAGTTAAGGGTCAAATTTTATTACTTTGGAGTTTGGACGTTTGACCCTGGACTCCGCGTAGTGGTGAAAAAATATGACAAAGGTAGAATTTCCCCGGAATACGCCACCAGAAGGGAAAAAATCGGAAATGGTGGTTGCTCACACCTCCCATCCCAAAGCGTGGAAATGGCAGGACTACTTTACATTTAATGTTGACCACAAGGTTATTGGTATTCAATACCTGGTGACGGCGTTTGTGTTCTATCTGATTGGTGGATTAATGGCGATCGCCATTCGTGCCGAGCTAGCAACACCAGATGCAGACTTGCTCGACCCCAATATGTATAACGCTTTCATGACTAATCATGGGACGATCATGATTTTTCTGTGGATCGTTCCCAGTGCAATTGGGGGATTTGGCAACTATCTGGTGCCGTTGATGGTTGGCGCTAGGGATATGGCTTTCCCGAAGCTGAATGCGATCGCTTTCTGGTTAAACCCACCAGCAGGGGCGCTCATTTTAGGTAGTTTCATCTTCGGCGGTTCGCAATCTGGTTGGACAGCTTACCCACCTCTAAGCTTAGTCACAGCGCCTATCGCTCAAACAATGTGGATACTTGCGATCGTGTTGGTGGGAACTTCTTCGATTTTGGGTTCACTAAACTTTGTGATCACCATTTTGATGATGAAGGTTCCTAGCATGAAATGGGATCAAGTACCCTTGTTCTGCTGGGCAATCTTAGCAACTTCCATCCTGGCGCTGCTCTCTACACCTGTATTAGCAGCGGGTTTAATCCTGCTATTGTTTGACCTCAACTTTGGTACTTCCTTCTTTAAACCAGATGCCGGTGGTAATGTTGTTATCTACCAACATTTGTTCTGGTTCTATTCTCACCCGGCAGTATATTTGATGATTCTGCCAATCTTCGGCATTATGTCCGAGGTGATTCCTGTTCACGCTCGTAAGCCGATTTTTGGTTATAAAGCGATCGCTTATTCTAGTGTAGCAATCTGCGTTGTGGGTTTGTTCGTCTGGGTACACCACATGTTTACCAGCGGTACACCCGGTTGGATGCGGATGTTCTTCACTATTTCTACCCTCATTGTTGCGGTTCCCACTGGCGTCAAGATTTTTGGCTGGGTTGCTACCCTCTGGGGTGGTAAAATCCGCTTCACCAGCGCCATGCTTTTCGCCATTGGCTTGTTGTCCATGTTTGTTATGGGCGGTTTAAGTGGCGTGACAATGGGAACAGCTCCCTTTGATATTCACGTCCACGACACCTATTATGTAGTAGGACATTTCCACTACGTCCTGTTTGGCGGTTCCGTGTTTGGCATCTACGCCGGCATTTACCACTGGTTCCCCAAAATTACCGGACGGATGCTAAATGAAACTTGGGGTCGCGTTCACTTTGTCCTCACTTTCATCGGCACTAATCTGACTTTCTTACCCATGCACGAGTTGGGTTTGCAAGGAATGCCCCGAAGAGTGGCAATGTATGATCCGCAATTTATCGACCTCAATCAAATTTGTACTTTTGGTTCATTTGTCTTGGGGATATCGGTAATTCCTTTCGCTATCAACATTCTCTACAGTTGGAGCAAAGGCAAACTTGCGGGCGATAATCCTTGGCAAGCTTTGACTTTAGAATGGACAACTAGCTCACCACCCATGATTGAAAACTGGGAAGTGTTACCTGTTGTCACTCACGGCCCTTATGACTATGGTCATGGTTACAGTAATGAAATACAGTCGTCTGCAACGCCGGAAGTTAGTGCTTAGTTAGTAGAGTGAGTACTGTTATCTGTGTTGGGACTGCAACTATTGTTCATTTGAGCTTGAAACTCAAAATTCCGAGTTAAAAACTCGAAGCTCCAAGCTTGGAAGTTGAAGCTCCAAGTTAAGAACTCAAAACTCCGAGATTGGAACTTGAAATTTCTAGCTTGAGACTTAAAATTCCAAGATTGGAACTTGAAATTCCGAGATTGGAACTTGAAACTCCGAGATTGAAACTTAAAACCCCAACATTGGGACTTGAAACTCCGAGCTTGGGACTTGAAACTCGGAATTTTGAGAATCCCTGAACAAGTGAAGAGTTGAGTGAAATTGCAATTTGGCATCAGTCCCAACAAGTAATTTTTTTAACGAACCGCAGAGGCGCAGAGAACACAGAGGAAGAGAGGAATGACTATAGCTACAACGACGAACAAACATGACAGTGCAGGACACGAAGAACATCCAGATTTAAGAATCTGGGGATTGTTGACGTTTCTCGCTTCTGAATCCTTAATGTTTGGGGGATTTTTTGCTACTTATTTGTTCTTTCGAGGCATGACAGATGTTTGGCCTCCCGAAGGAACTGAAGTAGAGCTTTTGTTGCCAACAATTAACACCATCATTCTGGTGTCTAGTAGTTTCGTCATTCACTTCGGTGATACAGCGATTAAAAAGAATGACGTCAAAGGAATGCAGTTTTGGTATGCAATTACTGCAATCATGGGCGCAATTTTCTTGATTGGTCAGGCTTATGAATATTCAACTTTAGGATATGGTCTGACTACCAACGTATTCGCCAACTGCTTTTATGTCATGACTGGGTTCCACGGTTTGCACGTATTTGTGGGACTGTTATTGATTTTAGGTGTGTTGTGGCGATCGCGTCGTCCCGGTACTTATTCTGCAACCAATCATACTTTCATCGAAATGGCAGAAATTTACTGGCATTTCGTAGATATTATCTGGATTGTTTTGTTTACTTTAGTGTATATTCTCACGCTGTTTTAAATTGGGCATTGGGCATTGGGCATTGGGCATTGGGGATTGGGGATTGGGGATTGGGCATTGGGGATTGGGCATTGGGCATTGGGCATTGGGCATTGGTTATTCTTTTTAC
>NZ_JADEXR010000261.1 GCF_015206995.1 aff. Roholtiella sp. LEGE 12411 | reverse complement strand
CGAGAACTAGTTATCCTCACGACAATTTTTCTGCCCGTAAGAGCCACCGCCTAATCGAGCGAAGCGATCTTTCAGTTCGTCAGGGCTACACGAGTGGATTTGTTTAATTTTCCGCCTTCACTTGAAGCGCCAGTTTCACGAGATATTGCTCCCGTCGGCAACAGCTGATTGATCTGTGGGTACGCAAACAGCAGCAATCGAGCGCAGATATCACCCTATGCGCTTAAGTTCGTTTCCTTCAGCTAAATCTTCAACTTCTGCTGCAATAATTCCCGAATGCGATCGTGAACTTGGTAGGTCTCACTAAAATCGCTGATGTAATGCTATTTCATAACTTTATTTGAGCCAGGCGCGATCGCAGAGAATCAGGCTCCAAAATTTTTACACTGCCAGGATGGCAGACAATATGTGGCGCTAGTTCTCGCAGCAGCCAGTAAGTACTTTCGCTATGACGAGTAATTTGGCGTGTTTTCCCAATGCCAGAATCAGCAATATCATCTGGGTTCCCTTCATAACCCCAAGCCAAACCTCCACTAAGCTCTATTTCGATATCAACCGAATCGCGCCCTTGAGTGCGCCAATCAGCAGCGATCGGTGTAATCATTGCCGAAGTATATTTTTGAGCATTTAATCGCAAGCTCCAATTATGTGATAATTCAGGAATTTCTTGATTGCCTGCGCCTTCATCACACCAGCAATCTAAATAAGGGCGAATATGCCCCATTTTATACATCCGCTCTACAATCTTGGCATAGCGCACGGTGTAGCCCCAAATTTTACCTGCTACATCCTCATATTGAATACGGAATGATTGCTTTTGATTGATTAATTGAATAATTGGCTTATATATATCAGATGGCTCATTCCAGCTTGGAATAATCCACCCATCAGCAAGCCCTTGGGCTAATCGGCTAATTGTGGGCTTGCCCATTAACTCTTTCTCTTTTCCATTACCTATGCTAGCTAGCCTTTCTACCACATCTTCCAATCTTTTGGCTTGCTCATCTGATTCCATCGAAAATTGTTTTTGTATACGAGCCATAAGTTTTATTCCTCAAAATCTTCTTTTAATATACTATTTGTCAATACAGAAATGCTAAAAATGTGTTGACAAGTCTGTAATTAACTGATATTGTAGATACAGATAAACAAAAATGTAGAGACAAGGAGCCAGAGATGAGAATTTTGAAGATTTTAGTACATAAACTAACTCCCGAACAAGAAAAAGAATTAGAAGGAAATGAGGTTGTAGAGTTAAAGGCGATCGCTCCTGCGCTTGCTAGTTTTTTAGCCAATACTCCCGATGATTGGGACGCATTAGCTCAGCAAGCACAGGAGCTTGTTCAAATTGCAAAAGGTTTTGATGCGGCGCTTCTTCCTGGCGGCTCTCCTGCTTTTGCTTGGCTCCTTGCCAAAGTGTGGCCCTCTGAAATCAAGGTTTTGTTCGCGCACTCTGTACGCGATTCTGTTGAGAAGCAGGTGGAGAAATTTGTCCCTATTGAAGGGACTGAGCAGTTTCGCAAAGAGACTGTAGTCGAAAAAGCCTTATTGTTCAATCATGTCCGCTTCTTCTAATTTATGGCTGGATGCGATAGCCCAAGTTTGGGCGATCTCGCGGAAAAACAAGATAAAAAAAAGGTAAGGTAAAACTTAAATGATGCAAATTAGATGTAGAGGTAGTTTTTATTAGCTATTTATTTGGCTAATAAAATGAATAAAAACTTCAATAAGTTTGCTGTTCTTGGTTCAATCTCCGCCCGATTCTATTGGGATATTCGGAGGTACAAAAATGCTTGCTTATCTGGTGCAGCAAGCAGAAAAACCAAGCGTCAATTCAAACGAATTGCGGCAAGAGCCAGCCGTAATTTTATTAAAAAAGACACCAGAGAAGTAATTAAAGATTTATTGGAATTATAAAGAGCAAGCGAAAATTAAAAGGAGCAAAAAAGATGAAAATGACTGAAAAGCTCAAGCAACATTTAATTAATCAAGCTTGTGCGGGGGATGAGTCAGCCCGCATTTGGCTTCAAGAAGAAGAAGGAAAAAGCAAAAAGCAAAAAGCTTCTTCTAATTCAAATTCTCGTCCATAATAAATGGTGCGGCTTCTTTTGTAGTTTAAGTATGCAGATTAAAATCAAAGGATAATTCCAATGATACAAAAAGGAAGTAAATGGTTCAGCGAGTATCACTATTAAGAAAGTTAAGGTTTAAAATCCCTATTAGGGATTGACCCAACACTGGGCAATGTGGGAGCCGCACATTCGGGCTTAAGAATATGGAATCACATTTAAAAACTTTAGTAATAATCCGCGGATTGCCAGGAAGCGGCAAAACTGCAACCGCCAGAGCGATCGCACCCAATCATAATTATGCGGCGGATGATTATGGGGTGTATGATGCCGATGGTAATTATTTAATTGATAAGCAAGCATCGGCTCATGAAGCTTGCTTTGCTGATACTGAATTAGCAATGAAGGGCGGTGCTCAGATAATAGCTGTTCATAATACTTTTATTGAGGAGCGGTTTTATATTGATTATTTGATATTAGCTGCTAAATATGGATATTTTTCTCAGGTAATAGATTGTGAGGGTGGGCTATATCCTAATGGGAGTTGTAGCCAAAATATTCATAGAGTCCCGGAAGAGATAATAGAAAATATGCTGTCCAGGTGGCAGCGATACAAGCCATTGATACCAGTAAATGAACTAGATTATCAAGTTACTGCTCATGCCGAGTGGATTGAGGTTGAAAAGTCCCAGTTGTGGGAATGGGTAAGGGCGATGGCGCGGGGTGATAGGAATGCAGTCCGTGCAGATATGAAAAAAGATAGGCAATTCTGGCGGGTGGTGAATAGCTACCGATACTGGGAGGAAACTAATAATCGTTTATGAAAAACGATCGTGATTCTTGAGAAAAACCCACCGCACATCTAGTAAAAAGTTGGGGCAATTCCTACCCCAACTGTATTGAAATACAAGGATTATTTTATCATGAATAAAAAGCAAATAGAGCTTCGGGTGAAGGGGAGCAGTATTGTAGTGAAGGCTCCTTTTAATGATGGCTTGATTGAAGATATCAAAGTAATTCCTCGGAATCAAAGAAGGTGGGCTGATCCTGAGTGGATTATTGCCCTAAACGATCCGGATCAGAAGCCGGACGAGAAGACGAATCTCGAATATATAACTGATATCTGTATGGAACATGCCCAGCGACTAAACTGGGAATTCAAAAACTTTGTAGGGAAATCTGATTCCCAAATTGAAGAAGAAAAAGCTAAATCCACGGAAGAACTGATTGATGAATTTCTCGCCGCAGTTGATGAATTGCCAAATTACAGGCTTAAGCTGGTGCGGTGGAATACCGATAATTTGCAGCTGCAATTGCACGGATATCTCTCTGATGAAGAGGGTGGATATGATTTATTTATGCGGCTTTATCGCAGCAGCGAACAAGCCTATAAACCGACGATACTTTTGGGCAGTGATCGCCGCATACACGCTGGATTTATTTTCACAATTCCCTACCGCGATCGCGTGATTCGGAAATTGATCGACAAAAAAACTACTTACTTGAAATTTGTAGAACTCGAGCCAATAGAAGTTTTTGAAGATGAAATCATACATTTCCAAAATGCCACTAGTGATTTGTGGGTGGGTGTACCGATGGCAAAATCAGATCCCGGATCAATCAATTGGGAATCGCGGGATTGGGAAACAACCTATTATGAAAATCGCCTGTATTGGGTAGTAGAAGCCAAGAAATATATTTATGCCTGGGTAGAGGAATCAAAGTATAGTGTTGCCCATTTTGGGGGGAGTTTTGGGGTAATTTTCGAGCGGCCCAATCAATTTCTAGATAAGGTGATCGGTTTTCATCTGGAGGATTGGCTTAGTGGCCACATTGATGAGATAGCAAAATTGCCACCAGATTGCAGATCCGGTCGTCCCAGGAAGTATCGCGATACTTCCTGGGGGCATCCAATTGATAAGTTTGTGGGCAAGGTTGCAATCGCACCTGAAATATTAGAATCCATCCAAAGCCAGAAGCAAGAATTAGCCATCATCGCTATTGAGGGCGATCGGGCAAATGCGATTGAATTGGCTAAGGCTAAGCTGCAAGATGAATTTGATAAATCAGAAATAATTGAGAAATATGGCAAGGAGATTATATATAAGCCTTCTTGGACTAAAAAGAGAATTCTGGAAGCACTTTGTACTCAAGAGTTCTCCGAAAAATTGCTAGAAATCCCAGCTAGGTAATTATTTGAGCTTTGAACCTCACACGACTGAAAGTCGCGTGATTCCTGCTTCAACGATCTCTGCCGGAATTACTTCTGGACTGACGAGTTCTCCACAGGCGTTTTTTATAACCTCCGGCGTACCGACGGCGGTTAATAA
>NZ_JADEXR010000044.1 GCF_015206995.1 aff. Roholtiella sp. LEGE 12411 | reverse complement strand
GCGTCGTCGTATGGTTGAGGAATGAAGAGAGTGGGGCATTGGGCATTGGGCATTGGGCATTGGGCATTGGGCATTGGGCATTGGGCATTGGGCATTGGGCATTGGGCATTGGGCATTGGGCATTGGTAGCTGCCCCATACTTCTTTACGAGAGGCTGCGCGAATGCGCTCAGTACAAGTCCCACATTGCCCTTTATCCCCAGAGGGGGCCCCAAATTCCCCATGCCCAAAAACTCCATCCCCTTGTAGGTGGAGTTTTTCATCTCGTTCCCAGCTAGGAGGCTAGGAATGCTTTTTTGGACGCTCTGCCTTCCTTAATTTATTCCCATGCTGAGTATGGGAACGAGAATACTTCAAATAGTTACTAATCAAGCTTTCATCTGAAGTTGATACCAATGAGCATTGACGTGTCCCTACCAAAGTATTTGTATCAGTCTTCAAGTGAAATGGTATTAACTATAACAAGGAAAATGGCGATCGCTTATTTTGATCAGGTAGAACTGGCATTGATTAAATGCTCATTACTTCAGATGTATTAGGTTTTAGGGGCTTTAGGATAATTAATGTTTAAAATACTTATTTAATTACAGCCCATCTTCTCCGAAGAAAGTTGCTCCTATAAGACTCCTGATAGCTTTCTTGTAGACGATGGTTTTAACGCTTACTCCATAATATTTTAAGCTGCTTTTAGTACACTTAGAATATCATTTTAATCAATCAATATTTAGATGCGATCGCTCCATATTTAAGAGTGGTTTAGTCGGCAATTAAGCTAAACTTCTTGTAACAAAAAGCTTAGCTTATCAAAAGCGGTGGAAGAATAAAATTCAATTATTAAATTAAATTATATCTTATCATAACTTCAATTTAATCTTAAATCATTACAATTTTATATTGTTTGAATTTTATCTATCTAAACTAAAGACATTTTTTTTGTTAAATTAAGTTGATTCATTCATCTTATGATCCAGGGAGTAATAACATCAAAAACTGATGTCAAACTTACCAAAAAAGCAATTAAAGATGTTGGAAATAAATTTCAGAGATTTTAACATATTTACTAAACATCAGGGATTGTCAGGCATAGATATAGGAATCATATTTGATTTGGGAAAAAAATTCAGTACATCTTTATTACTTCTTCTCCATGCCCCATTCCCCATTCTCCATTCCCTGTCTCTACGAGTCAGTTCACGAATCAAATCGGATTACT
Source organism: aff. Roholtiella sp. LEGE 12411 (assembly GCF_015206995.1). Classification (GTDB taxonomy): domain Bacteria; phylum Cyanobacteriota; class Cyanobacteriia; order Cyanobacteriales; family Nostocaceae; genus Komarekiella. Next base: position 43,119 of record NZ_JADEXR010000044.1, on the reverse strand, counting down.
ATAGATGATTGGTTGATATTTATTATGATTATACGTAACTACGCGATTTGACTTAACCATTGGAATAATCTATTCTTTGGAAATATTGGAATCAAATTTGCAGAATGTCACTTCTTGATCAATGTAGATTTTTGTAAAAATTTGCATAAAATTTGAATCGATAACAGATTTATATAAATAAGGCAGCAATAGTTAAAGAAGATAAACATGTTGACTCAGGAGGGATATAGTGTATGCACAATATTATTCGAGTACTGGTGGCTGGTATAGATTCGCTAGTGGGAGTCGCTATTCGTGCTACGTTGATTGCCGAAAAAGATTTAATCATAGTAGGTGAAGCAAATGATACCCACAAAGTTCGAGAATTGGAACGAAAACTTAAGCCTAATCTGTTAATAATTGATTTTGACTCGCCTAATTTTACACCACCTGAACCAGTGTTTTACTTACATAAATCCTGTCCAAATTTGAAAATGCTGGCACTGGCTAACTGTGGTGAAATTGACCTGTCAATTTTAAGAGCGGGCGGTATAGTAGGCTGTGTTTTAAAATCTGAAAAGCCGCAAACATTAGTTAGTGCTATCCGTACAGTGGCAAAAGGTAATACCTGGTATAGTCCGAGCGTTTTAGATGAGCTTGTTGCACAGGAAGTAAATGAGCTAAATCAAGATGGAAAAGCGACTTTGACAGAGCGAGAGCAACAAGTTCTCAGCATGATTGCACAAGGTTGGGATAATATTCGCATTGCTTGTGAACTCAACCTTGGACACCAGACAGTGCGGAATTACATTAGCCGCATCTATGCTAAATTAGCAGTGAATTCACGAGCTGAGGCGGTTGTATGGGCTATGGAACATGGCCCCAAGAGTTTCAGAAAAGTACTAGAGCCAAGATAACTAAACCATTGGAGAATGTAATGCAAAAACCTGAAAAGCATTGTTGCAATCACTGAACTCCGTTTTCAAGTAGTAATGGATGCTGTTGGCGAAGTTAAAAAACTTCTTTAAGCCTTCTGCTTTCCAGGTGTTTGGCACAATGTATAGCAGTTGCCAGATGAATTAGGACATAAATTGATCTCAAATCCTGATAACAAAAGACTTCCAAGACTATTCTCTGTTCCCTATTCCCTATCCCCTATCCCCTATCCCCTGCCATACATGCTTGTAGCAAGTTACATGGATGTTAAAAAATTTTCTACTATATCCGTTCACTAAATTTAAAATAGTGTGATGATTCGACTTTTACTTGTAGACGACCAAACACTGTTTCGGCAAGGATTAGCATCTTTACTGTCACTAGAAGAAGACTTGGAGATTGTTGGTCAAGCTAGTCATGGCAAAGAAGCGATCGCTCTTACCGAACAACTCCAGCCTGATGTTATTCTGATGGATGTGCGGATGCCTATCTGCGATGGGGTGGTAGCAACGCGCGAAATTCATCAACGCTTTCCCTGGATAAGAATTCTCGTATTTACAACTTTTGATGAAGACGAGTATATTTGGCAGTCTTTGCAAGCAGGCGCACTGGGGTATCTGCTAAAAAGTACCCCTGCGGCACAATTAGCAGCAGCAATTCGCACCCTACACCAAGGTTACTGTCAACTTGGTTCAACAATTGCACATAAAGTCTTTGCCCAACTCAACCCTCTATCGTCTGTCAAACAAAACTCTTATCAACAGCTTTTGAGTGAGCGGGAATTAGAAGTGTTAACCCTAGTAGCTCAAGGTAAAAATAATCGGGAAATTGCTAAAGCGCTACATCTGAGCGAGGGAACGGTTAAGAACTACGTTAGTCAGATTCTAGCTCGATTGGGACTACGCGATCGCACCCAGGCAGCTCTGTGGGCAAAGCAGAATATTTCAATTTAGAAGTAGGGATTTGGAGAAAAAGAATCTTTACTTAGCAAAGGTTTCAGAATCTGCTCCCACTACTTGTTGATCGCTACCCTCGATACTTTCTTCAGAATGCAGTAAACTATCATACTGCTTGTGCCAAATGATGATTCCTTCATCGGCAGGAACAAATTTGTTCAAACTAAGGCTACTGAGGCTACTATGTCGTGGCTGTAATGATAGGCATATTTTGTAGTCATCCGGTAGGATAAAATTTATCTCGATCCATGCAGCGAGTCTGGACATCCAACGGCTAATCCAAGTATTGATGTACTGAGCATAGTAGCGGAAGTAAGCCCAAGTATTCTCTTCATCAATTGGTGTGACAATCACCAGAAACTCCATCCCGCCAAACGCAAGGTCAAGTAAGCCCATATTGGGAAAACGCAACCAATGTTGGAACAAAGGGAAGCGTTCTTTAGATTCTTTATCTGAGCCTGCTTCTTCAGGAAGGAGTCGCCCCGAAAAATAAAAGAAGTCGTCATCTTTCCTCTGTTCGTCGATCTCTAATAAAGTATAGGAAGTGAGTGAAAAAAAGTTCGCAACCCCTCGGTGTAAGAAGGAAAAGTGATGGATATCGAGCAAGAGGTTCTCTGCTGTTCTAGTAAAAGTAACATTCCAATCCACCGCACCTGAAGCCCAACGCATAGGACGATCTAGGAGATGAGCAAACCAAGGGATAGGAGGATATTCTGCTTGCTCTTTCCCCCACCAGAGCCAAATCAGGTCGTGCTCTTCCCTAACTACATAAGTCTTTATTCTCATCTTTGGGCTGATGTGCGCCTCTTTTCCTTCGCAGGGCATAAACGTGCAATGTCCATCTGGAGCATAGCGAAAACCATGATAGGGGCATTCAATGCATCCATTGTTCACTCGACCTAATGCCATATTGGCTCTCCTATGGGCACACAGGCTACTCTGGCAAACAATTTGTCCATTTAAGTCTCGCCATAGTACTAAATCTTCACCTAAACGTCGTAGACCAATAGGTTTATTACGGATGGTCTTTGACTCGGCTATTGCCCACCATTTGTTTTCCGGAAACATAATTTTATCCTAAATTTTTCAAGATTCAAGAGTTACGCAGTTGCTGAGAAAGTAAGTTGTGCCGCAAATTTTTTTGATGACAAAAGCTTTGCATAAATCAGAACTAATTACCCAACTATTCCAAATATTTGAGCAACAAATGCCTATCTTCTTTTGTATCTAGGAAATACATTTTCGAGTGCTAAAGCTAGGCGTAAAAGTAGTACTTCAGAGAACGGTGCTCCTACCAACATTAGTCCGACTGGCAACCCTGAAGAAGTAAATCCCACAGGTATAGAAATTGCACACAATCCAAGCAGGTTTGCTAAACGCGTATTTCGTAATGACAAGAGATTCTCTGCGGCATACTTCTGACTATTTTGTTCTAAATCGTTGATAATGGGTGGTACATTTGCCACAGTTGGCATTATGACAGCAGTATAATCATTCGTTCTCTGCAAATACTGTTTTTTAAGGTCTTTCAACCCCTGATAAACTTCTTGAGCATTACTTTCCTGAATTTTAGCTCCAACATAAAATCTATCTAATATGTCTTGTGAAATAGATTTAGGATGAGCTTCTAAAAATTTCAGCCAATTTTTACTTGCTTCATAGTTAACAATATTACCTTTGGTATTAATAAGTTCTAGTGCTTGTTCAAACTCTGGAATATTGCTTCTGTTAATACTTGCCCCTTTTGCTGCAATATCTCCTATAGAAGCATCCAAAATAGCCGCAACTTCAGAATCAATATTTTCCCAGACAATATTTGTACATACTAATAAACTTAAACCTTTACATCCAACGTCCGAAAAATCAATCTTATCAGTTTGGGCAATTACATGGTAAAGAACAGCTGCATCTCCAACGCAGCGAGTAATAAAACCAACTGTATCTAATGTTTGACTTAGAGGAATAACACCTTCTGTTGAAATCAGCCCCGCAGTTGTTTTTAAACCAACTAAATTATTCCAAGCAGCAGGTGTTCTGATGGAACCACCTGTGTCAGTTCCAACGCCAGCACAACACAAACCTTTTACTACAGCAACAGCAGAACCTGATGAAGAACCACCTGGAACTCTTGCTTGCTCAGAACTAAAAGGATTTATTGGTGTTCCGAATGTAGGATTGATTCCTAGACCCGAAAAAGCCAATTCCGTCATATTAGTTTTACCAAGACAAATAAAGCCAGCATCAACAGATGTTTTGTAAGCTACTGCATCTTTTTGAGCAACTCTGTCTAGTAAAACCTTTAACCCTGCACTTGTCGGTTTACCTTGGACATCAAAATTGTCTTTCCATACGAGGGGAATACCATCATAAAGTGAAAGCCGTGTGTTAGTAATTGCCCTTTTATATGCAGCATCAGCTTCCTTTTTAGCTTGTTGTCCAAAAACTTCTATGAATATTTTTTCCTTCCCTGTATCTTGATCAATTTTAGTTAAAAAATACTCAACTAATTCGCGTGGATCTATATTGCCATGCTCAATACCATATCCAATAGCTTCCATAGTCAAATTTTCCCAAACTTGATCAATAGTCATTAGTTCCTCCATTAATGATTTATTTGGATACAGTAAAAGTAGTTACTTACGCACAAATGCTATTTTGAATGGACACTCAATTATGCAGATGATTTAAAAGGAAAAGCCCGGAAAAGACTACCATTCTAGAATCGGTTCGGGAATGGGCTTATCAGAATTGTCTTTCTCTAATTCAGATACAAGTTTTATAAATCTTTTTTGTTCTTTCCTTGATAAATTATCTAGCCTTTTTGTAAATAGAGACTCATATCGAGCCAATTCTTTTTTTAGATAATCGGGTGCTTTCTTTCCATATAACTTAACAAACATCCGATAAGTGTTGTAGTTGTTTTTATCTACATCATCTTTATAATCAGCAATGTCATCGTGAACATCAATCAGTACCTCTAGCGGCCACATAACATCAAAAGTGTTTTGAGCGTAAGTCTTGTTAGCAACTTGTACTAAAATTCCGTGCAAAGCACGTATATCAGAAGTGCGTAACTCAGTAGCTTGGATAATATCTGCATAAACTACAGCTTCATGAGACAATAACTGACTTTCTAATTCAAAGTATTTCCCTAGATTTTTGAATTCTTGTTCAATTAATGGATGATATAAGTTTCTTGCCCTAAGCACATCAATGATGATTTTATGCTTTTGATTCCAGGAGTTTTCTACTTCAGAAAATAATTCTTGTTTTTCAAGGGTTTCTATCGTCTCATCAATTTCATACACTAAAGCTTCCACAAATCCGAGAACTGGGTAATAAGCAAAAAAGTCTTTATAGGAAAGCTCATATAGTGGAAAATAAAGTGATGTAATTAAATCTAAAATTCGTGCAGACTTGTGCATACCCCAGTAAGAAACATAGGGTCGCATAACAATGTTGCTACTTACAGTAGTCATATCTTATTTACCTCTTTTGAATTCTTAATCTAAAATCAATGTTAGATTCAATTAGCTAACTCTACATCCACCTCAAGTTTTTGACTAATGTAATCGATAGTATGTTGTACTGTCACAAGTTTTGTAGTTGCTTGATTAGAAATTTCAATATTGAATGTTTCCTCTAGAGCAACTATTAGTTCTAATGTATCTAAAGAATCCGCTCCAAAATCTTTGGTAAAACTTGCTAACGGTGTGACTTTTTCTGGCTCGATTCCTAGCTTTTCTACAACAATACTTTGTACTTTCTCAAAAACTTTTAGCTTCTTTAATCGGTTAGAGTGAGTGATTGTTTTAATTTCCTCCATGAGCTTCGCTAATTCTTTCAATATCATTAAAATACGTTGATAGCGCTGAATATCCTCCTTATTTAAAGGAAAGCCGTTGCGGGCTTGCAGCCATTGTTTACAAATTTGATATCTATAACAATCAATGCGGAAGTCCCAAGCTTCTGGTGACATTGTTGCAAAACAGTGATCTTGATTATTCTGCTTATCTGTCAGAGGCTCGCTAATTTTTAATAAAAGAGAGTCGTTCATGGCTAATTATGGAGAATTTTCAAATGTTTACAGCGTTGTGTAAGGTGGTATTACCATCGATATCTCTAGCCTTTTGTGAGCAATGCTCACCTTACTATTTGTGGTTTAATTATTTGGAAAACGCTGTAAGTTGTTTTCACATCAAGTCTAAAAATAAGATTGTAATGTGCCGCGACGTCGAATGTCTAAAGTTGCACAATGAAATGCACCTCCAAAGGGATTGAAGTGTAAAAAATTGCAAGGTATTGGTTTAAACCCCCAATCTTTTAAAGCTTGGATTGTTGGTTCTTGGGATTTCTCACATATTACTCTTTCTTCATCTAAAACTAAGACATTCATGCTTAACCACATACTACACAAAGCAGCGGTTTCACTGAATAAACCTCCTTTAATAATCACTGGTTTTGGTGCAATTAATATATCCCAAGATTTCAAAATTGATGGCAGTTTTTTCACGTCAATATACTCTGGGTTAATCATGACTTTACCTGGTGCAAGTGGCACAAATGTAGTGTCAATATGCATAGGCTGTTTCGAGCGTGTCTCAATAATATGAACACGGAAATCATTTCCCAAATGACGTTGTAACCAATTGATTCCAGCCTCGTTAGTTACATTACTTTTAGTTACAAAAAGATCCCTACCACAGCGGACAAAATCGGCAGCGTCAAAAACAACTTCAGATTCATTAATAACATAACGCATGGATTCTCCATCTTTGGGGACAGTGTAGTTTTTGTCATATAGAGAATCTAGTAGCATAGGTCTAGGAGCAGAAGTCCATTTTGCACCTTGCTCAAAATATTCTTTAAATAACGAGTAATAAGCATGACGTTCAAAATAACGACATCTCCAAGACATAGGTGCTTCAATAATTTCATTTCCTATGACTAAAAAACAGTCTCGTGGACAAGCAGAGCAGTTACCTTTAGATTTCCAATCAGGAGTAGAAAAACTCCGACTATAGTCAATGAAATTAGGACGCTTGACCTTAACGCCTTCTGATTCGAGAATATGAATAAACTCATCTAATTCTTTTTGCGCTGGTACAATACCCCATCTCTGCGATACTTTACTTCCACCAGCCAAGGAAAGAACATTATAAAGTTTTTTGGGGATTCCTCCTAATAAAGATATGTGTTTGGGTGGATGAATAGCACCTTCTAATCTTCCAACAACAATTTCTTCTAATGGATCCCATTCATTATATGAATTAACAACAAAGTTGTCTGTTTTGGCATTGTTAAATTCTCCATCTTCATAACTTTTATTTTCAGATGCTCTATCTATTTTTTGTATACTGCTGAGTTCCATAACTGTTTACTCCAAAATTTTTCTAGTTTGCTTGATAACTTCTGACAACCTTCCTAGTTTTTACGCTCCACCAGCTTGATATATAAATCATCACAAATGCCTATTACTTTGTCGTTATAGATAACTTCCGTTACAGCTACTAAGTAGGGTTCATCTGCATCAACCAGTTCTTTCACTGTTACTCGAAATTGAACCTGATTCTTTTCCCTTTTTACTTCTCCACGGAATTTAGTTGAGCTTTTGAGAGAGCTAAAAAATATAGGTTTACAGTTAGTAAACTTAGTATGTAAACCTAGATAGTACATATAGAAAAACACAATTTGATAGCACCCCTCTATCAGCATTGTTCCTGGCATAACAGGATCATTTTTGAAATGTGCGTTAAATACCCAATGCTCAGGGTCAATATCTACTTCACCCAAAACCTGCCCTAAACCCCATGCTCCTGCTTTAGAATCAACGTGTAAAATCCGACTAATCATCAGTAGTTTATCGCTAGCAAGAGCGCAGGGCTTTTGCGGTTGGTAGGCATCACCAAAGCAGATATTGAAATTTCCTTTTTGCAGAGCTTGAATATCTTCGTCGCTGAACTTGGTTTTATCACATGTCAAAAGAGGTGAAAAATTCTGTTTGACAATAGTTTGTCCTGGGGAAGCAATATAGACAGGTAATCCTTTGGAATTATTGATATCTGCGTCTGAGAAATAACCTGAATTGGCATTAAGTCTGACTAAAGGTCGATTTTTGTGATAGCAGATATATTCGTATTGCAAGAGCAGATTGTTTTTGGCTTTTATTAGCTTATGGATAAATACTTCCCCGCGTATCGTTTCACCTGGTGGGGGAAACTCATCTAGACATTCAGACTGACAACTTAAAGCTCTATAGCGTAATTGCCCTTCAAACATCATGTCACAACCTATGTAAGCCAGAGCCAGGAGCATTGCATGAGAAGCCTCCAAAATCATCAATCCAGATAGAGTATTGTGAGCTGCATAGAACGTATCTGGAGGAATATCATATTCCCACTCGATCATACATGGTTGTAACTTACCACGTTCAGCTGTCATCTTAGTGACTCTGCTGATGAACATAAAAGGAGGTGAAGGTGTTCTAGTACGTATGGGCCGTTTATCCATTTCTTGATAATAAGCCCCTAGTACATTCGAGATTTTTCCGTCTACTATTTCTGTTATTTCTGGTAAATCCCAAATTATTTCTTTTGGTTCGTGAACTATTTTACTCTCATCTGCGGGGATAGAGGGAATAGTCGCAATAGTTTGATGTGATGCGGCAGGAATAATTTCTAAAGCTAAATTTGCTGATTCATTTCGATCTATATTGGTTGTCCAACTAGAACCAATTTTTTCATAAAATGCATCTTGAATTTGTAAGAACAAATTCTGTAACTTTGCATTCCATAAGTACTGTTTTTCCATAAGACTTTGTTTGCGATCGCGCATAATAGGCTGCATCCCTATCGAATTATTTGCTGAGAAAGATTGTCTTGGTGTAACTTTTACAAGTTGAGGAATTTTTATAGTGTCAAATTGTTTGATATTATCGTTATTCAGAATAATATCTCTCATTCTGGCACTACCGTTTAACAGGGTTTTTATCACCCCTTTTTTACTTAATGCTTGATGAGCGATTTGAGGATTTTGCTGGATTTCTTGATAATCTCCTTCACCCAAAACTAGATGGGCATAGGAGGAATCATTACTCATCATGTTAACAGCCCCAAATCGCTTTTCTTGTTGACTAGATAACTGCCATAATTGGATAGACTGCTGCGGAGAAATGCTTGGGATAAAGCGATGATAAAGGCACAAAGATGTTTTGATAATGCTTGCCATACCTGATAAAACAAAGGTATTAGCAACATTATCTTTGACAGAACCGACATTTGTGTGTTCAAGAGAATACAGTGTATTCAAACCTATTTTTTCATCTTTATCTTGGGTAAATATTCCACTTTTATTTAATTCTATATAACCCACTTCATTAGGGTTAACTTCAGCTATTGCTAAAGACTTTCGCGTTGCTTGCCATACGCAGTCAGATACAACTTCTTTTCCATTTCCTTGAATAATTGCTAGGGATTCTATCGTGGCGTAAATCTTATCTTGGGACTTTTGTGCATCTTCTTTTCGCTTCAGGACGATCGCACCTGCACCTTCTCCAAAGGTAAACTGAGAATTGTGCTGATTAAGCTGTTTTCGCCATTCTACATTTTCCCAACTTGCTGCTTGGTCGATGGCTCCCACTAATACAGCATCTACTGTGCCAAAGTCTAGTAAAAGCTTGGCTATTTCAATTGCTTTGTAAACAGAACTTTCTTGGGCTGATACTGTGAAAGCGGGCCCTGTAAAATCCCAGAGGGCTGCAATTCGACTGGCTACTAAATTTCCTATTCCTCCTGTTACTCCCTCTACATAAAGGCATGGCGACATACTATCTTTCAAGACAGATTCCAGTTGATTTATCTGGTCATTTGTCAATTGAATATTGAATTTCTTTAAACCTTCCCGCAGATGCCAAGGCATATTGAGCCTGGTAATATTGCGGTGAACTGTCAAATTCATTTCTGTCGCAATGATGACAGCTGTATTACTATCCTGATGTCGGGTGAAACCAGCATCACGCAAAGCCATATCAGCAACTTTCATCATGAACAAATGATCAAATAAGATAGATCCTGCTTCTTTTGGAGGTATTTTGAAAGCAATACAATCAAGATCAAATTTATCTAAATAAGCTGCTTTAGGTGGAGTTTCGGTTAACGTTTCTTCGGCTCCTGACCAGCGTTCAGGTGGCAAAGATTCCATCAAATCTCGACTATCGCAGAGTGCTTGTGCAAAAGCCTCAAGTCCTTCGACATCCCCAACATGTATGTGCATACCAACAATAGCTGGAATACTGGGTTTACTCTTTTTTGGCTCAAATACAAGTGAAGTTGGTTGAGTGGAAGTAGAGCTATACTCTCTCAGAATTAAATGGGCATTTGTACCACCGAAACCAAATGCATTTATCCCGGCCCTTTTAGGTTTATTTGTCTGCGGCCAAGGAGTATGATCACAGACAATATTTGCAGAGGTTATTACCCCATTCTGTGTAGCGATCGCATTCTCAACGCCAATGGTAGCAGGGATTACCCCCTCTTTCATGGCCCAGATTACCTTAATTATGCTGGCCATAGCTGAAGCCGTCAGCATGTGACCTGTATGAGCTTTATTGGCTCCCAGCAATGGTATTTTATGCTTGGTTGTAAAGAATTCCTCTATGGAATTGAGTTCTGTCTGATCTCCTAAAGAAGTTCCAGTTGCATGGCATTCTATATAATCTACTGGTTCCGACCCCTGGTAAGCTCGTTTCAGCGCCAGATGTTGTCCCTTCTTCGATGGACTCAGGATATGTTTTCCGCCACCATCATTGGATAGACCAATATTTTCAATTACAGCATAGATGCGATCGCCATTTTTCTCTGCATCCGAAAGCCGCTTTAAAACAAACATCCCTACTCCTTCTCCGATTTTAATACCTTCGGATGATTGATCGAAAGGAGCGCTATTTCCTTGGTCTGGAAAAGCATTCAGCACATTAAATCCGTGAATAATATTTAGGCGTTCTGAACCACAAACTGCACCGGCAAGCATCATATCTACCTGACCAGTATTCAGATAATAAGAAGCTAGCTCCATGACATACAAAGAACTGGAACAAGCAGAATCAATTGTGTAGCGAATCCCACCCAATCCCAAACCGCTGCAAACAATACTAGCTGGTAAGCTCGCAGTTATAGCATTATCAAGAGAGATATTGAGTCCCGATGTTGGGTCATTGAAATGAAAATCTTGATAGTTGAGAAGTTCTTTAACAAAGTACTCTAAAGTTTTTAAATGCATTGATGAGAAAAACTTACTAGAGTGCTCTGTCGCAAAAGAGAGATTACCTAGAATCAGTCCACTTTTATTTAATACTTCCTCATTATGAAGATAGCCACTATCTTTAAGAGCTTCCTTAGCTGCATAAAGTGACCAATGAAATATTCTATCTAGGGCGATTAGCTTTTCAGGATGAACTTTGTAACCATAAGGGTCAAAGTTAAAATCCCGAATATAACCGTTTCTAGTATAGCTAATCTTATCTGGTATTCCCCGCTTTTGATTGTAATATATCGATGGATCTCTACCCATGTCTTCGGCAGTCAATTCAGAAGTGACATCTTTGCCACTCATTAACATTTGCCAGTATTCTTCAGGGCTTTCTGCTCCGGGAAATAAGCAACCAATTCCAACAATAGCAATCTCATTCATTGAATTTTATACTCCTTTTTCCCAATACAGTGCTTGGAGATTTTTCATCGTAATATAATTAACTTCGTGCCAGCGAATATAGATTTCACCTTGTTCGTTGTGAACAAAAATATTTGCTGTTAATTTGTTTTTATTAATGGAAGTAATTTCAGTTGAAACATAAAAGTCTTCACTGAAGTTAAGAGGCTGAAACTGCTCAACTTTTTCAAATCCCATTGGTAAACAACTATTATCCAGTTGGTAATAAGCCCAGATCAGGGCACTTTGTAACTGAACATCAGCCAGGTAAGGATTAAATGAATTAACAGTGAATTGTCCCTGTTGTTTTTGACTAATAGCAGGCAAATTGCAGAGGGAAGTAATTTTGCGATCGCTAATATGTAAAACTTTCTTTATCCCTTGAAAGTTTTTCCCATGAAACAAGCCACTTCCTTCCTGATAAGTTTTGTAGGCTTTACCATCTGATTTAATATCTAAATTGCTGTAAATAGGCATGGAACCCCATTCTTTTTCAAAAAAGAGTGTTGCACCATAGTGATAAAGCGAATTATTTTTATTTTTTGGCTGGCTGCTGATTTTGACTACAAAACTATGTACATTATCTTCAGCATTAGCAAGAGTTATCCGAGCCAGATATTCTTCCTGGTATTGTTCATTAAAGACAATACCTTTAAGTACTTTGAAGTTTTCAATAGCTCTAATTTTGTAGTTTGGTAGGACATCTTCAGAAGACTTCACCATCCAGTTAACAGCACAAGTTGCTGGTAAAACTGCATCCTTGCCAATCACATGATCTTTGATGAATGGATTACCATTTTGTTGCATAATCCGTTTACTTTCTACTACATTAAGTTGTTTTATTTGGTGATTATTGGGTAAGCTTAATCTGCCACTTACAAGAATTTGTTCTACAGCCTGAACTCTGGCGATTCGTAATTCATTCCGGCAGAATTTAATACCTATATCCACAGGAATCAGATCAATACTATTTTCTTGGTAAAATTTCTTGAGTGTTGGGTTAATCATTCCTCTATCCCAAGGGCCCCAGTTGATTGAAACGATACGAATCTGAGGATATAAATGTTTAAAAGAGTAGGCGAATTTATTCAGAACATCATTAGCCAAGGCGTAATCTGTTTGACCTGCATTTCCAAAATAGCCAGAGACAGAAGAAAATAAAATAACATCTTTTATTTTTTCTAAATTAACAATAGAGATTAAGTTTTTTAATCCCAATATTTTGGGTTCAAATACTCGATTGAAGTCCTCTTCTGTCTTTTTCTCAATTCGTTTATCAGCTATATTACCAGCTCCGTGAATGATACCTGTGATTTGTTTAAAACTTACTGGCAAATTTTCAATTTGCTTTTTCAAATCAAGTCGGTTGGTAACATCTACACTCAGATAAATTGCTTCTCCACCATGTTGCTTTATCTGCTTTAATGAGTTTCTAATATCACGTTGTGATATCAAATCGTGTAAAAATTTATCGACCTCAATGGGAGTTGGTTTCTTTCCTTTTTGAAGGAAATCATTAATAATCAGCTTTTTGAGTTCTTTGTCATCAGTACAGTTATTTATCCATTCAGGCTCATGAGGCTGTAAAACAGTGCGTCCTAACAAAACGAATTTAGAGTTATAAACTTTTGCAAGTTCTGCTACACAATCAGCAGTAATTCCACGTCCACCGCCACTAACTAAAAATACACTCTGAGAATTTGGCTCCTCAAGGTAAGTAACATTATGAACGCGCTCTGTGGTTAGAGAAATTCTCTCTCCTAATTGATTTCGCCCAACTTCTACTAATCCCAAATTAGTATCAGCTATTTCCTCCATAACAATGTTTGCAGCTTCGTTAATGTTGATACTGGATTCTAAATCAATATAACGACAATAAACATTTGCCCATTCGCGGTTTAATGACTTGACTAACCCTGATAAACCACCGCCGATGACAGCACAGGCTTTTTTACCAGAAGTTCCCATTTGTCCATCAAGCTTAGTAACAGTGACAAAATAGGCATTATCACAATTATTTTCAGATGCATTATTCAAAGACAATTTGAGATGCTTAGCAATTAAAAAGATTAATTTAACTATCTCTTTGTCTTGTTCTTGAAAAAGGTCGTTGGAGGACAAAACATTTTTAGCCGCTGGATGCGTATGAATGAAGCCTCCAACCAAACCAAATTTTTCTTGAATTGTCTCTAGAGTTTCTTTGAGGTGCAATTCTGTTGAAGAATTTAAGTTGATTACATCAATATTCGTTTGGGAAACTGATTCATCAGAAGCTGAGTAGGTAGGGAGTTTTAAGATAACTGCTTTTTGTCCTTGTTGATGTAGCTTTTGCGCTACAGCAGTTCCAACTCCCTCACCTCCCTCAGTTATTAACCAGATATAACCTTCAGACAGTTGCAACTTCCGCTGATCAGGTTTGCTCAGAATTTTTTTTTAACAACCTGTCTTTCAATACCCAAATCCTGATCAGTATTGCCGTTATTTGATGTTTGCGTTGCTTGATTTTTTGACAAGTGTTCTTGTAAATAATCAACAATTTTAGCCAGTGTTCGCAAATCTCTGAACAATTCTGGATCTACATCCATATCTGGAAATTCTTCATGCATAGCAGCGAAAATCTCTAACTGCTTGATTGAATCAATCCCCAAATCTGCTTCTAAATCCATATTTAGATCGAGCATATCCACCGGATATCCAGTTTTATCGCTAACCACCTCCAGTAATCGATTACTGAATCCACTCAAATCAACTGTAGTTGAGGGAGCATCTTCTTGAGGATGAACTGGCGCAGAAACGCTCTTTACAGAATTATTAATGGGTTCTGGCGAAGTAGGGATACTGGGTGCAGAAACGCTCTCTACCACATCATTGGTTGGTTCTGATGTAATGACAACTTGCTGTAAGAGGGAGGGTTTAGGTGGTGTGGAAACGGTTGGAGAAGTAGCAGCTACAGTGTCAACGATGTTAGTTTTAGGAAAAGAACCATTAGGTTCTTTGCTAACAGGAACATAATTAAACTCATGAGAAGAACGAACTTGTGCTAATTCCTCAGCTTGTGTAGGTATACTGCTTGCTGATTGACTAGCAGATGAATCTAGAGAACTTTGCAATTCTTGTTTGTGAGAAAGAGGAAGTACCGCTTGATTTTCGGAAATTGCAGTATTGAGTTGTTTACTTAAAGAAACATCATCTAGCTTGTTGGATATATCCGTTGGTAACTCACTTGTGCGAATCAAATTTAATTGATTCTGCAAATAACCTTCATGATTGATATTGTAATTAAGCTGATTTTTTTGCAATATTTGGAGTATTTGGTCAAAATTATGCATTGCTTTAGGTAGCGCAGCAGAATCTTGATATTTATCAAGCATTAATGCTTGATAGTCAACAATTTTAGACAAGAGATCGATATATTTGCCTTGATTTTGATTGAATTGTTGATGCACTGTACTTAAGAAATTTTGCTCTTGAATCTGAGCCAGAATATCACTTTGATTGACTACAGGATATGCTGCTACAGAAAGGTTTTGAGGATTACGATTATCACCGTTACCAGAATGGTTATTTTTTTCGATGTTAGCTATTTGTGTTGTTGCACTCATGATTGTCTCCTGATTGTGTTTGATTTTCACGCTTAGTCTTAAGAACGTGATGGCGCTTGCTTATTGAGCAATTCATCTAAAAACGATGTGTCTTTTTCAAAAAGTGCTTTTTCTCTGAGTTCCTTAGTTTTGGGATTGAAATAAAACCCACCATTCAAATTGACAGCTACGCTTTTTCCAGATTTAGGTTGCTCAATGATTTTTGGTGTTTGATAAGGGTCGATATCTTGAAGCACAAGACCACCTACCAAAAGCTGAACTATAGAACGACGGAACTCGTATTCTGAACTGTTTTGGGAACGCGGATTTAGAGCGATCGCTAAATGTTCTCGACCTTTAAGAATATCGCTCACGAAGTTGGTTAATGTGTTCTTCGGCCCAATTTCAATAAACACCAAACCTCCTTGATTATATATTGTTTCTATGGCTTGTTGAAAAGCAACTGGACTTAACAAATGAGTAGCAAGTATTTTCTTAATATCTTCTGCATTGTGAGGATAAGGTTTGCTAGTTACGTTGGAATAAACCGGAATAGAAGGCGTTTGGAAGTTGGTTTGAGAAATTTCTTTAGCAAAAGGTTCAGCAGCATATCTGACAAAATTTGTATGATAAGCGTTATCAACACTAAGAAGCGTAGATTGAACACCCTGTTTTTGCAACGTCTGATACAATGCCCTGATCGATTTTTCTGCTCCCCCTAAAACTATCTGAGAGTTGGAATTGTAGTTGGTGATTTTGACATCAGAGTAATTAGCAATTAGAGTATTAATATCTACTTCATAAGCATTAACTGCTAGCATTGAACCCCGCTCTTTTACTGAGGAATTTTCTGCCCTCATGGCGTGTCCTCTAGCTATGGCAAGTTGATAAAAATCTTGATCGCTGAGAGCACCTGATGCCCATAAAGCAGTAATTTCACCAAAACTATGTCCAATAACAAAGTCAGGTTTTAACCCAGCTTTTTGAAGTATTTTGTACATTCCTACACTGATAGCACCAATAGCTGGTTGTCCATATTCAGTTTTCATAATCTCATTTTTTTGTTTGATGATGTTATTTTCATCAAAGACCGAAGGCGGATAAATGATATCAGACAAAATACACTGTTTCTGTTGATAAAAGAGTTGATTCACCTCTGACAAAACTCTACGCATTTCTGGATAGTTTTTAGCAAAATCTATTCCCATATTCAAGTATTGTGAACCTTGTCCTGGGAATAAAGCGACAATTCTACCCTTCAAATCCATGCCAAAAGTTCGGTAGTAAATACCTTTAGGATGCTGCCAGTTATCCTTATAGTTAGAACGAAATATTGATAAAGAATCTTCCAAAAACTCTATAGTTTGCTCTAATGACTCACTCACAAAACCAATTCTGGCTGAATTGATCGGAATATCTTTGTTTCTAGTATGTTGAAGATATTGATAATAATCTTTTTTACCAGATTCCGATTTAAAAATATCTAGCAATTCCTCGCATTTTTTAATCAAAACATTGCGATCGCCTGCATGTATGATCACAATATCGGGAACATTATGCATCCTATATACAGCATCGTGTTCCTGCTGATATTCTTCCATGACTACGTGAAAGTTAGTACCTCCAAAACCAAAAGAACTAATTGCCGCCCGACGTTTAGAACCATCAATAGGTTGAATCCAGGGTCTAGCTTCAGTATTTAAATAAAAACTACTGTTTTCTAGATCAAATTTGGGGTTTGGTTGAACAACATTAATTGTTGGAGGTAATATTTTATGATAAAGAGCTAAAGTTGTTTTGATTAAAGCAGCAGAACCAGCAGCGGTTCTAGTATGTCCAATTTGAGACTTGACGCTACCTAAAGCTACAGAGTAATTTGGGACTTGATGCTGTTGATATACATGACTAATACTTTGAAATTCACATATATCTCCAGCAACTGTTCCTGTTCCATGTGCTTCAACTAGTTGAATTTCTTTGGGGCTAATTCCCGCTTTCTCATAAGCCCTATCTAAAGCTTTTACTTGCCCTTCAAACCTCGGAGCATAGATACTTTTTGCACGTCCATCACTGGAAGTACCTATGCTTTTAATGACACCATAAATTTTATTATTATCTCTTTCTGCGTCTTCCAAACGTTTCAAAACTACCATACCCACGCCATCACCCAAAACAATGCCATCAGATGCAGCATCAAAAGGACGAGAACGACCTTCTCTAGAAAGTGCTGGAGTTTTGCTAAAACACATGTAAGCTAATATGGAATTATCAACATTAACTCCACCTGTTAATACTGCGTCGCAACTACCATCAGCTAACTCTGCGATCGCCATCTTCATAGCTGCTAAGCTACTAGCACAAGCTGCATCAATGGTGCAGTTTGTCCCTCCTAAATCAAAGTAGCTAGTGATTCGGCCGGCTACTACATTGCCTAGCAAACCAGGAAAACTACTTTCTCGCCATCCTGTATATAAATTTTTCAATTTCTCTACGATGGCAATAACTATTTCATCAGGAAAACCAAAATTTTTGATCACCTGTTCCCACTGAGGATAATTGTTTCTCGTCGCTAGCGGAAAAGCAGTATTACCACATCCTCCAACCCCAAGAATAACTCCTGTTCTGTCACGGATTGCAGCGGTAGACTCATCTCGGTTATAACCAGCGTCTGCTAAAGCCTGCTTAGCTATTAATAATGCCATCAATTGTGTAGTACTAATTGACTCTAAGTTGATTGGTGGAATTCCAAATTCTACCGGGTCAAATTTTACTTCTGGAATGAAAGCACCGACTTTGCTATATGTTTTATCTACAGCAGAGGGATCTGGATCAAAAAACTCATCAATACTCCAGTAACCTTCAAAACTTGGGTCTTCATCAACTATTTCTTTAATACAATTTTTTCGAGTTAAAATATTATCCCAAAATTCCCCAACTGTTTTTGCTTCTGGAAAAAGTGAGCCAATGCCAACAATAGCAACAGGAGTAGGATGATATATTTTCTTCATTACTATTCCTTATTTTTATTTAATGAGTTGTTGAAATATCGCTTATTTATTTGTTGATTATTTGAAAAATTTAGCTCTTATTCCTCAAACTTCATCTCACGCTAATAAATTTCTTGGCTCATAGCTTAAGTCCACTTAATTAGGCTAAGATTCAACCACCAATAGGGTTTAATCCTCTTAAGAGGACTTTCGCTATTAGCCATAGGTTTCTAACCTATGGCGTGAAAAAAGGAACTAATTAAGCATAAGACTTGAGTACACCGCGCCTACGCACATCGAGTGTTGAACAGTGGAAAGAGCCTAAGAATGGATAATAATCTTCAAACTCACATACGATAGGTTTAAATCCCCAGTCTTTTAGTGCTTTAATCATGTACTCTTGAGATTTTTCGACGACGACTCTCTCTTCGTCTAGACTCAGCACGTTCATGTTTACCCAATGGCTGATTACATTTGTTCCATAAAGTGTCTTGGGTGTCCTGTTAGGTTCAGGTGCAATCAAGATATCCCAAGATTTTAAGAAGTCAGGAAGTTTATTAACATCTAAGTTAACCGGATTCACTAATACCTTCCCTGGAGCTAGGGGAACTAAGGTGGTATCAATGTGTAATGCTTGTGGACAAAGAGAATCTACCACATGTATGCGATAGTCATCACCTAAATGACGTTGTAACCAAGCGATACCAAAGCTATTGGTAACATGACTCTTCTGTACAACAATATCCCGACCAAAGCGCACAAAGTCTGCTGCATCAAAAGTAGGCTCA
Organism: aff. Roholtiella sp. LEGE 12411; assembly: GCF_015206995.1. Classification (GTDB taxonomy): domain Bacteria; phylum Cyanobacteriota; class Cyanobacteriia; order Cyanobacteriales; family Nostocaceae; genus Komarekiella. Next base: position 24,187 of record NZ_JADEXR010000044.1, on the reverse strand, counting down.
AACTCGGTGATTACAAAGCGTATATCTTCACCAGCAACCGGATATTTGTAATCTTGATCATACAGTTCATCAAGTAGTTGTGGTCTAGGAACCGCAGTCCACTTAGCTCCTCCCTTAAAGTACTCTTTGAGCAGAGAACGATAGCCCCAAGTTTCAAAATAACGACCCCTATCGGCCATAGGAGCCTCAATAATCTCATTCCCAATAACTATAAATACGTCACGAGGATTCGCAGAGCAAAAGCCATTGAGTATTTTCCAAGCAGGTGTACTGAAGGATGCAGAATGGTCAACAACATCGGGCCGACGTACAACAACCCCCTCAGATTCAAGAATATGGACGAATTCTTTGAGGTTTTTAGTAGCTGCTTCAATCATCCTCTTTGGATAAGGAAGTCGATATTGCTCTATCTGCTTGCTCAGTTCATTCATTTGATTATCTTGACCATCAGGTATCGTCACCCGATAGATGGTATGCCAAGATGGAAACATCGCCCCATTCACAACGCCGACGATAACTTCTTCAAGCAAATCCCATTCATTGTAAGAACATACAGGGGATGTTTTATTAGTTGTAGTTGTAGCTGTTACTGTATCCAAAGTACTCAAATTGTTTGTCATTGGTTTTCTCTTGAAGTTAATAAGCAGTGGTAGAAATCTGTCCCTCAAAGGATGTTTTAAAAGTCCAAGAAAGTATATAACTCTCATAAAGACTTTTTTAAAACACCCGCTCAACTATTTGATAACTCTGTGCTTGATGAGATACTACGACTTTTAGCGAGTATCGCTATGTCGTTGAGGGTTAATCTTTGATAGTTGCAAGGGGAGCCTGGTTAGCTGGAGAAGCGATAAAGCCTTTTTCAACACAGTAGTTTAAGTAGGTTGAGATTAAGTCAAAATCAATCTTTTTGCAGAAAATACCAGCCTTTGAAAGGAACTTTTCTGCATTGCTTGTATCAATCACCACTGATGTATCTACTAATTCAGGAGTCGCTTCCGAACCTGTTAAAAGATCTGAGAACAGCAACAAGTTAACAAAAGAAGAACTGTAAATCTTCCCATCTTTGAAAACTGCATTATCTCTAAATAGAGATATATAGTGTTCATAGGGAAGCATTTTGACTCTGTAACCAACATCCACAATTAGATTAACAAACTCGTAAAATGATTTACTGTCTGGATTAATAATGTGAAATGTTTCTCCGTAAGCCTCTGGATTAAGCGCTAAGTAAAGCGAAGATTGCGCTGCATAATCAACCGGTGTTACGTAAAAGTAATCTTTTAAGAAAAAGAATAGGCCGGTGTCAACAATGGTTTTGATAATACCATAATATATACCTGAAGTAGTTGTGCCTATAAGCGGATAACAGCCAGTTTTACTGTCACCGAGAATATCACCAAGCCTGACAATTACCCATTTGAGTCCTCGATTTCCAGCCTCATGAACTCGCTGCTCTGCTTGCATCTTAGTGAGTTCATAATTTTGATCCTCAAAAGTCTGCCCAATATCAAGGTAGCTCTCTTTAAATACGAATCCTGGCTCCATAGAGTTACTACCCATTACACCATAACTAGATGTATGGAGCATGGGAATTTGACCAGCTAAACAAAATTCAATAACTTCTGAAGTACCTCTGAGATTGACCTCGGCTAATTTTTCATAACTAGCTACCATGTTAACGTTTGCAGCTACATGAAAAACTTGATCAATCGTCTGTAAAAGTTGAGAATAATCTTCAGTTGTTAGCCCAAAATTTTTCTTGGTAATATCCCCAATTATAACATTAATTCTTGATTCAAACTGGGAATACATCCGATTTTTTGGGTCATAAACTGCAAGAGTCTTAACAACTCTTTGTTGAGCTTTTTGAACATTATCTGCTCTGACCAAGCAATATACATTTGCTGATGTAGATACAAGGATTTCGTATAGGAGTCTTCCTCCTACAACTCCTGTTACACCTGTTATGAAAATATTTTGACAATCTACAAGGCTCATAATGAAAATTCAACTCAAATCAAATTTACGCTTTCTAGTGAACCGATGTTTAAGCCGCCGTCTAAATCTAGCATTGCTCCGTTGAGATAATCGGTTTTACATGTGGCTAGAAATAGAACTAACTCAGCAACATCTTCTGGATTTCCAAAACGACCGACAGGAATATAATCCAGCAACATCTTTTTTTGAAACGAAAGAGAACGTTCTTCTTCCTCAGCATGGTCTAACATTTTAGTTTGGCAAACACCCGGTGCGATCGCATTCACACACACACCATAAGAACCTAGTTCCCTAGCCCAAGATTTAGAAGCAGCAATCATCCCAGCTTTAGAAGCAGCATAAGCAGAAGCAAAAGCTGCTCCCCAAGTTCCAGCAATAGAAGCGATATTAATAATACGTCCTTTTTTTCTTTTGACCATGAACTTAGAGAAAAAGCTGGTGCAATTGTATGTCCCTATCAAATTGGTATCAATAATCTTTCGGGCTTTATCATGATATTCTGCAAGTAAAACTGGAGTACGATCATAAATTCCTGCATTGTTAACTAGAACGTAAATATTATCCCCAAACAACTTATTAATCTTCTCAGCAGCTTGCTGGATGCTTTGCAAATCACATACATCCATACCAAATAATCCTAGTTTTTCAGAAGCGCCCACATAAGTCTGTAGGCTTTCCAATTTATCTTCAAAGATATCTGTTGCGGCCACACAAAATCCTGCTGCTAACAATTGCAAAACTATCTGCTGTCCAAATCCGCCTGCTGCTCCGGTGACTACTGCTATTTTCTCTTGATTATTCATTAATAGTTACTGCTCACTTGATCAATTTCAAAATGTCTTGCTAGTTCTTACACCAATCATTGAGAATTTTTGAAGTATTTTACTTGTATCTACTTGATAGTCTTTGTAAGACTTTCAATAAAAAATGTAGTTTTCATAAATAACATCTAAGTTAATTCAGCTATGAGATTTATCCCTTATTAAAACCACCGTCTAAATCGAGTATCGCTCCGTTGAGATAATTGGTTTTACATGTGGCTAGAAATAGAACTACTTCAGCCACATCTTCAGGAGTACCAAAACGACCACCAGGAATGTAATTCAGCAATATTTTTTGTTTTGCAGAAATAGAACGCGCTTGTTGCTCTGGAGGTTCTAACATATTGGTTTTACAGACACCCGGTGCGATCGCATTTACACACACACCATAAGAACCTAGTTCCCTAGCCCAAGATTTAGAAGCAGCAATCATCCCAGCTTTAGAAGCAGCATAAGCAGAGGCTAAGGAAGCTCCGCAAGTACCTGCAATAGAAGCAATGTTAATAATGCGTCCACTCTTTCTTTTGACCATGAATTTGGAGAAAAAGCTAGTGCAATTATAAACTCCTATCAAATTGGTATCGATAATTTCCCTGACTTTATCATGATGTTCTGACGACAAAATAGGAGTAGACTCCATAATGTCTGCATTGTTAACCAGAACAAAAATCTGATCTCCAAATAAATTAATAATCTGCTCACCAGCTTCCTGAATGCTTTGCAGATTACATGCATCCATCAAAAACAAGCCGACCCTTTCAAAAGACCCTAGATATGTCTGCAATCTTGCCAGCTTCTCTTCAGAGGCATCTATTGCTACTACATAAAACCCTGCTGCTAACAATTGCAGAATAATTTGATGTCCAAATCCCCCTGCTGCTCCGGTGATAACTGCTATTCTATCTTGACTTTTCATTTGATACCCACTGTGCATTTTATTTAATTAAAAATATGCATTATTTGTAGCATTTGATAAGCCATGTATTCCAAAAATATCGGCTAAAAGCAACTAAATTTATATTTGCTCCGGATAAGGAAAAGGAGAAGATGAGGATTTAATTAGTTGCTTATTTATGCTTGCTAACTATAACCTCATCTTGCCCTAATAATCACTTCAGGAAAGTTGAATTGATCAAAGGCTTTGGAATAGGACACCATGCTGTTGCACTTCACATCCCATGTAACAAAGCGTATGCATGGCTTTACTCATGCTAATTATTAGGAATTTTCTCAAGCCTTACAACAATTCGTTAATTCTGGCAACGTCAGCCATTACTTCACCTATTCTTTCCTTAAAGAAACTTACATCAGAATCATCCATGAGCAGGTTACTAAAAAATCTAGAAACTGGTGAAAATTGTATGCCATAATTCCGAGAAACTCGTGTAATCAAAATATCACGTAGTTTAGTACTTTCGTCATAACCTTCGGCTTTAATAAGTTGTGTTCCCTGAGAATGGAAAACCAAAACACCGGGTACACCTTGAGCCACCATTGGTATTCCTACACTTTTTGCAGTATCCACAAGAGACTGACCTATCTGCATCAGGTAATTTCCCATTCTCTCATAACATGATGGGTCGTTTTCCAGTAACTCAATGGTTGCCAATACAGCAGCTAATCCAAGTGGATAACCATTGAATGTTCCGGCGTGGATAACTTTGCTATCCGTATAGAGTTGCATAATCTCCTTTTTGCCGACAATTGCAGACATTGGTAGCGCTCCTCCACCCATTGCCTTGGCAAAAACAGTAATATCAGGTGTAACACCTAACAGGGATTGTGCTCCACCGAGAGCTACTCTAAAACCGGTAATCACTTCATCAAATATAAGTACTATTTGATATTCATCGCAGAGTTCTCTAACCTTCTCTAAATATCCTGGAGCAGGTACTATTCCACCTCCATTAATACAAATAGGCTCCATCAAAATAACGCCTATTTCATCACCACGATATAGCAATAGCTTTTCTAAAACGTCGATATCATTCCAGGGAATCAGAAAAGACTGTTCTTCCAAAATATTAGGAGCACGTCCATCAGTCCCCATGAAATCACCTTCATAATCAACAGGGACAGGATACTCAGAAGATGTTGGTTTACCACCCATAATGTTGTCCGCATTACCGTGATAATGCCCTTGGAAACGGATAAATTTAGGCTTACCTGCATAGGCTCTGGCAAGCCTAATAGCATTTTGTATAGCTTCTGTACCACTCAGCCCAAAACGTACCATTTCAGCACTAGGCACATGATGAATAATGCGTTCACAAACGCGTTCTTCCAAATCACATTGATCTACAGAGAGAACTTTATTAATGTAATTGATTAGCTTTGCATTATATTCTTCATTTTTGTGTCCGACAATCAAAGCACCAAATTTACAAAATAAATCAAGGTGTTCATTGTTGTCTAAATCCCATACTCTTGAACCTTTACCTTTATTAAAAGGTATGATGGTATCTTTGCCTTCATACCGAAAATTGTAATGAACTCCTCCAGGCAAATATTTCTTAACTTGACTAGCTGCTTGTTGAGATTGAGGAAATTTAAGTTTCGGCATTGTTTATATCTAACCTGCTAAAAGTTGAGCGACTAATTAGAAACGATTATTTTCAAGAAAAGCCCATTAAAATCAAGGACTTTAAAAAAAATGCAAGTCTTGATAATTGGATTACTGCTTTGTTATTCCAATTACATATAGTTAAAGAACTCAAAGATTATGGTGTAACTTTATAAGTTCCATAACTATCAATATAATTTACTCCTAAACTGCTGAGTTGACGGATACGGAAGAGATAAGCCGCACCTTTCATTAAATGCTCAGCAATATCAATCACATGACGGTTTTCTGGTTTCTCCAAGTAAGAACCCTTTACCCACTCATTAAATGCTCCCATTGCTGGGCCACACCATACTTGATAGTCCATTTTTCGTTCTTGCATTCCAGCTTTAGCCCAAAAAGATGATTTTCCTAAATACCATCTAAAAATGAGGGCCATTTTCTTCTTAGGGTTTTCTAAAGCTTTCTGAATTTGACTAGGGTCACGCTCTTGGAAAAACTGAACAGTTTCATCCCACACCGTATCTAAATTTTTTTGAAACAGCTGTTCTTCAATTTTGTTCCTTTCTATCAAGGGAATTTCATCGATAGAATCATATTGTCGATAAATTTCATAAAGTTTCTGGGCACGCATAGCAAAAAGCGTTCCTCTTTTCAGGACTTGTACTTTTACGCCCATTTCAAACATATCTGCGGCGGGAGCCATAGCAACATCTACAATATCTGCTTGGGCTAATGCGGCTTTGACGATTTCCGATGCTCCAGACTCTCTACAAGCTTGATTCACTGAACCAGTCACTACATAGTCTGCTCCCATCGCAAAAGCAGCTAAGACCGCTTGAGGTGTGCTTATTCCACCTCCCGCTCCTACTCTAATGTTTTTTTCGTATTTGTATTCTTTTTGGATGCGGTTTCTAATCTCTTGAATCAAAGGCAGTAAACAAACAAGTGGTCTGTTATCTGTGTGACCCGCCGAATCGGCTTCTACAGTAATATCACTAGCTACAGGAACCTTTTGAGCTAAAGCACTTTGCTCTGTAGTAATTAGACCTTTTGATACCAAATCTTGGAGTATCTTCTCTGGTGCTGGCTTCATGAAGACTTCCGCAACTTCTCTGCGAGAAATTTTAGCGATAATGTTATTTCTAGCTATAATCTCGCCATGACTACCTTGGAAAAGTCCAGCAGCGCGATAATAAACGATATTAGGCGTTAAGTTCATAAAAGCAGACGCTTCTACCGTTTTTACTCCATACTTTAAATACAATTCCACACATTCTCTTTCCAAGTTGGGTTCGGAAGGACTGTGAATAAGATTAAAAGCATAGGGAGCATCATGAAGAGTAGCTTGGAGGGTTGTGATTGCTTCTTCCACTGTCTTCAAAGGTAAACCTGCTGCACCAAACGAGCTTAAATATCCTTTTCTACCTAGGGAAGTTACCAAATCAATCGAAGCAATACCATTAGCCATAGCCCCTGCTTGGTATGCATAATTTGTGCCATGAGCTTTTTTAAAAGCATCACTACCAAGACATGCAGAATTAAAAGCTGGTATTAAGCCTAAGCAATTGTAATTTCCTATAGGCGAGATTTCCCCACCTGTTGCAAGCGCAATACTAGAACCAGTGTGCAATATATAGAATGGTGTGTCTATATCGTGTAAACAGTGCTCAATTTGCTTGGCATCTGTTTTGAGTAGATAATCTGACCCTTTCCATTTCAAGGGTGTATGAGCAATATTAGTTTTAGGAAAAAGACCATTATCAATCATGAAGTTGCAGTTGTGTATTTGCGAGATGACTCAGGCTAGAACAAGCACAACACTACCTGAATAAGACAATACAGAAGTACTGTCAGTTATTAAGTGATATCAGCCCAATAGTTGAAGCTATACGGTATGTATTATTTTCCAATTTCCATGTTTTTTGCATTCATAATTGCAAACCTCTTGATGTTGAGCATAAGATTTGTGAATAGATATAATTCATACTATTCGCTCAACCCTCATCGAGAAACGTTAAGCACGCTCAACTCAATTAGCATTGGCATGTAGTCGTTGATTAAATGTCATATAAATATGATTAACCAAGTTTGAATGTCTGTATAGTTACACAAGTACCTTTTTGATTTGAGTTAGTTATAAAGCTTTAAAAGCTTTTCACAGTAAAACTTATAGAGCTTATAGAGCAATTAATGTAAATAAAAATGTTGCTGACCTAATTGCAATTGATGATCTGAAAAAAGAAATAATCTTACAAGATGAGTGTAAAGTACAATGTGTCAAGTACTTAAAGAAGTATATCGAATCAGTTCATTGATTTATCAAATGATTGCTCATACCAGGATTGGGATTTCAAATCATTTCATCCAGCGGTAATTACACTCATTTGTTATAAAACTATGTATATTACCCACTCCCACACAACGAATCGGGCATTTATGGCAAAGGGTGATTAGGCGCTATCCTTTTTTTGCTGAACAAAGTGCATCAGATTGTGGTGTAGCTTGTTTGGTGATGGTATCTAGATATTGGGGAAAACAATTTAGTATCAATCGCTTGCGTGATCGGCGATCGCAGTCAAATTTATTAAAGAATCAATTAGCTGTAGCTTTGGCGACACAACGACAACAAAATCAAGCTCAAGAGTTAGAAAAGCAGGTTCAAATTGACCAAGCCCGGCAAAGCTATCAGACTATTATGAATCCGTATAATTTACAAAAAGAAGAAAAACTAGCTCAAGTTGATCAGGCAAAAATGACTCTTGACTATAATCAAGACGTAATTAAGATAGCAGAGAGTAGTTTAGCAAGTGCCCAGAAGGAAGTTAAAAGATTTCGTAAGTTAACTCATGAAGGAATTGTTTCGGAAATTCAAGTCGTATACAAAGAAGATATCGCTAAAAAAAACGCCGGATTATTGATTTTATTCTTGACACCTTTAAGAAATTACAACAGGGAGGAGTCAAGTTATAAAATTAAATATTAATGGAATTAAAACAGCCAAAACAATGAATAGAAACATAAAAAAGGTTTTGCTCTTTATTGTTTTTACCTTGGTTAGTAATTATCTTTTGATAGCTCTTTACTTTGCACTCGGCGGCAAATGGATCATGCCTGGTTCATGGATTGTGACTGCGCTCTATATGTTTGTTCCGATGCTTGTTACTATTGTTATCCAGAAGTTCGTTGATAAACAATCCTTAAAATCGTTAGGATTATCTTGGAAGTTAAATAAGTGGTTTTTGGTAGCATTGCTACTACCTGTAATAATTGTACTTGCTGCTTTAGGTATTAGCTTACTATTTCCTGGCGTTGAATACTCTCCAACTACTTCAGAGGCATTAGAGCGGATTAAATCTGTAGTTACGCCAGAACAATTAAAACAAATCCAAAGCGATTTAGCTGCTGTGCCAAGCTATGCCTTGATATTGACAAATATATTAGAAGGTTTGATTGCAGGTGTGACAATTAACGCCGTTTTTGGTTTTGGTGAAGAATTAGGCTGGCGAGGACTTATGCAAACAGAACTTAATTTTATGGGATTCTGGAAGTCATCAGCAATTATCGGTCTAACTTGGGGAGTATGGCACGCTCCATTAATTTTACAAGGACATAATTATCCTCAGCATCCCCAACTTGGCGTGTTCATGATGACAATTTTGACTTTATTGTTATCCCCTATATATAGTTACATCAGAATCAAATCAAAATCAGTGATTGCGGCGGCTATTATGCATGGCACAACTAATGCACTTGCTGCACTTCCTATTTCACTGATTAAGGGAGGAAATGATTTGACGGTTGGGATGACTGGGTTAGCAGGACTGATTGCGATCGCCATCGTAATTATAGGTCTTTTCGCATACGATTCTTTCTTAGCTAAAGAGCCTGTAATGTCAAAGTAAAGGTTGCGCCATAACTTAATCAGGTTAGTCAGGATACGATAACCCCAGTTTATTCAAAAAACTGGGGTTATGGGGTGCTGGTTGATTGGGAGTAGTAGCGCGATCGCACTTCAACTAAAGCGCATATTGCAGCACTCTCCCAAACTCCCAATGCCTCAACCATCTCAATGCTGAGTCTTTTACATCAAGGGAAATCCGGCTGATTTTAGTTGGTTTTTGGGGCTTCTTCATAAGCTAAATTTATCATTATTCCCAAGCAATTAGCTTTTACACTTTTCTCCAAAAACGGTATTATACACTACTAATTTTTGATGTGGGCAAAAGTTTTCGGTCTACTGACTTTAAAATACATCGCTAATTATCGTGCAGTGGAACCATTACCTGAATAGAAGTACCTTTACTTAGCTCAGTATTAATTTCCAGATCACCACCTAGTAGTTGCACCCGTTCTTGCATTCCCCGCAGTCCAAACCCCGAACGAACAAGCTCACAGTCAAAGCCTCTACCGTCATCAGTCAATTCCAGGATAATAGCAGAAACAGTAGAGTAACCCCGCAGCGTTACACAAGAAGCATGAGCATGTTTTTGAATATTAGTAAGTCCTTCCTGCACAATGCAATAGAGTTGATGGCTGGTTTGAAGAGGCAATTTTGGCAGATTCACATCTATACGAATAGTAAAACGTTGGTTTTGTTTCACCTGTTCTATTAAAGTCTTCAAAGCTTCATTGAGATTAAAATCTTTTGAGCGCATTGTTTGTACTGCTATACGCACATCTTGTAAGCATTGTTTTGCGAGGATTTTGGCAGTATCTAGAGCTTGTATAGCTTGTTCAGGTTCGCGCTGGCGTAATCTTTGTACCAGTTCTAATTGCACATCAAGAGTGGTGAGTGTGTGTCCTAGAGAATCATGGACTTCTCTAGCAATGCGGGTACGCTCCAAAGTTGCAGCTAAGACTTCTACTTCTTGAGCAAGAGCAATTGCTTGCTCACGGCTTTTTTGTTCTGCAAGTACAACAAAGCTCATTAAAATTACAAACACACTAGCTGCTAAGTAGTAACCAACATCCTGAATAAGAGAGTCTATAATAATTCGTCTAGTATCATCCGCAGTCGGAGGACTAGCAGAACTCAACCACTCGATTGCTAGAGGAAAAGTTAAAAATGATATGAAACTCCAACCTAATCCTGTAGCTATTACAGTTATAATTACGTCTTTGCGACCCAATAGAAAGCAACTTTTAGCAATAATAATGTAGATTAATATTGTGTCTAAATTAAAACCAATTAACCTAATGAATAATACTAGTAAAATTTCTAAAAAAATATATGCTCTTTTTTGATTAATATTACGGTCAACCGGAAATATTAGACTTAATAATCCAAAAGCACATACAAATGGGAAAATTGTTAATTTAGGTATATTTGGTAAGTAATAAATTGTACTAGTCGTTAAATAAATAAAAGTAGTTACGAACAAAAGTGTCCATTCAGCATATAGAAGAGTACGGCGAATAGAAGGTAAAGTGTTCTTGATTTCATTCATCAGTGTTGAGTTGGGAAATTTTTATTAGCATAACTAATTACTACTTCTCTACTACCTTGCCATAATCTAGTTTAATTAACTGATCTGCCAAGTGGAAATAGCGATCATCATGTGTAATCGCCAAGATAGTTTTGCCTTGATGCTTAAGTTCTGGTAAAAGCTGGTTGTAGAATATCTCTCGAAAGTAGGGGTCTTGATCGGCGGCCCACTCATCAAATAAATAAATTGGGCGATCTTCTAAGTATGCTGTCAGAAGTGCCAACCTTTTACGTTGTCCTTGAGAAAGATTTATAGTTGACAGCGAACCTTCCTTAATCTCAACCTTGTGTTCTAATTGAAGCTTTTTCAGATACTCATAAGCTTCAGCATTCAGATTATTAGAATTCATCCCCAAGAGTTTTTCAAATAAATAAAAATCAGAAAAGACAGTAGAAAATAACTGGCGGTATTGCTCTCGATTATTTCCTGTTATTGGTTTACCATCCAGAACAATTTCACCGGAATCTGGAATATATAAACCTGTAATTATTTTAGCAAGTGAAGATTTTCCACTACCGTTGCCACCAATGATAAAAATTAAATTACCCGGACGAAATGTCAAATTAATTGGGCCTAATAAAAAGTTTTGGGATTCACCCTCTCGAAGATAAGAATACTTAACATCAACTAGTTCAAGTTTGTGAAAAGATGATGGTGAATTAGTAGGTTCATTTGAAATAATTTCAGAACGACTGGCTAGAGCTAATCCTAAATTATTAATTTTATTGATGGCAACACTTCCCTGAACCATCTGTGGAAACATCTGCAAAATATTGGAGATTGGATCGTTTAAAAAGGTAATCACTAGAGCATATCCAGATAGGATTGTTGTATTAATTCCTGTAAATTTTGGAATAACAAATAGCAACATACCTAAGATAGTAAAAAAGAAAAGTTGACCAAGATAAGAGGTAAATCCTAGAAGGGTAATACTAATGACGTTGTAACGCCGTCTCAATTCCGCAGTGACTTGAAATTCTTGTGTCACAAAGGCTTGACGACGAGAGGTGCTGAGTTTGAGTTCTTTAATCCCACCTATAATTGTGTGGAAATGTCTGAACATATAATCCTGCTGTTCGCGAGCAAGTTCCATCAATTTTTCAGACCTAGTTAAAAAAATCTGAATTACTGCTACTGCTAGCAAAAGAAAGATGAATATGCCGAGAAAGATTTGCCATGAAAGAATACTTAGATAAGCTAAACAACCAATAATTAATGCAAGATCAATGAATAGAAATGGTAGAGCGATCGCAGAATCAGAAATTTTGTCCACATCATCAGTCAAGGTTGCTAACAACCGACTAGCTCCCAGTTCTTCTACATAACGCAAAGGACAAGCCAAAATCCAATCTACCAGACGCTGCCTAAGTCTAACAATGGCTGATTGAGATAGACGAACCAGGAAATATTGAGAAAGTGTCCCTGTAATCATCATCACAATTACCAACTCCAGAAAATTCCAGAGAAGTTGATTGTTAATTGGATTTTTAGCATTAATGGTGTCGTTAACCAGGGCGATGAGCAAAACACTACAAGCACCACTGATAGTACCCAAAATTAGAGAAATTACTATTAACCGCCAGGAAGTACGGATTAGAAACCAGATTAGATTCATTTGAGTGCGTAGAGATAATTAAGTGAACCACGAGATAAGTCAGATTTCCAATTGCTTAACACGACCATCTTCCATGTGAATAATCCGATCAGCAATATCTAAAATCCGATTATCGTGGGTTACAAGTAAAATAGCGCACTTCTGTTCCTTTGCCAGTCGCTGCATAATATCTGCCACATCTCGACCAGATTTACTGTCAAGAGCAGCCGTTGGTTCATCAGCCAAAACCAACTTTGGCTGACTCACTAACGCACGAGCGATCGCAACTCTTTGCTTCTGTCCACCAGAAATGTTTTCTGGATAGTAATTCACACGATCTCCTAAACCCACGGACTCCAACATTGCCACTGAGTATTCTTTACGTTGATTCACAGAAAGATGTTTGTGTAACTTTAGTGGCATAGAAACATTTTCCCAAGCAGTCAGACACTTGAGTAAATTATGCGCCTGGAAAATAAAGCCAATCTGACTACGAACCTGTATAAGTTTTTTCTTACTAGCTGCTTTCAATTCCTCACCCAACACTTGCAGGCTTCCTTGTTGCATTGAGCGTAATGCACCGATTAAAGTGAGCAAGGTTGTTTTACCACTACCAGAATGACCAGTCAAAATTACAATTTCACCTGGGTTCACATCCAAATTAATATCCATAAGTACGGGTTTTTGCAAGGCTCCATTCCCAAAACTATGATTGAGATTTCGGATAGAAATGACTTGAGTTTTTAACAAGGTTGCATTCATTTTTAAAGGCTCACCAATTATTCACTTTTTATATAAAAACTGCTAAAAACTGATGCGATCGCCAATTTAAAAAACATCGGCTGGGTCAGCAGAGCGAAGTTTTCCGGAAGCGATCGCCGCAGACATTACACACATAATAATCGTGAGAATAAAAACAGTGCTTGCTATCTCAGCACTCATTATCAGTTCCAAGCGCGTTAGATTACCAAGAAAGCCATACATCCAAAAAGAGACAGCAAACCCAGGAATAAATCCTAATACAGCAAGAATGATTGCTTCGGTAAAAATCACTCCTAACAGTGCAATATCGGAATAACCCATTGCTTTGAGCGTAGCATACTCTGCTAAGTGATCGTTAACATCAGCGTAGAGAACTTGATAGACAATTACAACCCCGACAATAAACCCCATAATGGCACCAAAACTGAAAATGGGGCCAACAGCAGTAGTTTCTTGAAACTTTAATTCTTTTGCAATCAGTTCTTCATGGGTATATGCTTTAATACCAGGAACATTTGCTTCAATTGCTGCTTTAACTGCTTTTATATCGGCACTTTTTTCTAAATCTACCACTCCAATACTCACTTGATTGAGGGCATTTTCTCCAAACAAATTGGTATATGTGACTTCACTCATCATCAGATTACCTGAGCCTAAGAAAAAAGAATTTCCCAAATTAAATAGCCCCACAACAGAAATACGACGATTGTTGAGTACAGCAGTCACATTATCTTTATTGGTAAAGAGTTGGGGAATAGGGCCAAAGTCAGGTTTAGCCATACGATCAAATAAAACACTATTAGGGATATTAAGGAGAGCTTGTTGTTTGATAACCTCTGGAATAGAAAATACTTGTTGCGAGGGATTAAAGGCGTAAACGCGGGCTTCAAATGATTTTTTTTCTTGAGAATAAGCCCAAGGTGTCGACGTAGTTATATAAACCGGAATAGTGTTAACAACACCTTTGATTCCTGCTGCTTGATATAAACGAATGAGATCAAAACTATTAGAACCTAAAAATTCTGTGCTGGAATTTAGTAAGAATAAATCTCCCTTCATACTTTTTGGTAATGCGGTTGCTCCTCCACTAAAGAGTGATAAAAAACCCAATTGCATAAAAATTAGTACATTAGCAAAAGCAATTCCCCCCATTGCTACAGTCAGGCGGACTTTTTGATGAGATAGCTGTGCTACAGCAAGGGGACGCTGACCTAACAATTTATCAAAAAATGATTTTAATTCAGAAGGTTTCATTGGGTAAAAAGTAGAAGATGATATATACAGCAACTCTTGACAGAATGTAAACAATAGTCATACATAGATGCTTTTTTAAATGCATTATTAGCAAACATGTAATTGTTTCATAGAGACAGTTTGATAATGTTGTAGCTGCTCTTGAATGCTAGATACAGCTACAAACAGTTAATAGTTGAAAACCCTACAAATCAACTAGATGTTTGAAAAAAGAACAGATAGTTAATTACGCTTGTTCATAAGCGCTTTAGGCTTCCACTCTGGAGGTCCAAATATACTCTGAAGCTTTTCCATAAAACCTTGAGATTTTCTGAATAGGGATAAAGTCCTGATGTGTTCAATAAAGTTAATCTTGAGTGGATTGTGGGTATTGACATTTTCAGTAAGTCCGTAAAAAACTTTTTCGGTTTCAGGCTCATATGTTCCGAATAACCTATCCCAAATTATGAGCATTCCACCGTAGTTTTTATCGATATACTTCTGATTTGAACCATGATGAACTCGATGAAGAGAAGGAGTATTTAATATTCCATCTAGGAATCCTAATTTACCAACTTTCTGGGTATGTACCCAGATTTGGTACGATGCGACAATTTCACCAGCTAAAATGCATTGCAAAGGATTGAAGCCAAAATACACTGCGGGGATTAATAATGTCCACAAAGTAAAGTCATCAAACCATCCTTGTCGAACTGATGTTGAAAGATTGAAATCAGTGGAACTATGGTGTACATTGTGATTCATCCATAACAATCGTACTCGGTGTTCGGTTCGATGTAGCCAGTAGTACGATAAATCTACAATCAATAATGCTAAAATCCATGTCCACCAATTCACTTCAAGTTTGAAGAGACTTATATTTGAAAAGAATAAGACTCCAATTCCAGCAACAATTTTTCCAGCAATACTACCAACGATCTGGTTCCCTACACTGACACCAAAGTTAGCTAAAGTTTCTTTGTAATCTCGCTTTTTCTTAGCAAAAAAGTCGATAAAAACTTCGACAATCATAATTACCAACATAATTGACAAGAACAACTCTAGCTGATTGGTAATTACATTATAATCAGTAAACTGATGTGCAATGTACTCGTTCATAACTTCACTCTTCCTCTCGAATTACACTTAATTGACAAGAACAATTACCTTTGGGCGAGCACTTGGAAATCCATTTATTTCATCCCTAAGAGTTAAACTCTACTAAAATAGGTCAAATTATTCATCAAATCAGTTTAAACTGATTTTTTTTACTCATTAGGACTTTAATAAATGGTTTTGATATAAATTACTTCAATCTGCTAATTTGTTATCAAAGTAATATTTGTCATAACAAGATTAATGTAAAGAGGATAATATTCTCAAAAAAATTAAATGATCATTTGTGCAAAAATGTTTGAAAAAAGTCAAAAAATGGTCAAAATAGTTAACAGCTAGGAGCTAATTTTTAGTACTTATTTGATTTATTTGCTGTAAGTTAAGTTTCACTCTTACCTGCATATTAGTCAGTCCAGCAACTTTCGGACTATCTTGTTTATCAATTCGGACTTTGACTGCAACAATACGTGCATTTTGGTCGGTAGTTGGACTGTTGGTAGCAGCAGCATCTTGGAGTGATTTCCTACCGATTTGTAAACCAATCTGTTCAACTGCACCACGAATTTCATTTGGAAAACCGCCATACTCGCTGGTAATAGTTGCCCGTTGTCCAGGACGGATTTTGCCAATATCAGTCTCAGAAATTTCGGCAACTGCAAACATCTGGTTAGTCCGAGCCAGTTCTACAATGCCTTGAGTCATGTTAACTTGCTCGCCAATGCGAGTATTAATTCTGAGAATTTGTCCCGCTATGGGCGCTCGTACTTTAGTATTTTCTAAATCTGCTTTTCTTTGATCAACAGCAATCTTAGCTTTCTCAAATTCCAACTGAGCAATCTTGATGTCTACTGGACGTACTTCCAGTAGCTCTGCTAGCCTTTCTTTTTCTTGGGTAATTTCTACTGGGAGGATTTTTGTAGTTTGCTCTAAATCTGCTTTTCTTTCAATTAGAGTAGCTTGAGCAGTTGCTAGTTCACGCTGTGCTACATCTCTATCTGCACGAGAGATTGCTCCTTGGGTTGCTAAAGTTTGCCGACGCTCAAAGGTTAATTGGGCTTCATATAAAGCTGCTTCTGCACTAGAAACTACAGCTTTTTTTTGCTTGACTTCTGTGTCTATTTGTGAATATAGACGTGCGATCGCCGCCTCTTGTACCTTCAGCTCTGCCTTCTTTGCCTCCCCTTGCTGCACTTTTGTAAGTTCTACCTTTTTTAGCTGCATTTGTGTCAAAGCATCTCTTAAAGCAGCTTCACTATTATCGATTCCTTGCAAAATCGCAATTACTTGATTTGCTTTTACAAAGTCACCTTCCTTAACTAAAATTTTGTTAATACGGCTGTCTTGGGCATTGGCTACTGAAAGTTTAATTACTTCACCTTCAGGTTCAATCCGTCCCAGAGCTACAACAGATGTAGCTGGAGCAAGTTTTACAGAAGTGTCTGGGGTAGAATTTTGCTGTGTGGAATCACAAGCAGTGCATACACCAACTATGCTTAAAATAATTATTAATCGCTGCAATTTTCCCATTATTAATTGAACATTAAACTTGAGTATTTTGGTCATATATCTCACACCAAATTAGCGCTAGCCACAAAATTTGTGTGTTTTTACTTGCAAAATTGAACTATGATTTAATGCTAATTTAAAAAATATATTATTCTTACTGCCTAAAGTCATTTAAATTAATGACTTTAGTCATACAGCAGATTTCAGGTATATGAAGTACATAAATAAAACCCGAAACCCTGTAGAGACGTTACATGTAACGTCTCTACGTATGATTCATGAAAATGCTGACTTGTAGAGACACCGAATGGGGGATAGGGGATAGGGAATGGGAAATGGGAAAAAAGGGAGTTAGAGGTGTACGCAGTTCTTTCAAAAATCAAATAGGAATCCTATCGGTTGTGTTAGACTATTCAACATTTGCAGTGGATTTTATCTGAATAGACTACAGTAGGGTAGGCATCATAATGCCTACCCTATAAACAAAGAAATATTTGCTGTAATAAAGACTTTTGGTAAAAACTGAATGAGCCTCACCATCCCCAAGAGCCAGGGACACCTTTGAACGGCCCAACAATATCACTAGTTATCCAACCCCCGTAGAAGTTACCTGGTTGCGGTTGTACTTTTTCGTCATTAACATAGCAAGCATCCATGAGATGAACATAAAAAGCTACATAATCTTTAATAGATGCAAAAGCTGGTGTGGGGTTGGGGTAGAACCAGGCAGCCTTCTGGACTTCTTTATCATCTACACTGATTGTGTAGTAACCAGCTGCTCCTTTCCACTCGCAAAAGCTAGATTGCGGCGTCAATAGCAGATGTTCCATTTTGATATCCGCAGGAGGGATGTAGTAAGAGGGTGGATGACTAGTTTCTAAAACACGCTTCGCACTACTGGTATCTACAATTGTTACGCCATTAAAGATAATTTGGATATGTTTGCTTGTGTCCTCCAAACGAGGCGGACGAGGGTAATCCCAAACTGATTCTTGTCCGGGAGCGGGTTCGATGCGTTGGGGGTAAATCATTCTAAACTTTGGATGATAGATTGGGAATTGGTAATATTTCTTAATATAAACTACAACTTGACTAATTACCTCTTCCCTAATGCCTTCTAGTTTCAAATATTAACGTACCTCTTTGAGAGTCTCTACTTGTTTAGTAAACAACTCGGTGAACAAACTCATCACTGTTCGTTCTTCGCGCACTTTAATATTGGCACTAATCGACATCCCTGACTGTAAGAAAACATTTTTATCCCTAATTTTTAAGGATTGTTTATCTAATTTTATTTTTGCTGGAAATCGATAAAACTGATGTGTTTCATCTGGCGGTAATGCATCTGACCCCAACCCGATTACTTCTCCTTTAATATCACCAAATTCGCTGTAAGGAAAAGAGTCAATCCTGACATCTACTTTCATTCCTTTGCGTACGAAACCAATATCTTTGTTAGTGATGAAAACCTCAGCGATATAGTTATCGTTGGGCACAATTTGGAGGAGTTTTTGCGTGGTATTCGCGACAAAGCCAGGGTTTTTTGCTTGCAAGTCAAAAACTGTTCCGGCTACAGGAGCGCGAAGTTCTTGATATTTGACGTTTAACCGGGTTTGAGAGATTTTGCTATTGATATCTGCTAAACGTTGTTCATTTTCCAGCACAACTTTCATGAATTGGCTATCAATTTCAGCAATGCTCTTTTTGTTGTCACCTATCTTATCCAAAATACCTTTATCAGAAGCAGCCACAGTATTGTTTAAGTTTTGTCGCCCTTTTTCAATATCAAACTTGAGGCGTTGTCCTTCTTGAAATAATTGTGCTACTTCTGCTGCGAGACTTTGTACTTGTTGTTGCTGGTTAAGATACTGAAGCTGAGAAACACCACCTTCTTCTGCCAAGATTTTAAGTTTATCTAAAATCCTTTGCTGGATGGCTAAACTTGCTTTAGTATCTTCTAGTTTTACTTCATTTTGAGCAAGTTGTTTTTTAGTTTTTTCTACTTCCAACTGCCCTGCTGCTGAGCGAGAGTCTAATTCCCTTTTGGCAACTTGTATACGTTCTTGCTCATCAACTCCTAGTCCTGTACCTTGGCCAAAATTCTCTAATTGAGTTCGCAATAATTGATTTTCTGCAACTAACGATGCGCGACTTTTTAAGAGAAAAGTCGCTTCTTGTGACAGTTTACCGCGCAAAAATTGCAGTTCAGATGCTGTACCAGAACTTGCTCCCATCAATCGGCGATAAATTTGGTTTTCTTGATTTAAAGCAGTGCGAATTTTGTTTAAGGAATTTAATTCAGCAACGGTGGCGATAGAATCGAAAGTCAGCAGCAAATCTCCTGACTTTACCTGTTGCCCATCTTTCACATAAAGCTCTTTGACTACTCCACTCACCGGAGCTTGAACCTCTTTAACTGTAGCTTCCGGCTTTAATTGACCTGTCGCTGGTATCACTTGCTCGATTTTGGCTAAACAAGCCCAACCAATACCAAAACAGGCTAATCCCACTAGAGTCACCATGATTGTACGTGACCAAACTGGAGATTGGCGTAAAACAACAGATTGCTCAAAGTTAGAATCATTTGAGGTAATTAATGGCTGTTTAGCAGCCTTACGTTGATCTGTAACTACCTGTGAATCTCGCTTGACTCCGTTTTTTTGCTTGCCGTTTTTATGATTACCGTTGAGTTTATTACCGTTTATAAGAGCCATAGTGATTTTAGATGTTGGATGATTGGATTGAGAATTAGTACTTTAGGACTTACGCAACTGGCACACAAGGCTTCTGGTATAAGAGTCAAGGGTCAAGGGTCAAGATTTTTTGGACTTTTGACCTTTGACTCTGGACAACCTCTGGCGTTAAAAATATGACACTTAACTAATCTGGGCACAAGGAGTATCTACTGATGCCTTGCCCCTACTAATTACAAATTTACTTCTTGTTGCTGATACAGGTAATAATAATGACCTTTAGAAGCCATTAGTTCTTGATGGCTTCCTTGTTCTATCACCCTACCACCATCCATCACGACAATAACATCTGCATTACTCACGGTGTTCAAACGGTGGGTAATAAAAAATACTGTATCACCCTGAAATGCTTTGGCTAAATTGAGACAGACTTGTCGTTCTGTGGGATAATCTAAAGCGCTAGTTGCTTCATCTAGAACTAATAATTTTGGTCGTTGTAAAACTGAGCGGGCGATCGCAATTCTTTGTCGTTGTCCACCTGAAAGTGCCGCACCACGTTCACCCACTCGCGTATTATAACCGTTGGGCAAGCTCATAATAAATTCGTGGGCAGCGGCAACCCTAGCCGCTTCAATAATTTCCTCGGTTGTAGCATCGGGATTTGTCAAGGCAATATTTTCCTGAACTGTGCCATCAAATAACAGCGACTCTTGGGGAACTACACCAACCTGTCGCCGTAACGAATAAAGCTCTACCTTGGAAATGTCGTAACCATCAATCAAAATTCTGCCAGACTCTGTTTCGTAAAGCCTCAGCAGTAACTTCATCATCGTACTTTTACCAGAGCCACTTTGGCCGACGATGCCGACAAATTTTCCGGGAGCAAATTCTAGATTGACATTAATCAGTTGTAGAGGCCCACTCGGCGCAAATCGGAAGGAAACATTCTCATATTTCACTGCTCCGACGATCGTAGGTAAGGGAATATTTTGACGGTCTGTTTCTGCTTCTTGGGGCGTATCGACGATATCACTTAAACGCTCTAAAGACAATGCAGTTTCTTGGAAGCTCTGCCAAAGTTGAGCTAGGCGTAATATGGGACTTGTAACGTAACCCGATATGATTCTAAAGGCAATTAATTCGCCTAAAGTTAACTCTCCTTTGAGTACCAGATAAGCTCCCACCCACAAAACCATTAAGCTGCTGAGTTTATTGAGAAAGTTGCTGGTAGAATTGGCCAGGGTAGAAGTTACAACGGTTTTAAAGCCTGCTGCTACAAAACGAGCATAACGCTCTTGCCAAGAAAAGCGCGATCGCAATTCAATATTTTGTGCTTTTACCGTTTGAATCCCCGACATTACTTCAACTAAATAAGATTGAGTTTCGGAGTTGCGTTCGGCTTTAGCACGTAATTGTCTGCTAATGGTCGGCGAGGCCATTAAAGTGATAATCACAAACACTGGAATTGTGCCTAAACCTACCAAGGTTAGTTGCCAACTATAAATCAGCATCACACCGATATAAACTACCGAAAAGACAGCATCCAATCCTACTGTTAAAGCAGTACCTGTGAGAAACTGGCGGATATTTTCTAATTCGTTGATCCGAGTAGCCAACTCACCCACTGGTCGGCGTTCAAAATAGCGCAGCGGTAAGCGTAGTAAATGGTCAATAATTTGTGACCCCAAACCCATATCGATGCGGTTTGTAGTATCGACAAATAAGTAAGTTCGCAAGGTGGTCAATACTGCTTCAAATAGTCCTACTACTAATAGCAGAATGCCCAAAATATGCAGAGTACTAATACTGTTTTGAGCGATAACTTTGTCGATAATTAACTGAACGACTAGCGGATTTGCTAGCGCTGCTAACTGCACGAAAAAGGAAGCAATAAAGACTTCTATTAGGACTCGGCGGTGACGTGATAAATAGGGCAAAAACCACCGCAAACCAAAGCGCTCTTTGGGTGTATCTTTGGTGGAAGCGAGCAGCAATACCCTGACTTGCGGCGGTAAATTGGTTTCATCAACATCTAATTGGTCAACGAATTGAGAGGGTTTGCACCGCACAATTCCTTGAGATGGTACACCCACAACAATAGTGCTCGCATCTGCTGCATATAAGACTGCAAAACTATCACCATAGCGAATCAGCGCGGGTGTGGGAATGCGCGTCACTGAGGCGATGGGTAAATCTATTAACTGCGCTTTGAGTCCAATTAACTCTGCTAAATAAGCAGTAACTTGAAAAGATATAGTACCCTGGCGTTTGATTTGCTCAGTTAAGATGCGGCGAACCACCTCCCGACGAAATGGCATTTCCAAGTGCTTCGTGAGCATTTGAAAACAGGCGAAGGCGGTATTTAATTCTCCCTTACCACGAACAAACGGGAATTTTTTATGTTTTTGTCTATCTTGTGACGCATAAGGGTCTGAGTGGGGAGCTTCTGCGGTTGAGGCGTAGGGAATTTCTAGCTCATCTGTGCCATTTGGTTCGGTGTCATTTACATTTACTTCAAGCTCTACCTGATTATTATCAAGCAAGAACAAATCTAACGGTCGTACACCAATCAAACGTGCGGGACTTCGCCCAACAACATCAATCACGTCTGTTGCATCGCTCAATTCTAAGCGAGAGCCAACAGGGAAATTTGTAACTGTACCACTACCACTAACAAACCAGATGTTTTCACTATCCAATTGGTTGAATGGAGTTTTTCCTGGCTGAAGGTAATGTATTTTTGCTCCTGCTAAAGCTTTCTCAGTCAGGTCTTTGAGATTTAAAGCAGCATTAGCTTGCTGTGCCAACTGTAGGCTGAGAATATCAAAAATTTCTACTAAAGAACTGTTGTTTTTGCGAATATTGGCAAAATCTGGGTATGAAGAGAGGAGATTGAAATATTCAGCAGCACTCAAGCTTAAACATACTAGTTCGGTAGAGGCGATCGCTGTCTCGCAAGCGACCTGACGTAACAAACCAATTTCGCCGATAATTGCTCCTGGTTGCAGCAATTTTAAGGTAATTGGCATTTGCGTGTGGGGATCATAACCCAACAGGCGTACTTGTCCCTCGTAAATAATTGTTACTTGTTCAGGGAGTTGGTCTTTACCGATGATTTTTTGACCGATGCGATAGCGCCAAGCCTGTAATTGTTGTGATAGATTGGCGATCGCCTCCTCTGGTAGTTGGTCAAAACCCTCCAAAGCAGTAAGAAATTCAGGCAAGGCGTTCTTGGTATAAGTCATATCAAAACAATTCACAACTTAAAAGTGTGGAGTCAGGAATCAAAATTACAATTTACGGAGGAAGAATTAAAACAACTCCCAGATCCCATCTCCTAACTCTGCGATCATCGAGCGTGAACGTTGCTCAATCGCCTCAACAATAACCATCTCTTTTACCCACAACGACAGTACTTGGTGTTTTGCCAGATGCAAAGCTTTTGTGGTAGCCAGCGCGTGCAGATGCGTATAAGCCCAAAGAGCGACTTTATCTAATTGCAGACCTGCATTCATATTGCTTGTTAACAGTATGTCCACCGTTATTAATTATCTTAAAAAAATTATCGCAACTTAAGGTTGAGAGTAGATTATCAAGTAGTTAATGTTACATAATTTTATACAAATTGGTTTTCTGTATTAACTTGCTTATTAGAGGCATGTTTGTCAGAAAGTACAGCACAAAGGCTGATTTGTAAAAATTGGCGCCGAAATTGTTTAATTTTTGATATTCAAGGTAAACTTATCATAATTTTCTACCTAAGTAAATCCCTACAAAAATAACGTCCTATAAATAACTTTTAAATTTATGTGAGCAACTCAAGAGTTGTCTTCAGTAAATTTACTAGTATTTATATTTATTTTGATTCGGGCATTGGGGATTGGGCATGGGGCATTGGGCAAGAATTCTTTTAACCCACATTCCGCACACTTAACTGTCACAATCGGTTATTACGGAAGTAAATTTAGGTAAGAAGAGTAAAAAATTACATTGATCTAGAAAAAACACATTTGGGATAGAAAAATTGCTCAAATGTATTCTCCATAATCAGCAATAAATAACGAGGTTCTCAATCATTAGTTCTTATGTACTAAATATATCCGTTTCTTTGGGATGTGACAGTTATAGCTGTAAGTTCGCTCATTTTGTCTTCGCAAATCTGCCTCTGGGTTATTCTCCGCTAACTGCTTGAACGAGATAGCGATCGCTCTTGGGTCAATTCCTTGGCTGTAGTAAAGGTCAAGGGTATCAAAGATTGGTTTGATGAAATCTCCAAACTCACCATCCCCAAATACCTCTTCCCAATTGTCAGGCTTACGTTGAGGGTTAGGATCTAATCCTCAATCCAATATTCAATCCACTAATCCCTACCTAATACAATCTCCAATACCCCACGCCCCACGCCCCATGCC
>NZ_JADEXR010000260.1 GCF_015206995.1 aff. Roholtiella sp. LEGE 12411 | reverse complement strand
CTTATTCAATATAGCGAGCGCACATCACTTTGTCAACTACTTTCTCCTTTTTTTCTTACACACTCTTTTCAGCCTCCCTTCAAATCACTACAAAACATGGGTTTTTGACTCTACTATTCTTTAATCTGTATCCCCTCAATACTTCGGGGTAGACAATTATTCTATTTGCCAGTACCAACCAAAGGGATGGAGAAATGAGAGTTTGAGAGTTTTTTTGCGTAAGTCCTATCTAATGACAGGATACTGTTACGTGAGCTTTCTTACTTTTCAAACATCCTCTAAGCTCGACTTTATCCATTTTTACGCAACCCAAAACCCGACGCTAAAAGCATTGTGGAAAGGTAGTTTTAGTTTTTGGACTTGAGCGCAAATCAGTGATATGGAAAAAGTATTTGCCAAAAAGCCAGGGGTTTTGCCGAATCAAGAAAGCCGAGTTATTAATTTTGGATAAAGTCGAGCTAAGCACTCCCATAACCAAAGTTAAGCCAAATCATCCTTTCTAGCCATACTGGGCAGACTTTCAGAACTAGAGTTATGTAATTAGCGGGGACAGGTGTAGGTAGATATAATCTTGGTGTATCTGCAAAAACTAGATTTACAGTGGTTTCACTGCGCTCAAAATCATATTAATAAGTATAAAAATGATGTACAGTTTTGCTTCTTTAATACTTATGTTTTTGCAGAGATTTAGTAGTGTAGTAGCAGTAATCGCATTGTCATTTAGTGGTAAAGTGAGCGCTCAAACAACTAATAACTACATTTATATTGAAGTTGGTGCGGATAATCATGGAAATCCAATTACGCTAGATTTATCATCTATCAAAGGAACCGAGTATATACTTTTACACAAATATGGTGACAAAACAGTAAAAACAACTCTTCGTGCTTCCTGTAATGAAAATAGATTGTTTACAAAAAGAGTTTCTCTTTACACATCAACTGGACAGTTGACTAGTGATAATAAAACCGAACGAGAGATTTTTCCAAAACCTGGAACTGCTGACGCTGGCTCTATGGAGATTGTTTGTCAAGGAGCAGACATACACAATAGACCTCTTGTACGAATCAAGAAAACAAGGTAAGTTCATAGTTTATAAGTCTAGCAATAAAATTACATCGCAAGCCAAAACATTTTCTGCGATGACGATATTGTTCTTTGAAAAGGCAAAAAATCTTCAATCGACAATTGATGGGTTCGTCAACAATACTGTACACGATCGCCCTATCATTCATAGTTGGTGGGAGTCAGTTCTTATTAAGATAAAATTGGTATTTAGTATAGTTATCATGATGCAAGAGGATAATAAAAATTCCACGGGTTCTCAGGCTATCTTCCCTTTACCCCCTTTTTGAAAAGGTCATTGTGAGTAGAAGAATTAAATCTAAGCAAACTACGCACAGCCAGCTCTAAATCTTCCTCTTTTACTAAAGATTCTCCCATTAAAACTGCTTGTGTACCAGCCTCAACGACAAGAGATAAATCAGCAGGTGTATACAGTCCAGATTCACTAACGACGATAATGCCCAAGCTTTGAAGTTGCGATCGCCTAGCTGCTAGTAGTTGCTGAGTGGTGCTGATATCGATGCTAAAATCTTCTAGACTGCGGTTGTTAATTCCTACTAAACGTAGGTCATCAAGCTTTAGTACTCGATCCAGTTCAGCTAAGGTATGTACTTCTACTAAAGCATTCATTCCCAAATAGTGGATCACTCCTAAAAAGTCTTGGAGTTCTCTATCTGAGAGAATTGCTGCGATCAATAAAACGGCATCTGCACCTGCTGCCCGTGCTAAATAAATTTGGCACGGGTCTAAGATGAAGTCCTTGCACAATAGTGGCAGTGATACCCGGTGGCGGATAGCACGCAAATTCTCAAAACTGCCCTGAAAAAACTTCTGGTCAGTGCTGACAGAAATACAAGTTGCGCCACCACGTTGATAAGCTCTGGCGATCGCTACTGGATCAAAGTCTGCTCTAATAATGTCTTGAGTTAAAGATGTTTTTTTCACCTCTGCAATGATGCAGGGACGATAAGGATTCTGCTGCAAAGCAGTGAAGAAATCTCGTACGGTTGGAGCAGCAGTTACCTGACGTTGAAAAGAAGCCCAAGTCATCTCTTGCTGAATCTGTGCGACTTCATACTTTTTCTGCCACACTATTTCTTTGATAATGGGTTGTAAACGGCTATTAGGGGTAGTAGCGGAGTAAGTCATAAGCTGCTGTGGATGGGAAGTTCAATTGCTGGCATTCACTTATATTTGTGCTAATACAAAGTTGTCATTGCTTGCCATTTTGAGCTAACAGGGGAATCTTTTGAAATATTTTTTTTCTCTTGTGGACGATGCTGCACTACGCTACGCTCACCATGACGAAATACTATTTTTTCCAACTGGGCATAACATCAACTTTTCCCTTATTCAGAACTGAATCCAGGTTGATTTGAGGTCAAATGCTTCTACCGTCGCACTATCAGTTTTATTTTGCTTTGAGCTTGCAACTAAGCAGTTGTTTTTGAGCAATCTAATGTAGGTACGGTAGGGTATGTAGTCTATGGGGTTATAGCCAGCAAAACGCAGGATTAAAACACATGCCCAGGAATACTTGCCTGCAATGATTGCTTTTACAATTTGCTCAATTTGTTCATTATTGATTTTCTTGCTCATTTGTGTTTGGTAACTAGTAATGTTATGAGTCATAGCATGTACCTTTTTGTGTAAATTCAAACTAGTCTGTGTCTGCCAGGTTTTCTCCTTTCTTCCCAGAATTTAGTCTAGTCATTTCATTTCTGTGATGGAGCAAGATATACAAATTACTACTTAGGATTATCGTAGTGTGTAAAGAAAAAATCATAAAAAGTTTTCTCAGAGTTTTTTCAGGGAGTATAACGTGATCACACTTGGCATTGGCGGACAAATTGCTTTATGCTCAACCCCGTTTCACTATCTAAAAAAGAAAAGTTCGGCATTACAGCACAGCCTAAAAAACACATAACACTGCTTAGGCAAACATCTAAGTTTATACATAATATAAGCTTAAAAATTATTATCAATTGATATTTTAAGTAGGGGCGGGTTAAACCAGCTTAATAAATATCTAGTTCAACCCACTCTTACAGATAAACCGTATTGTAGAAGCTGCTTCTTCGTTAAGCTTACTCAATTTCGGCAACAGATATATGAACATTCTTTTTGATGTACATGTCTATTTTTTAGGTCTTAAAATTTTACTTATTCTCTTGAGCATGAGATTAACCTTTACTTAGTAAACGGGTGGATTAGAAATACTTACTCCATCTGAATAAGTCACTCCGCTATCACTGGAATATCATCAATTCACTCCGAACTTATTTGTACTTGTTCACTGCTCATCCCTTTGGGGTCACTGTGCCCAAAGTAAAAAATTGTACATTAAGCCCGAAGCCCTTGCTATACAAGGGCTTCCTTCATATCTTCTGAAATTACACAATTTTAGCGATCGCTTTTCCTTAGAAAACCAGCTCCTAGTGCATCGCGGCAGAAATAACTAACCAGTTGAGGCAGTGTCAGGATAGCCTAAAAACTTCCAAACAAATGGCTTTGCGAATGTACGATTAAACCAATTCGCAATTCGCAATTACGTTTAGTCATTTCATCAGTACTTATGATATGTATGTTATTGGTACTTAAAGCCTGTGCCTGTTGGTATAGCTGGCAAATTTGATTGGACTCTTGTTTAAATGTTTCTGGGTTTTTAGGATTTGCATTTAGCCAATAGCGATTTAAGTGTGGTTTTAACATCACTTGATTTTAAAAAACGACCCACACTCCGTGGCGAAATTTCTGTAACTATTCCCCGTTTGATTGCAATACGTGCTAGCTCAGTTGGTGTCCAATGGGTTACGGGAAGTTCTGAAGTTGCTGGAAGTTCACAAGCAAGTGCAACAATTTGTACTATTTCTTCGAGGCTAAATTTCCCTGGATTGCCTCGTCGCTGTTCGTCCATAAGAACCAAAATAATTTTTCTACGCAATGCTTGATCATCCATACCCTCCGATTCCGCTTGGTTCAATAATATAGCTGCATCTTGCCATCGGTTTCGCCATAGCCTGACACGGTTGCGTGTTAGTCCTAACAACAACGAAATTTCCGTATTTGTCATAGATGAACCCGCGTACAATACCAACTGTGCCCGTTGGACTAATCGAGAAGGGTTTGTGTGAGCACGAGTTATTTGAGAGAGCAAATGATGTTGCTTCTCAGATAGCATGATAGTCCTTGCTACTGGTTGCGGCATTTTTCGGCTCCCCTGAGAAATTGATAATATTAATATTAAGGGTTCTACCGATCCCCTTATGGAGATTTAACACTAAAGTGCCAAGATAATAGGCAGCGCAATCGAAAGTTTGCGAAATTACGAAAGCCATAACCTAGCCTTTTAATCAGCTTCAACTTATTGTT
>NZ_JADEXR010000259.1 GCF_015206995.1 aff. Roholtiella sp. LEGE 12411 | reverse complement strand
GGCATGGGGCATGGGGCATGGGGATATTTTCATAATTGGTAAATTCTCTGTCCATTCTGGAAAAAAGTTGGTGTCTGTAGTCAGTTGAAAAATTTTTCTTCTAATTCTTAAAGACTGATGTCTCTGGCTGGGATTATTTGAACCATAATCTTAAGATCCCGAATAGCGTTGCCATGCTAACTTTGCTGCACCCACTATCCCAGCAAAGTTGCCCAACTCCGCTGGCAAAATTTGTAACCCCGTGCGTGATGTGGGCATTACTCGCTTCTCAATTTCTGCCTTCATAGCTGGTAAGAAAAACTCAAAGCTGGCACAGACACCACCACCAATCACGATCGCTTCTGGTGTCAGCACATAAATCAAACTTGTCAAACCAATAGCCAAATCAATACCATATTGTTGCCAAAAAGTCAATGCTTCGGCATCTCCTGCTTGGGCCAGAGCGCCCAATTCTGCTGCTTCCCTCAGAGTGCGGCGACGAATCGCATTGACTGAAGCATACTGTTCCAGAGAGCCTTGATTGCCGCTATTACATATTGGCCCATTGGGGTTGAATGTAATTAAACCTAATTCTCCAGCTGCTCCTTGATGCCCAACAAATAGTTTGCCATCCAGAATAATTGCGCCACCAACCCCAGTTCCTAAAGTCAGGAGAATTAGATTTTGAAAGTGGCGGCCAGCACCCAACCAAGCTTCTCCTAGTCCCGCGCAGTTAGCATCGTTAGCGATAACAGTGGGTTTGCCAGTTTTAATTTCTAACCAGTCTGCTAAAGGCACATCGCGCCATCCTGCCAAGTTAATAGCAATTTTGGCAATACGTCCTGTGGCATCGGCAGGGCCAGGAGTACCAACACCAATAGCAACTGTTTGATTATCTGGATCAATTTGGGCGATCGCATCCAGCATTACCGCCACCACCGCTGCTGGCGTTGTTGGTTGGGGAGTTGCCACAATCAAAGATTGTAAACACTTACCATCAGGTGTAAAACGCCCCAACTTAATCGCTGTTCCCCCCACATCAATGCCAACTATTTGATCCACAATGGCCAATCCAAAATCTTTATTTGTATACAACCACAGATGAACACAAATAAACACAGATAAAAAAATATCTGTGTCAGGACTTACGCGGCGCGACACGGAGGAATAATAGTTTCAGGGAGTTCTTGCGTAAGTTTTATGTGTGTATCTGTGTTCATCAAAAGCGACGGGAAACCACGCTCATGAAAGTGGGCATAGGGCCGATGTGCTTGCTCCTTCCAATGCCCAATTCCCCATTCCCCATGCCCAAAAACTCACCTAGAGCAAGTGGCGTAGAGTTTTTTATCTGTCATTATTAATAATTCGCACATTTGCCACTGGGGATGAACGAAAACTCGATTGCTCCTGCCAAGCTGTAATTGGAGCACCTCTTAAGATACCAGCCAAAGCGACGGAAAGTACAAATCCACCAGTAGCAGCGGCAATTAACGTCAGGTTATCTTTCACGTAAATCTCTCTATTGTTATTTGTTCTTTGTCATTTGTCATTTGTCCTTTGCGCTTTGTCATTTGTTATTGACCAATGACCAATGACCATTGACTACTTTCGGATTCTATTTTCTCGCCGTAACCGAGGATTGACAAATTCGTTTAACCCCTCACCCAGTAGTGATAACCCTACCACCATGCATGTCATCGCTAAACCAGGGAAAAGGGTAGTCCACCAAATGCCAGTAGGTAAGGCTTCTAGCGCTTGTTTTAAATCATGTCCCCATTCTGGCACTTCTTCTGGAAGTCCTAGTCCTAAAAAACCCAAACCGCCCAACACCAAAATTGCATCAGCGGCGTTGAGCGTGAATAGTACGGGTACGCTTTGAATGACGTTGAAAAATAGATATCGAGACAGCACAATCCAAGTAGAAGCGCCCATTGCTTGAGCAGCTTCAATGAATACTTCAGTTTTCACACTAACGGTGTGGTTGCGGACAACACGGTAGTATTGAGGGATGTAAGCAATGCTGATTGCGATCGCTGCGTTAATTATTCCACGCCCTACTACAAAAGCCAGCGTTACAGACAAGAGTAACCCTGGTAAAGTATAAATGCTATCCATAAGAAATAGCAACACCCTATCCAACTTACCGCCGAGATAGCCACTCAGCATACCCAAAGGCACACCGATAATCATACTCAGCGCTGTTGCCAAAATCACCACTTGCAAAGCGGCTTGAGCGCCAAATACTGTCCGAGAAAAGACATCATAGCCCAGGCGACTGGTTCCAAACCAATGTTTAGCTGAGGGTAGCTCGTGAATTGGATTGGAGAGGAAATCCTTGGGGTTTTGCAGCCATCCCCAATTTTGGAATACGGGAGCCAAGAATGCCAAGAAAATGAAAAAGAGGGTAATGGCTAACCCTATGAGCATTAGTTGTTGAGAAAGGTTGGGACTGCTGGCTGAGCGTAAAAATTTTGGCAGATGTGGTTTTGTAATGGCCATGAGCGATCGCCTGGATCAAGATACGCTGACCATTTTACATATCAGATTGGAGATTGAGTAAACAAAACAATTGATGGCAAAATTTGGGTGCAACGAGATGACACAGAAGATGGCGTAACCTACAAATTAGTATTAGCAGGAATTCCCAAATGAAAAATTGTCTTGGGATTTCACCCGCCAAATGTTATGCAACACACTGGATATGCTGTCACCTAAGTTATAAAACACACTATAAATCAAAGCTACCACTTAAGCGAACAGTAGTAGGTAATAGGCACTAGGGAAAAGTCTTCTCCATTCCCTATGCCCTATGCCCCATTCCCTATGCCCCATTCCCTATGCCCCATTCCCTATGCCCTATGCCCTATGCCCTATGCCCCATTCCCTATGCCCCATTCCCTAAAGATTACTTTCAATCAACTGGCGGTATTCACTCTTTTGTTTGACGCCTTTAATTTCCTTCACCAGTTCCTTATTTTTGAACAATTGAATCGTCGGTGTTCCTGTCACGTTAGCATTCTCAGCAATATCTCGATCTTTGTCGATGTCAATTTCTACAAAGTGAATTTTGCCGTCAAATTCATCCACTACTTTGTTTAAAATTGGCTTGAGGGTATGACAAGGGCCGCAGCCAGGAGCGACATATTTTACAAAGAGTAGGCGATCGCTTTCATGGAACAACTTCCGTAAAGCATAGCCACCTTCATGGCGCGTTGCATTTAAATTAAATCCAGCTTCTTCCTCAGCTTCAGTTTTCTTCGCTGCTGGCTGATGTTCTAATTCATTATTTGCTGTTTCTGGCTGTTGATGGAATTCTTGAATTAAACCACTGGAAGACAACCAACGTTCTGCCAACATCGCCGCCATACAGCCAGTACCCGCAGCTGTAATTGCTTGACGAAACTCATGATCTTGCACATCGCCAGCAGCAAAAACGCCTTCTACACTCGTTTCTACAGTACCGTGCTTGGTGACAACATAACCCACCTCATCCAGTTCTAATTGCCCTTTAAATAGGGAGGTGTTGGGACTGTGACCAATGGCGTAGAATAAACCCTTAGCGTGTAATTTGCTTTCTTCACCAGTTTTGATATTGCGCACTTTCACGCCTTCCATGTGACCGTTACCGAAGATATCCACGGCTTCCGTGTTCCAATGCACTTGGATTTTTGGGTTACTCAAAACCCGGTCTTGCATGGCTTTAGAAGCCCGCATTTTATCAGAACGCACCAGCATATTTACCTTAGAGCCGTATTTGGTGAGGTAAATGGACTCTTCTGCCGCCGAGTCACCAGCACCAATCACAGCAAGTTCTGCACCGTGGAAAATTGGGGTAGCACCATCGCAGATTGCACAAGCCGAGATCCCTCTACTCCAAAATTCATGTTCGTTGGGTAAACCTAAACGTTTTGCCGTTGCACCAGTCGCAATCACCAGACTGTTGGTTTGAACTTCCCTTTCTTGCGATCGCACAGTAAACGGACGCTGACTCAAATCAACTGAGATCACATCCTCAGTATATAGTTCAGCCCCCCAGCGTTCCGCCTGCGCCTTCATCTGATCCATCAGTTCCGGCCCAGTAATCCCTTGGGGAAACCCAGGAAAATTCTCGACTTCCGTCGTTGTCATTAATTGCCCACCAGGCAAACCCCCCGCTTGGAAACCTTCAAATACAACGGGTTTGAGGTTAGCTCGTCCTGCATAGATGGCAGCTGTATACCCTGCTGGCCCAGAACCGATAATTACTAAGTTTTCTACAGTCGGGTTAGTCATAGTTATATAAACTCATAACGACTACGTTTAATATAGCATAACAAAAATAAGTTCGTAAGGCCAACTATTGAAATTGAGAAAATATAGCCCTTGGTAAACACCAGGGTTTTAATTGGATTCGTGTATATTATTATGCAAAAACTCTGGATTATATTACAATACGGTTCAGTTAAGGCTAAAAGCGTTATTGATGATGTGAAAATTTGGAGCCTCAACTCGCTGTCCAGTACCTCTGTGCTTTGGTTTTTTGGAGCGAAACTTTGATACAGGTTTTTTCACAACC
>NZ_JADEXR010000258.1 GCF_015206995.1 aff. Roholtiella sp. LEGE 12411 | reverse complement strand
CAGCAAACAATAAAAATGCCTTGTATGTCATCTCCATTAATAGCTTTAGCTATTAATGGAGATATTTTTCAACATATTATTACATTGAATTGCTAATAATTTGGCATAACAAGTACTGAAGAACCGTTTTGATTGGTTTTTGAAGTTCTTCTTCTTGGTCAAATCCTAACTCCTTACTAAGATCATCCAAGCTTTGAGATTTCACAACTCCTGATTTAGCTCGATTTAAAGCTGTTAGTAAACGTTCAGCGTTACGGGGGGAACGTAAAAGATGAGCCGTTTCTAGAATACTAGAAAGTTCATCAACAGGTATTAAAGCTACATTTTCAGCATTACGACGTGTAATGATTACAAAATCGCGTTCTGAAGTAACTTTCTGGCACAGTTCAGACAGCTTTTGTCGTGCTTGTGTGTAAGTATAAGTGTTCAAAACCATAAGTATCAAAAGTTTCCTTTGTACTTGTAAATTGAATTAAGTACATTTTCGCTTAACCTGTACATTAAGTCTGTACAGGTTGATGCTTTGATCGTAACATAACAGAAATTGATAGAGTAAAATTTTCAAAAAACCTGGTCAAAAACATTGTAGGCTGTGGATTACAGGGTCTACAGTCTAACGATGAAAATAAATCGGCATGGACGCGCCAAGGTTCTAACGCAGTCAGAGATACAGCTAATTTTCAGTCATGGCTTAGACAATGACTGCGATGGCTGCGGCGAACCATTAAACAACCATACTTGACAAAAGTACAAATACTGTGTTGTCTACATAGCTACGCGTCTACGCTTGTTAATAGCTTATTAATGACAAAATTAATATATTACTGAGGCACCAAGGTAGCAAATAATCAAATATGAAAAAAAATTAATTATTCACCGCCTAAAATGTCCGGTTTTCCTAGCTTTGTGATGATAAATAAAAATAATAGGGTTAAATGCCATGCTTTTTGATGCGAATAAACTCTGAGATTTTTCGCTATTTCTCAGTTTACATAGTTGTTATTATTACTACATTTTTCCATCAGATAAGCATAAACAAACATCTTCATTTGTCAATGATTACTTAACAGCAAATAACATCTACGGCTAATCATTTTGTTTTTGGCGACATTGATCTTGATCAAACTCTACTTTTAGATGGATACAAGTCACTATGATGAAAAATTTAAAGACTTGATGGGATATTGGAGCAAATTTTAAAGAAAAGGTAAAGGGTTTCATGCCATTTTGGCAGGTTTTTATCAGACAGATGGGATATTAGTAGATTGTACTAATCGTTATTGTTATTCACACACTAGTTGCTATCTACCGAAAACGGCTAAAGCTAAGCCAATCCCGATATAGGTAATTCTCTCCGCAATTTTAGGAACTAGGAAATAATACATGGTATTATCACTGTCTTCTCATAACGTTATCCAGTATCTGCAAGATGCAGGTCTGTGTAGCTCAGAAGATGGCGCAGTAAATAAATCTGAGTTACCGGAAAGTAGTAAGAAGAATTGCAATTTACTGGTGACTCTGGCAGATAACCGTAAACTGCTGGTTAAACAAGAACGTAGTATTAATAATGATGGAATGCCGCACGAGTTTTTTAATGAGTGGCTATTTCATCAGTTACTTCAGCAGTTTCCGGTTTTAGGCAACATTTCTGCGATCGCATCATTAGTGCTGCACTTTGATGAGGAAAATTCTATTCTTGTCCGCAATTACTTAAGTGAATACCTTGAGCTTGGGAAGGTATATCACAAAAACGATATTTTTCAACCAGAAATTGCCTCCTCTAT
The DNA here is from genome assembly GCF_015206995.1 of aff. Roholtiella sp. LEGE 12411. GTDB lineage: Bacteria > Cyanobacteriota > Cyanobacteriia > Cyanobacteriales > Nostocaceae > Komarekiella. The sequence continues at coordinate 2,799 of NZ_JADEXR010000258.1, read as the reverse complement.
TGGCACTACTTTGGCTGGGCTGCATCGTGCAACCTTCAATCGCCGCGAATATAGCGATTTTATGGCCACTGCTCCTCAAGGACAGTTTCGCTATGGCTATTACAATCCGGCGCAAGGAATAGGGTCAATTAGTCCAGAGATTTTTGGTACAGTTCCCACCGATGCGCTGAAATTTTATGTTCTCTATCAGCGCTACGAGAGTTTAGAATCAGCAATTGCTGATTTAGCAAATGAGTGGCATCCTTGCTGCTTAACTCATAACGATTTAAAGTTGAATAATATTTTGGTTCATTCCAGATGGCAGCAGCTAGACAATTGTCTGGTGCGGCTAATTGACTGGGAAGCTTGCTCTTGGGGAGATCCGGCATTTGATTTAGGAACTTTACTAGCAAGCTATTTAGAGATTTGGCTATCTAGTCTCGTGGTAGACGCCACCATTGCATTAGAAGAATCTTTGCATTTGGCGATTACACCTCTAGAGGTTATCCAACCTTCAATAGTTGCCTTAATTAGAGCTTATCTCAATGCTTTTCCCATGATTTTGGAATACCGTCGTGATTTTCTTTTGCGCGTTATTCAATTTGCTGGACTAGCACTGATTCATCAAATTCAGGATATGATTACGTGCCGCAAATACTTTGATAATGCTGACATCTGTATGCTCCAAGTCGCTAAAAATTTGCTTACCATGCCTGAGCAATCTGTACTCAATATTTTCGGCATGTCCGAGTCAGAAATATTAAAACCTGTAGTAAACCTTCATAAACTTCCTCAGCCAGAGAAGCAGCAGCAAGTACTTCAGATTTTTTATGAAAAAACTCGGCTGCGTGGTTGTTAATAGCAGAGAACAGAACAATTTAAAAGATAATTCAGATATTTTGAATTGTTCTGTATGCTATTTTTCTCTACATTGGCTTAGAACTAAAGCCAGAGAATTTAAAATGAAGCTATAGGTTTATACAAATAAACATTATTAATTTATTTGTAGTTAAAAACTTGATAATATTATGCTTTTTATAAGCAGCAAAGATATTTGCCCCAGAGCGTTTATTTAATTTTGAATTTTGAGTTCTGAATCGATTAATGCTAAATTATTCTACCAATCAACTGCTAACTACACTATTCGATATTGTTAACAATATCCAAATTGAGTCAAACTTTTGTATTTACCATCCCAACTATCATCCCTTTGCTCTGCCGACTAAAGTAGCTGACAGATTTCAGCAAACCTCCTCGGCTCTTCAATATAAGTATCTCACTTTGCTGCTGCGAAACTTTCTTTATGGAGTCTATTACAATGGCTCGCTGCAAACTACTTTGGCAGTTAATACTGACAGCACAAAACGTACGCCGTGCCACAATTTAGAAAACGATTCCGTCTTGGGGGTTGATTGGGAATTTTACGAGCAACTACACGAGTCTAATCAAGGTATAGGTTATTTTGACCCTAGTTGGCGGGTATTGCGGCAAGAACCTGATGGTAGTATGGCAGTGAATAAAGGCGGTTTGACACTTTACGTTGAGCCAGATTGCCATCTAAAACCCAATATTAAATCTGCCAAGGCGGGTGAGTTAGTAGCCATCTGGATGCCCAAAAATCGACTGCAAAATGGGTGTTACGTGGCTGTTAGTGATGTTGGACAAGAGCAGCAAAACCCAGATGCGGATTTGGGAGCAGGGAGAATCTATTTTAATTTCACACCATCTGGTGCGATCGCGCTCATGGAAAGCCTAACTCAGCAACTAAATGCAGATGCTATTCCTTTCAGCTTTCAGGTTCTCTACAACCCCTCTGCATACGAGCGCTATGATTCAGGGGTACTCTTGTTTGAACTCCACGACTATCCAGCTATCCGCAAAATCCTTCAGGCTGTTTATACAGAACATCAATCCCATTTCCAAACCGAAATCCCACTATTCACAAAGTTTTTAGCGCCAGGACTGAGTTTAGCTGAGGAACCGACTCAAAAATTTGCGGCGCAAGAAAGTTTTGGGATGAACCGTTGTCAAATTGTAGCTAATGCTTTGTTGGAGGCTTGGCAAAAAGGTAAGAATGCGATGGAGGAGCGGATGAGGGTAATTGACCAACATTTTGCACAGCACTCAATTGATTTGCAGCATCCTTATCTAAATCCCAGTTCTGAAGATATATATTACCCCTTGAATTAATAATTGTTGTAGTTACAGTAAAATTGTAAAGCAGGTAATAAACCTGCTATTTTTATGCTTTAAATTTTGAAAGATGCCTTTCATTTATAACCGGACAGTTCACTTTCAAGATACGGATGCTGCTGGAGTAGTTTATTTTGCTAATGTTTTGAGTATTTGTCATGAAGCTTACGAAGAATCTCTAGAGATATCAGGTATTAATATCAAGGGTTTTTTCAGTAACTCATCTGTGGCTTTTCCGATTGTTCATGCTAATGTGGATTTTTTGCGTCCAATGTTTTGCGGTGATAAGTTAGCGATTAGCTTAATCCCCCAAAAATTAAGTATTGATAAGTTTGAAATTGCTTATGAAATTACAGTTGGTGATATGGTTGTTGCTAAGGCAATTACTAGACACGTTTGTATTGAGGTGAGTAGTAGAAGTAAGCAGGAATTCCCTGATGAGATTATTCGGTGGTTGGAAACGAACCGCAGAGACGCAGAGGGCGCAGAGAGAAGAAAATCGGTTCTACCGATCCCCTTATGAAAAAAAAGTATTTTAAACGAGAAAAAAGAGCTAATAACAAACAAGAATATAGCGCTACAAGCTAAGTCTGACAAAGGTTAATGACTTTTAAAATTTTTTGAAGA
>NZ_JADEXR010000257.1 GCF_015206995.1 aff. Roholtiella sp. LEGE 12411 | reverse complement strand
CGCCTCTGGAGACATCGACCTCTGCTTAAGTGGGGAAACTCCTTTAAGTAAGCCGAGTCGTGGAAAGAGGAAGCCCAAGAAGTAATTCTTGGAATCACCGCACCTTCAGGTCGGTGAGGATGTCAACACTGAACAAGCAATTAAAGGCAAAATCGAAAATGTCTTGTGGTAATTACGGTTATGTTATGGATAATTTCTTGTATGTATAAAAACATTTTAGATTGGATTATTTAGGGTATAAAGTATTACAGACACAAGCAGTCTAATTTAGTCTAATTTTAGGCCAAGTAGTATCAGAAGCAAAATACGTTGATGTATCATTTAAATCTCTAGATGAAATTGCATCACTACTAACCCTAGAAAGTCAATCATTGGAAGCAGGCATTAAACTCCTGAACTTAAGCGCGATCGCCAATCAACATAACTAATATTATCCATCATGACATTCTAGAAGTTCTTGATAATATTGCTCAGGTGTACTGGGTAAATACGTTGTCACTTGCAAGGATTGTCTACTCAACTTAAAACCTTGGGTAATGTTAATCCGACTAAGAAAATCTAGATCGTGAGAAATGACCCAAAGCGCTCCTTGATACGCATTAATACCTGCAATCACTTGTTCAACAGTCTCAATATCCAGGTTATTAGTTGGCTCATCGAGAATCAGCAGTTCGATTTCAGAGATGCTAATAATTGCGATCGCTAATCTTGCCAATTCACCGCCACTCAGTACGGATGCTGTTTTGTGAACGTCATCATATTTAAACATAAAATGTCCTAGTTGTTGACGTAACAACTGATAGCTAAGATTAGGATTGGCAGTTTGCATATTTTCCAAAATAGTCTGCTCTCGATTCACCAGTTCATAAGTCTGATCAAAATATACAGCTTTCATCGCAGGTGCAAGCAAAATCTTACCTGATTCCAACATTGCTGTTAGCTTATTCATCCTTAAAATTGCTTTTGCCAGACTCGATTTACCTGAACCATTCGCGCCGACAAAAGCAATGCGATCGCCTGTAGAAACATGCAACTGAATATTTTGTATCAGCAGCCGTTCTGACACCTTAAGATTTGCACCCTGAATATCAATTAGATTTCTGCGTTTTTGACTCTTTGGTTCTAACTGGATACTCGTTGTTTTTGTTGTTTTCACCTTCGTTTCTACAACCTTTTGAGTAGCCTTTGCTACCAATACTTCATGTTTCTTTTTCGCGGTTCCAGCTGAAGCCTCAGCTTTTGTTTTAATCAGTCCTGCGGCCGTTCTGTCTACATTAGAACTCTTGCATAAATATTTTGTGGGATGATTAAGGGTTATTTTAATTTCAGTTTTTGCCAAAGAAGAAGGATGTAGACTAGAAACAAGTGACGCAGAAAATATACTTCTAAATCAACTCGCCTCAAGCAGTGCCACAGTCTGGTCGCCTCAAGCGGATAATAGGTCAATTCAAGCCTTATCAGACCTTGCCCAAAGCCTGACTACACAGAACACCCACCCAGAACAACCCACCACACTCGTAGAGTTTTTCCGTCAATCCCCCTTAGTTGGAATCGCCGAAGAACTCGACTTTAGCCGATAGAAAAATGATATTTTATATAATATCAACCCTGTTGAAGATGAAATATTACAAAGAAAACATTCTGAAATTATGACTAAAGTAGAATTTACCATTCCCGTTCATTCTGTTAATAATACCATCAGAGAAGAAGCAGAAAATAAAGCCAAAGAAGCTTATGTGATGACTCTACTTAAATATGGAGAAATTAGCAGTGGTAAGGCTAGTCAATTACTAGGAATTTCTCGACTAGACGTAATAGATTTAATGTCTAAATATGAGATATCTCTATTTGACGATAGTATGAATTTAGACGAATTTCAGCAAGAAGTTAATCAGGCAAAAATGAAATTACAAGGCAATCATCTATGATTGTTGTCTCAGATACAACCCCATTAAGTGAACTTTCTAAAGTTGGTAAATTAGACTTGCTTCAGGCTGTTTTTGGTAGAGTAATAATTCCTCAACAAGTCTATGAAGAATTAACAACAGGGAATCATCCCGCAGTTTTAGCTGTAAAATCAGCGTTATTGCTAGAAGTTCGTTCTATAAGTAATAACCAACTCATTGAACAACTACAATTAGAAACAGACTTAGATTTAGGAGAATGTTCGGCAATTATTTTGACAGAAGAATTAAAAGCAGAACAACTTTTAATTGATGAAAAAGCTGGGAGAAAAGTTGCTATTAGTAGAGGCTTGCCAATTATTGGTTTAGTTGGAGTGATTATATTAGCAAAAGAGCAAGGATTGATTGATAATGTCAAGAATATTTTAGATGATTTAATGAGTAAAGGAACAAGAATAAGCCCAAAAATTTATGATTATGCTCTAATTACAGCAAGAGAAATTTTAGGCTAAATTTTCAGCTACTAATATTGATTTTTTTTGCATTCTTGTCAAATCTCAATTCGCAAATTTCCACCCGCTTATTGACAGTGACTAGGGGGGATTAGGTGCAAACAAACTTAGCCGTAGACTCTTGCCAAGTGGCTTGATGTGGAGATTATCCTATCTGTATTTCATCACTATATTTCAATCTTTTTTATTTTGGCCAGCGATAAACAAAAGTGAACCAATTGATAGAAATTACGTATACATTTTCTGGAGTATAAATCACCATATATGAAACTTAATCTCAATTCTGCTCCTGGCGACGGTGGTTAGCAGCTTGCAATAATAGAGATTCTGCAAAAGCGATCGCATCTGTTGCAGATTTACCACCAGCTAACTGTGCCAGTTCTTCCCGGCGAGTGGTTAAATTATCCAAGGTAGTAACTCGCACAACAGTACGTTGCTCCGCGTTACCATTGTTAGCTTTTTTACTCTTACTTTGATTGATAGTTTGCTTATCTACGCGGAAATGACGGTCTGCCATTGCGGCAACTAAGGGCTGGTGTGTAACACACAGTACTTGATGACGCTGACTTAGTTGGTGTAATTTTTCGGCGATCGCTTGGGCTACTCGTCCGGAAACCCCAACATCTATTTCATCAAAAACCATTGTTCCCGCAGTACCAGCTTGGGAAAAACAAGCTTTCAGCGCTAGTAAAAACCGACTCATTTCACCGCCAGAGGCAATTTCTGTGAGAGGTTGCAGCGGTTCTCCGGGGTTAGGACTAAACATAAAAGTAATTTTGTCAGATCCCGCTGTGGTTGGGGAAATTGGCACTATTTCAACTTGAAACTGTACCTTTTCCATCGCTAGGGGCTTGAGTTCGGACAGTAATCGTGATTCTAAATTAGCAGCAGCTTTGCGACGCAACTGAGTTAAATGCTCGCTGGCTTGGGTGAGTTTTTCAAAACACGCCTTTTCTTGCTGTTCTAGAGTTTCGATAGATTGTTCCGTGTCGTTAAGTTCCGCCAATTCTCCCTGAATTCGCTGGTAGTAGGCGATCGCTTCCGTGAGGGTTGGGCCATACTTGCGGCAAATTTGTTTTAATTCTTGAATTCTCTGTTCTACTTCCTCCAAACGCTGAGGATCGGCTTCTAAATCTTCCCCATAAGCATTAATCTGGCGTCCTACTTCCATCACAGCAGTTTGGGCGTCCCTCACCAAATCCAACAGCGGTTGCAATTGAGCATCGTACTCCACCATGTGATTTAATGTAGCTTCGCTGTCACCTAATAAATCGGCTGCGGCTGGCGACTCATGATCATTTTGATACAAAGCCTGATAAACCTTGTAACTCAACTGTTGCAAATCGACGATATGATTTAGGCGTTCCCGTTCTTGCGTCAGCTGTTCCAATTCCTGAGAATCGCTGAGGTTTGCGGCTCCCAATTCTTGAACTTGATAGGTAAGTAAGTCGAATTGTTGTAAACGTTCTCGTTCTGATGTCCGGCGTTTTTCTAGTGCTAGATGAGCTTGTTGGTAAGCAGTGAAAGTAGTGGAAACCTTTTGGCGCTGCTGCATTAGTGAGTTCCCGCCATACAAGTCTAACCAGTCGCGCACTTGAGCTGATTGCCCCACTTGTACAGTTTGACCTTGAGCTGTGATTTCCACCAGGCGATCGCGCAGTCCCCCCATAATTTGGCGATTTACCAATACACCATTCACCCGCGATCGACTGCGGATATTACTAGCAGTAGCTGTAATTTCACGGCTAATGACTACGGAATTCTCATCGAGCAAATCAATTTCCTGTTCGCTCAACCAAGCGGTTAAGGGAGGGGTTGAGGTGAAAGTAGCTTCTACCATTGCCCGACTTGTCCCAGTGCGGATAACTCGACTGGAGACTCTACCACCCAAGACAGCATCAATAGCATCCAAGATAATTGACTTTCCGGCCCCGGTTTCACCTGTCAATACATTCAGTCCAGGGCCAAATTCTAGTTCTAGTTGGTCAATCAGAGCAAAGTTTTCAATTCGTAGGCAAAGCAACATCAAGCCGAATTCTCCGTCAGGGCAGATGCCAAATACTTCTAACTTACAGGACAATCAGTATAATCTTTCATCAACTAGCAATACCTACTACTATTGGACTAATACATTTACATTCATTGATAAGTTTAGCAAACCTCTAAGTACTGCGGACTGGGGAAAAAAGTCAAGGGTCAAGGGTCAAGAGTCAAGAGTCAAGAGTCAAGGGTCAAGAGTCAAGAGTCAAGGGTTATTATCATTAATTATTCTCTCCCCAAT
>NZ_JADEXR010000043.1 GCF_015206995.1 aff. Roholtiella sp. LEGE 12411 | reverse complement strand
CCCCATCCCCCATCCCCTTGTAGGTGGAGTTTTTCATAAAACTGCGACTTCGCTACACATAATATATTCTGAGCAGAAGTGAGTGAAGCGAAGACGCACAATACGCAAAATAGTTTTGGTTGAGAGATGCTGATTTACGCGATCGCTAGTGGGCGCTGTTATCGGGAAGTGCTTTGTATATCTCCAACCAAACAAATTTTGGTTGCAACTTGGTCTTTCAGCCCAGGTTGAGCAACATACGCGCGATCGCCTTCAGCATGACATTTAAAGAATTTGCTGTGTGGAGTTTTTTTACTGAATTTGAGGAGTACAAATGCTTGAGGCTATCGCTGTTGCTTGGCTGTTACTGTTTCTTGGCGATTTCCTTTCTACTTTCGTTTATCACATACCTGAGCATGTTTTCGGTAGCCTCCACCTGAAAACACACCACTCCTGGAAGAAGGACTTCCGCCACTACGCTATTTTAACATTCAATACCCAGGTTCTTTTAGATGGTATTCTGGGTGCGCTGCCATATTTGCTTGTGTCAGTGATTCTGTGGCCTTACTCTCCAATTGGCGTTATCTTTGGACTATTGTTTGGGCAGTTTCACGTATGGTGGAGACATATAGTAGTCTTGGGTTGGCAAACTCCAAAGCTCGTAACTATTTTATGCCAGCTTCTATTCATCACGACTCCTGAGAGACACTGGCTACACCATCAAAAAACTAACCTGGGCTTCGGCGATATTTTCACATTTTTTGAGCAACCTTCTAAAGCGTGGATGCGCTGGTTACGACTTCTAAGGCTTCATCTGCGTTATTCGCGAGTTTAGCTAGGTTTATCACCTCGTTGCTTGTAGAGTGGGCATTACAATGCTCACCCTACTGTGGTCTATTATTGTCGTTTTTGTAGCTCGCAACAGCTGCGCGGAGATTACCTTGATGTTCTGATAAAAGCCGATCGCCATCGTCTTTTGTCAAACCAGTCCAGTGCATCAATAGAGCTAGCTTGACCCACTTACCACTATGTTCTAGTAAGAAACCAGCGGCTTCACGACTTAAACCGGTGAGATCTTGCAAAATTTGCAAAGCGCGATCGCGTAATTTTTGATTTGTGACGGCTACATCCACCATGCGATTACCATAAACTTTGCCGAGCTTAACCATCACTCCGGTGGATAAGATATTTAAAGCTAGCTTTGTGACTGTACCGGCTTTCAGGCGAGTTGAACCGGCTATTACTTCTGGGCCTGTTAACAGGCGAATGTCAACATCAGCATCAAACCTCACTTGTTCAGCAGGAACACAAGCGATAAAAATAGTAGTAGCTCCCCGCTGACGAGCGGCGTTTAGCGCACCGTGAACAAATGGCGTTGTCCCACCAGCGGTAATACCAACTACTACATCTAACTGGGTAATGTGTCGTTGAGCGATCGCATCTTCACCATCTTCAGCACGGTCTTCTAAATCCTCGGAACTGCGTACCAGCGCCCCAGCACCACCAGCAATAATCCCTTGTACTAACTCAGGAGGTGTACAGAAAGTAGGTGGACACTCAGCAGCATCTAACACACCTAATCTGCCACTTGTACCCGCACCAACATAAAACAGGCGTCCTCCGTGGTGCAAACGCTCTGCGGTGCGCTCAATCGCTTCAGCTAACTGAGTTTTAGCCGCTGCGACTGCTGTAACTGCTTTTTGGTCTTCACTATTAAACAGCTCTACCAATTCCACAGAATTGAGTTGGTCTAAATTAAGACTATTAGGATTTACTTGCTCGGTTAACAGATACCCTCGAACGGGTATAACATCCGTATTTACGTTAGGTTTGTCTGAATTATGCATAGTTTGAGCATGATGAGCGAAAAAGCTTAGTACTTGCTATAAACTTTCATTTTTTTTGCTTTATAGCTTGCCGTGATCTCTGTAGAAATTCTTTCTACACCCATAGGATAACCTGAACTGAGAATCAGAAATACTTCACTGAGTCGAGAAAAATTTTAACAATTATAGTTGCTCAGAACATTATGAAAGCGTTTCCACACCAGAATAGTTAAGGATTTTCGCGTCAACAGTTAATAAAGGGCATCCATAAACTCTTGCTGTAGCTACAATAACTTGGTCAAAAGGGTCGCTATGAAATCCACTTAATTGAGTTGAATCAACCACTATCGGCAAAGTTAAATTTAATAGTTGTACTTCGGGATAAACCAAAGCAAGCTGTTTCCAACCATTCATTAACTGAACAAGAAAAAACTAGTCGATTTTTTTCTACTAATTTGGCGACTTCCCAACAAGAAACAATACTTACTCCAAAACCGTAAGGTTGATATTCTTCTATCAACTCCCTATACTTTTTATTTAGTCTGGAGTTGTCGTCAACCCACCAAACCCAGATATGCGTATCAAGTATGATCATTACAAAACTTCCCAATCTTCCAAGGCAACGGGTTCTGTTGGATCATCGTAACGGATTACTTTACCGCGCATTGGATAAAGATTTGTTTCTGGTTGGCTAGGTGCTGCTTGTTGAAGTTGTGGAGTTTTAGCTGACAGAATAATCACCTCCACAGCATCTCCCGCATGAAAAGGTAAGTCCCGCAGCATCAAAGTTCCATCTTCAGTTAAAACAGCTTCTATTTTGTAAGCTTCCATCTTACTACTCCTATTTATTAATGGAGAAAAAGAGAAATGGATGTTACTTTCTCTAGTTTTTTTATTATGGCGTTTTGGCTCCCCTTCCTTTTTAGCCGTGACTTGCTTAGTTATGAAAATGAGAGAAACGGGGAGCAGTGGGAACGAAGTTTACCCAACATTTATCAGTGTCTACAGTTAGTCAAGCAATTTCTCTATCTGCTTGTGCTTCTTAGGGTCTGACCAAATATACGACTTTCTGAGTTTGGTAGTTGCAGCAGTAAAGCGGTCAGTTTTGGGCAATAACTTGTTCTAATTCGGAAAGTGTATAAGTTGTCAGCAGTCTAATACCACACAAAATTGTTGCAAAACTTGCTTTTCCATTTTTTGACATTGTGGGTCATTTTGTATACATCCCAGCATGACCCCATTTATATCTATCGTAAAAATATTTTACGTGTTAAGTAGAAACATTCCTCATTCCACTGCTACTCTACTTTTAGAGCATTGAGGAATGAAGTAATGTTAAAAGTGTTTGCCGATCGCGGTGGTACATTCACAGATATTGTAGCTGTTACTAATAATCAGATAATCGTAGATAGGCTTTCAATACATCCTGAACGTTTTTTAATTGTTCCCTTATTTAAAAAACAATGGGTTATCGTCTATAAATTGCTTTCAGAAAATTCTGAGCAATATCAAGATGCAGCTATTCAGGGTATTCGGGATATCATTGGTTTATCAGGTAATGAACCTATTGCTGGTGAAGCAATAGAAGTGGTAAAAATGGGGACAACAGTCGCAACAAATGCACTGTTGGAAAGAAAAGGCGATCGCGTCGTCCTTGTCATTACTAAAGGTTTTAAAGATGCCCTGCGAATAGGCTATCAAAATCGTCCTAATATCTTTGCTCGTCATATTGTTTTACCAACCATGCTTTATGAGCAGGTGATTGAGATTGATGAACGCTATGACACCCACGGAAATGAATTAACCCCTATAAATATTGAACAAGTCAAAAATGACTTGCAAGCGGTTTATAACATCGGTATTCGCAGTTGTGCTATTGTTTTCATGCACAGCGATCGCTATCCCAATCACGAACAAAAAGTTACCAAAATTGCCGCAGAAATCGGTTTTACACAAATTTCCGTATCCCATCAAGTTAGCCCTTTAATGAAGTTAGTGAGTCGAGGGGATACAACAGTTGTAGATGCTTATTTAACTCCTACTCTGCGTCGCTACGTTAACCAGGTAGCTAGTCAGTTACCAGGAGTAAAACTAATGTTTATGAAGTCTGATGGCGGTTTAATTGCAGCCGAACAATTTCAAGGAAAAGATAGCATTTTGAGTGGCCCGGCTGGGGGCATTGTTGGCGCAGTTCAAACTAGTAAACGAGCAGGTTTTGAATTAGTAATTACCTTTGATATGGGAGGAACAAGTACAGATGTTGCTCACTTTAAAGGAGAGTATGAACGACAACTAGATTCGGAAATTGCTGGCGTTAGGATGAGAGTTCCTGTATTAGCAATTAATACTATTGCTGCTGGCGGCGGTTCTATTTTATTTTTTGATGGTTTTAGTTATCGTGTCGGGCCGGAATCTGCTGGCTCAAATCCTGGGGCTGCTTGTTACCGACGCGGTGGGCCGTTAGCAGTTACTGATGCTAATGTCATGTTAGGCAAAGTTCACCCGCAGTATTTTCCTTCTGTCTTCGGAATTGATGGTAACTTACCTTTAGATAAAGATATTGTCATTCAGCGATTTACACAATTAGCTCAAGATATTGAGGCTGTCACAGGAAACACTCGTACCCCTGAACAAGTAGCCGCTGGATTTATTGCGATCGCAGTGGAAAATATGGCAAATGCGATTAAAAAAATTAGTCTACAACGGGGTTATGATGTCAGTCAATATGTGCTTTGTTGTTTTGGGGGAGCAGGAGGACAAGTTGCATGTTTAATTGCTGACACTTTAGGGATGAAAAAGATATTTCTTCATCCTTATGCGGGGGTTCTTTCTGCTTACGGTATGGGATTAGCTGATGTTCGAGCAATTAGAGAAGTGGGGGTAGAAAAGCCTTTAACTCAAGCATTCATTCCTCAACTACAGCAGTTAATGGAGTCTTTAGAAATTCAAGCTAGGAGTGAGTTGAATGAAGTACATCATGAAGAAGTAGTTACTAAACTAAATTTAAAGTATGAGGGAACTAACTCGATATTGACTATTGGTTTCACCGATGATGTGGCAGAGATGCAACTAGAGTTTGAGACTGAACATCAATCTCGTTATGGTTTCATTCAATTAGATAAAATATTAATTGTTGAATCCGTTTCAGTAGAAGTAATTCAGAAGATGGATACTCCTGAAGAACCCTTAATTAATCGTATCCGTCCAATAGATGAAGTTCCTATTTATGTTGAAATAATCAAGATGTTTACTGCTGATAAATGGTATAATACTCCTGTTTATCGACGCGAAGATTTACAACCACAAGATAGTATTAACGGGCCTGCGATCGTTGTCGAAAAAATTAGCACGATTGTAGTTGAACCTAACTGGGAAGCAAGATTAACTGAACGTAATCATTTAATCTTGCAACGTTTATAAACTGATTGTTGTGCTGGAAAATATTTACCCTCGCTACACTAATCTCAACACGGTTTTACAATAAAAAGGCTATCCATTTATGGACTTTCGCATTCAGTCATATTTGCGCTTCGCGGCTAGCCAGCAACGTGACACTGAGCAGATTGGGCCTTTCCTCGCCAGCTTTAACCGCCATAGCACCAATCCCTTTCTTAACTATGCCATCCCCGACGACGCAGCCATACCGTCACTCACCGATGTCAAAGCACTAATCGCTGCTTATGAAAGTCGCGGACGAAAACCGCGTTTGGAGTACGTTACTTCCCTTGCACCTGCTGTCGAAGAGGCACTTGTAGCTGCTGGTTTCACTGTTGAGGGACGCTTACCGCTTATGATTTGCACTCCTGGTTCAGAGCAATTGCTTCCCGTTCCACCGGACATCGAATTAATCGTGCCAGTTTCAGACGCCCAGATGCTTGCTACAGTTACGGTGCAAAACGAAGCTTACGGAGAGTCTGCACCAAGCCCAGAAGATGGTAAACGTCTTGGTAATAGCCTAGCAGCAGGCGGAATCGCTGTACTTGCTCGTGTGGCGGAAACAGGCGAACCAGTCGGGGCTGGAGTGTGTTCCGTGCCGGGAAATCAGACGACGGAAATTGCTGGTATCGGTGTGCGCGCTGTTTTTAAAGGTAAAAATCCTTGGAAAGTTATTGCAGAACTAAACGCACTTCTGGATGATTGCCGTCGTGCTAATAATTTAATCTAAACAAATAGGGTTCAACAATGAATACCACTCAACCTGATCCAGTCCGGTTAGAAATCTTCAAAAATCTCTATCAATTTATCGCCGAACAAATGGGAATTGTTCTCCAAAATACGGCTACATCAGTAAATATAAAAGAGAGGCTGGATTTTTCCTGCGCTATTTTCGACTCTTCTGGATTATTAGTTGCGAATGCTCCTCACATTCCTGTACATTTAGGCTCAATGAGTGAAAGTGTCCGCAGTTTAATTAATGATCAAGGCGATACTCTAAAACCAGGTAATGTGTATCTATCTAATAATCCTTATAATGGCGGAACACATCTTCCTGATGTAACAGCAATTACCCCTGTATTTTTGGACAGCGATCATATTTCATCTCCCCCTCTCCCTCTCCCCCTCTCCCACTCCCCTCTTCTATGTCGCTTCTCGTGGACACCAAGCTGATATCGGTGGAATTACTCCTGGTTCAATGCCTCCTCACAGTACTACAGTAGAAGAAGAAGGAATTATTTTTGATAATTTTCTCTTGGTTGAAGAGGGAAATTTTCGAGAATTTGCAGTAAGACAGCACTTTTCTAATCATATTTATCCTGCTCGTAACCCTGACCAAAACATAGCAGATTTTAAAGCACAAATTGCTGCTAATAAAAGGGGAGTGCAAGAACTTTGCAAAATGGTTGATCAATACGGACTTGAGACTGTCCAAGCTTACATGAAATTGGTGCAAGCTAATGCAGAGGAGTCAGTCAGGAGGGCTATTGATATTCTCAAAGATGGCTCATTTATTTATGAAATGGATAATGGGGCAATAATTCAAGTTAAAGTGACAATTCACCGAGAAAATCGGAGTGCGACTATTGATTTTACTGGAACTTCTGAACAACTAAATAGTAATTTCAATGCTCCAAAAGCCGTAACTCAAGCAGCAGTATTATATGTCTTCCGTACTTTGGTTAATGATAATATTCCTCTGAATGCTGGGTGTCTTAACCCTCTAGAAATTATTATTCCAGTTGGTTGTATGCTGAACCCAACTTATCCAGCAGCGGTAGTAGCGGGTAATGTAGAAACTTCTCAAACTATTGTTGATGCTTTATATGGTGCTTTGGGTGTGATGGCGGCTTCTCAAGGAACGATGAATAATTTTACCTTTGGTAATGACCGTTATCAATATTATGAAACCATTTGTGGCGGCTCTGGGGCGGGGATGGATTTTGATGGGACTGATGGTGTCCATTCTCACATGACTAACTCCCGCTTAACTGATCCAGAAGTTTTAGAATCCCGTTATCCTGTACTTTTAGAAAGCTTTAGTCTTCATCCTGATAGTGGAGGCAAAGGAAAACATTATGGCGGTAATGGGGTTATTCGCCATATTCGGTTTTTAGAATCGATGACAGCTAATATTCTCTCTGGTCATCGGGTTGTTCCTCCCTTCGGTTTAAATGGTGGGGAAGCTGGACTTGTGGGACGCAACTGGATACAACGTCAGAATGGAAATGAAGAGAATTTAGACAGCACAGCAACAGTAGAGATGGAATACGGGGATGTTTTTGTGATCGAAACTCCTGGGGGAGGAGGATTTGGTAAAGTCTGTTGAGTTTTGAACGTATGGCGGCAGTCCCTACCTTCAACGTACTCGTAAGGTAGGGATCAGAGGGGGTTATTGAAACGAAGTGGAAATAACCAATCTATATTTATTTAGTTGAAACATCCTGTTCTTTGATATATTTTCTAAGTTTGTCAATTGGTGCGCCACCACTTGAGGCTACATAATACGAGCTAGACCAGAACAAAGGTTTCCAGTAGAACTTTTC
Source organism: aff. Roholtiella sp. LEGE 12411 (assembly GCF_015206995.1). GTDB lineage: Bacteria > Cyanobacteriota > Cyanobacteriia > Cyanobacteriales > Nostocaceae > Komarekiella. The sequence goes on along the minus strand of NZ_JADEXR010000043.1, from coordinate 37,311 downwards.
AATATGCTCCTTAAATTCTTTACGAATAATCCTACTACTAGCAGATTTTAGACTAGAAGTAAAATCAGAAATATTGTTATCTGGATGGTAATCTACCAACAAATGAACATGGTCTTGTTCGCCTGAGAATTCTACCAAAATGCAATTAGTTTTAATGCAAATATTTGCAAAAATTCCGTGCATCCTTTCAAGGATCGGTGCGGTAATTACATGCTTGCGATACTTGGTAATAAACATAAAGTGCAACTGAATAGAAAAAATAGCGTGTGAGCCTTTACGAGGAAGCATTTGACAGATAACCGCGTCTGATGTATTGTACTAATATACCAGATTTTTAGAGGTTCGCAAAAACGCACTGTGGCAACAAGACGATTGACTTTCCGGTTATACCCAAACGAGAAAACTGAATCAATTTTGCGGTATCACCGAAAGCTCCACAAGGACTTGTATAATGCCGCAGTCAATAACAGATTTACTCAATATCAAAAGTTCAACCACAAGGTTGATTATTTTGAGCAACAGAATTGTTTACCTGCGTTTAAAGAGGTTTGGATAGAATACAAGGAACTTCCTAGTCATGCTCTGCAAGCGACTCTAAAACGTGTTGACTTTGCTTTTGAGCGTTGGTTCAAGGGTTTAGGTAAACGCCCTAGATTCAAGTCAATCAGGCATTACTCAGGATGGACATATCCCGATTGTGCAGGTTTTAAGGTAGATTCAAATGGCGAAAAGCGAAAAGTCTGCCGGGGGGAGTATCCCCCCGGAGAACTTTTCAAGAACGGGTATCTCAATTTGTCTAAAATTGGGCGTATCCAGATGCGTGGACAGGCTAAGTATTGGGGCAAACCAACTACTTGTACCATTCTTTGTCGCAATGGTAAATGGTATGCCTCAATTACTGTCAACGTATTAGACCAAATTCTACAGCTAGAGATTTTACCTATCGGTGCTATCGGTATTGACTTAGGGTGTAATGCAGCATTATCAATTACTGATGGTGAGAATCATCTTATTATTGATCCTCCAAAGTTTTTCAGGAATGCAGAACATCTAATCAAGAAATCCTCTAAGGATAAAAGGCGCAAACGTGCGCCAAACAGAAGAAAAAAGATTTTAGCTTCTAGGCGGTTTAAAAAAGCCCAATCCCAGGTTAGCAAGCTGACTCGTAAAGTCGGTAATCAACGCCAGAATTGGGTACACCAAGTTGCAGCAGAGATAATCAGCAGTAATAGCCTCGTTGCAACTGAAAAGCTAGAAGTAAAAAACATGACCCGAAAAGCGAACAAAGGCAAGCGCAAAAAACAGAAGGCTGGATTAAATAAGTCTATTCTTGACGTGGGGTTTGGAATGTTACGCAGCACCATCAAATACAAAATAGAGCAAATTGGTGGTGTATTTATCGAAGTTCCAACGCCACAAGTAAAGCCTTCTCAAACCTGCCCTAAATGTGGACACCAGCACAAAAAGACACTCGACATTCGAGTGCATCAGTGTAGTTGTGGATATTCCCAGGATAGAGATATTGCTGCTGCCGAAGTTATGCTTTATTGGGCAAAAGGAAATCTACCGGGATTGGGAACCAGTCTCGTAGACGCTGATCTTACTAGCTCTACCTCACGCACCCCCTCTCCAGCAGGAAGTATGAGGCAACTAGGGGAAAAGAAGCGTCAGAAATCTCAAAGCAATTTCGCGCTTAACAGGCTAGAGGATGTAGAAACCTCTAGCTCAGGCGAAGCCACCTAGAGGTAGTTCATTTAGCAGTCAATTTCTTGCTTAGTACTGACTACCTGAACCTCTTGAATTCTCCTGTAGAAAGATGCCTAATGACACAAATTTTGCGAAGATCAAGCTGATGGCAGCTGTTATGGAGGTGGAGGAATGACAGATAGTAGTGTGAGAATCGTCTCCCTGATTCCCGGTGGAACAGAGATTTTAGCCGCACTGGGGTTAGTTGATAATATTGTGGGGCGATCGCATGAATGTGACTACCCCCCAGAAATCCAAAATCTTCCCATTTGTACCCAAGCACGCTTAAACAGCAATGCCTCTAGCAGCGAAATTCACAACCAGGTAAATGATCTATTGCAATCTGCTCTCAGTATTTATCAAATCAAAACAGATGTTTTAGAGCAATTGCAACCTACACACATAGTCACTCAAGATCAATGTGATGTCTGTGCTGTCAGTTTCCATGATGTTGAAAAGGCAGTCACTACACTTGTCCACAGTCAACCCCAAATTATTTCTTTACAACCCAATATTCTCAAAGATGTTTGGGCTGATATTGAGCGAGTAGGTAATGCCTTTAAGGTAGACTCGGTAAAGGTTATAGAAAACTTAGAAGCCCGCGTCAGAATTTGTCAGCAAAAAGTCCAAGGACTTTCTTTAAATGAACTACCCACTGTCGCCTGTATCGAGTGGACTGATCCTTTGATGGTAGCTGCAAATTGGATTCCCGAATTAGTCAACTTAGCAGGAGGCCAGTCCCTGTTTTGCGTCACAGGACAACCTTCTCCCATACTACCGTGGGAAACACTGTTAGCAAGCAATCCAGATGCGATTGTTTTTATGCCTTGCGGTTTTGATTTAAATCGCACTCGTCAAGAAGCCCAGTTGTTAATTCAGCATTCAGAGTGGGAAAAACTACACGCTGCTAAATCTGGTAGGGTTTATATTACGGATGGCAATGCCTACTTTAACCGTCCAGGGCCACGATTAGTAGATTCGTTGGAAATTTTGGCAGAAATTTTGCATCCAGAAATTTTTGAATATGGTTACAAAGGCACTGGTTGGGAAGATGTGTAATGAGTGCTGAGTCAAGAGTCAATAGTCAATAGTCAAGAGTCAATAGTCAATATTTATTCCCCTTGTGCCCCGGTTGCTGAGCGAAGTCGAAGCACTGCCCTTTTGCCTGCTAAGTTCTACTTTTATTGAGCCATTCAATCAGCGGTCTTAAAGTTCCTGGCAATGCTACCTCACTGAGCGTTACTGTATGTTGCGTACCGCTGTCTTCCACTGTAACTTTATATTGAAAGCGATCGCTCTGGGGGTTAAAGGAGGTAATTTGTTCAGGTAACTCAAATAAATCAGCAGCTTCTACTAGTCGGAGTAGTTCTTGGGCTTCGTTTGGCGGGAGAGTGGCTGTATCAAAGGTTTTTTTCTTGCTAATCCCAGCGAAGCCGCCCGTGCGTTCAAACGAGATCCGCATTTTTTTGCTCTCCGTTGTGCTTTTTATGGGGAGAATATAAAGACTGGGAGATGAAAACTTTCCTCTCCCAGTTTAACAACAACAAACAATACATTTATCAGTGGTGAGTACAGACGCGATTATACTCTTACCCTACAGGACTCCTACCCGTTTCCAAGCATTTTGCACAGCTTTCTGCTCATTACAGCCATTTCCGTAGAGTTCTCCAGCAACTTTGATAGTTATGTTGGCAGCTTTTTTGAAATCTGTTTTGGCACGCAGGCGATCGCGTAAACTTACATACCATATTTTGCCAGCTTTTTCCCAAGCATAGCCACCAATTTCGACCGCTGCTAAATAAAAAGCATAGTTGGGAATACCTGAATTTATATGTACCCCAGCGTTATCTTCCTCACCAGTGTATTTGTCTTTGATATGGGCGGGTTGGGGGTCTTTACCCAGCACAGCGTCATCATACGCAGTTCCTGGTGCTTTCATTGACCGGATGCCAGTACCTTGGACAGTTGGCATCAAAAGATTTTCTCCGATGAGCCAGTCTGCATCTTGTACTGTGTGATTTTTTGCCTTCTGCTTTACCAGGGAACCAAAGACATCAGAAAACGATTCATTCAGTGCCCCCGGTTCGCCATAATACTGTAGACCTGCTTCATACTGAGTCACACCATGAGCTAACTCATGCCCAATCACATCAATGCATTTAGTGAAGCGTTGGAACAGTTCTTGGTCTCCATCACCATAAACCATCTGGTCGCCATTCCAAAAGGCATTGTCATAATTGACACCATAATGCACACTAGAATCTAAACGCAGACCCTTATCATCAATAGAATTACGCTCAAATAACTCATAAAACATGTCATAAGTAGCACCAGCAGCGTCGTAAGCTTCATTCACCGCTTCATCAGTGCTAGGAGGATCTCCCTCACCACGTACTAAAATACCAGGCAGTTCCTCACTATTTTTAGCATCGTAGATGGTACGGCGTTTTTCACCGGGAGAGGGCGCAAACGAGATATTACCTACAATGTTTCGTCGTCCGCGAACTTGTGCCGACACATTTAATGTTTGAAAAGCCCAACTACGCTGCTGGGTAGTGCCATTCACAGCGACATTCTCCAGCATGTGCGGCGGGATAATACAACAGATCGGGCATCTAGAGTAGAGTGGATGCTCACAGTTAAACTTATCTGATTTCTTTTTGTTTCGAGCCATCCAAGATATTCTCCTTTTGAAGCTAAGTGATAAAAAGTAACTTCAACAATATTATTGAAAAAAGTAGAAAAATACCTACAAAACAATACTTTTCGGTTAGGAGGAAAGGTTAAAGGGAATGGACAATTTAAAATACGGATATCTAAAGTGTCACAACCAGCCACCAAATACAGCCAAACCGTAATATTTCCAAGGTACTGCTATTGTCTTAAACCCAGCTTTGGTCAACATTTGCAAATGAGCATCCAATGTAGCTAGCTGATCTTGACTCGAATAACCTTGTGTAGTACTGATACTACGTTTGGCGTTAATTTCTGCTAAATTAGTCCCTTGTTGCTCTACCCAATCCTCTCGCGCTGCTTTGTAAATTTCTATTAACAGAGGTGATTCTGGCAATATCGGATCTGCATTCCAAAAACAACCACCTTGAATGAGGCTGGTAGCAATTCGTTGAAATAACTTTAACTTCATCTCGTCTTGGAGATGGTGAATTGCTAAGGATGATACACAAGCATCAAATTTGCTACCAATCTGCAATCCTTCTGGATTGTTTGCCCATTCGCCAAAGTCTGCTTGGATTCCAGTCCACTGTTTTTGATATCCAGCCGCTGTGATTTTGTTTTGAGCAAATTCCAGCATTCGGGGTGAATAATCTAAAGCAATTATTTGAGCATCTGGCCAACGGTTGAGGATCTTCAGACTGAGTTCGCCTGTACCGCAGCCTAATTCTAAAATGCGACTATTTGTGATATGTAGACACCGCGTAATTACCTCCAACATCTCGTCGTATCGGGGTAAGATTTGGCGAATGCCAGCATCAAAATCAGCGGTTTTGGCGAATACTTCACCGGGAAATGGCTGTTGCATAAGAATTTACAGCGTTAGACACATCATCAATCTTAATAATTTTTCATTAACGATGTACGCATTTACTCGAATCTGAGTATACATGTTATGAATCGTATTGTTTTAATGTTATGATTCGTATTGTTGTTCTAATTTATTGACCAGTACATAATTTGCTGGCTCAAGCTGAAATAGCCTTATTTTGGAACAATAAAGTCAATAAGACCGTTTTTTAAATACTTTTTCCATGCAATCTCTCCTGAAAGTGGAGTTGTACCAAGTTTTGCCATTAGCAACTCTGAATAGATCTAAATTCTGAGTTTTCATAAGTTAATGATGTTAGTATTTTTAATACTGAGCAGTAACTTGACTGAAAAGACTGAAATTATACGGTTATTCGGAGTCAAACAGACTGTAGCAAGTTTAGCGATATAAGGTTCGAGACTAATGCTAAAAAACAGCGATCTGAAGGTGAATCAGGGCTGTAATCTTAAATGGAAGCCTGGTGTATATCAACAATCTGAACAGTTTTTTATGATACAAATTTTGCCGAGTCGAACAGTGGCAAGGCCATTGTAGATGAAATAGTGAAATTAATCTGAATTCCGGGTTAATTTCTGAAAGTCAATAATCCTGGAAAGGTGCAAGTATCCATAGCAAGATGTTGCCAGTAGGATTAGTTGACTAGATTGTAAGGCGATCGCAGATGAGTGGTTAGCAGAAAAAATTTACCTAAAGCAAGTAGTGTGTAGTAACATTACCTGTCAGTAATATGAGTGAGCTTTTTTAGTTAAAGCTCATATTAGGATGCCTTTGAATCTAGAGCAATAAAAAGCATTGTTCGTTATTGGGCTGCGTTGTGGTAAATCTGAAATATTGTCTTGGATTCTCACAAATTTTTCATTTGTATTAAGGTCAACAGCAATGAATAATGTTCAAGCGTCATTTGAAGCAACGGAATCTTCATTTCACGTCGAAGGTTACGAAAAAATCGAGTTTAGCCTTGTTTATGTGAACGGTGCATTTGATATCGATAACCGAGAAATCGCCGACAGCTACGAGAAATTTGGACGCTGTTTAACTGTGATTGATGCCAACGTAAATAGACTATATGGAACACAGATAAAGTCATATTTTAAGCACTATGGCATTGATCTGACTGTATTGCCCATCACCATTACTGAGCCAGCTAAAACCCTTGCAACCTTTGAAAAAATTGTTGATGCTTTTTCGGACTTTGGCTTAATTCGTAAGGAACCAGTTTTAGTTGTGGGTGGTGGTTTAATCACTGATGTAGCTGGGTTTGCTTGCGCCGCTTACCGTCGCAAGAGCAACTACATTCGCGTTCCGACTACACTGATTGGTTTGATTGATGCAGGTGTGGCGATTAAGGTAGCAGTTAATCATCGGAAGTTAAAAAATCGCTTGGGAGCGTATCATGCTCCTTTGAAAGTTATCCTCGATTTCTCCTTCTTGAAAACCTTACCAACGGCTCAAGTTCGCAATGGGATGGCGGAGTTAGTCAAGATTGCTGTGGTTGCTAATTCGGAAGTCTTTGAATTGCTGTATGAATATGGTGAAGATCTGTTGCAAACACACTTTGGACACGTAAATAGCACCAACCAACTCAAAGCGATCGCCCACAGAGTCAACTACGAAGCAATTAAGACTATGCTGGAGTTAGAGACTCCTAACTTGCATGAATTAGACCTTGATCGCGTCATTGCCTACGGTCACACTTGGAGTCCTACCTTAGAATTAGCTCCGATGGTGCCCCTGTATCATGGTCATGCCGTTAATATAGACATGGCTTTCTCTGCAACCATTGCTGCTAAACGTGGTTATATCACAACTGGAGAACGCGATCGTATTCTGGGTTTGATGAGTCGTATAGGTTTATCAATCGATCATCCTCTACTAGATAGCGATTTATTATGGTATGCCACCCAGTCTATAAGCTTGACACGAGATGGCAAACAACGCGCAGCCATGCCGCGACCTATTGGTGAGTGCTCCTTTGTCAACGATCTCACCCGCGAGGAACTGGATGCAGCCTTAGCTGAACACAAACGTCTGTGTGCTACATACCCGCGTGGTGGTGACGGAATTGATGCTTACATCGAAACCCAAGAAGAATCAAAACTCTTGGGAGTCTGAAGACATGACTAGCATTTTCAAACAAGATACCGCAAGACCCATAACTCCACATAGCATCCTCGTAGCGCAGCTACAAAATACCCTCCGAATGGCAGAGAAAAGCAATATTCCTCTAGACATATTGACTTCTCTACGGGAGAGTTTACAATTAGCAGCAGGTTTAGATCCATATCTAGATGATTGCACCACCCCCGAATCGAGCGCATTGACAGCACTAGCGCAGAAAACCAGTAAAGAAGACTGGAGCAAACGCTTTAGCGATGGTGAAACAATGCGTCAACTAGAGCAAGAAATGCTCTCAGGACATCTTGAGGGACAGACATTAAAAATGTTTGTGCATATAACCAAGGCCAAGCGCATCCTAGAAGTGGGCATGTTCACCGGATATTCAGCCTTGGCCATGGCGGAGGCGTTACCAAGCGATGGACAACTCATTGCTTGCGAAGTAGACTCTTATGTTGCCGAATTTGCTCAAGCTTGCTTTCATGAGTCTCCTCACGGAAATAAAATTGTTGTAGAGGTAGCACCCGCCCTACAGACACTCCATAAGCTGGCGGCCCAAAAAGAATCATTTGATCTGATCTTCATTGATGCCGATAAAAAGGAGTATGTAGAGTACTTCCAGATAATTTTGGATACTCAGTTACTAGCTCCAGATGGGTTAATCTGCGTAGATAATACTTTGTTGCAAGGAGAAGTTTACCTACCGCCTGAACAACGTACTGCCAACGGCGAGGCGATCGCTCAATTTAACCGCGTTGTCGCCACAGATACCCGTGTAGAGCAAGTTTTGTTACCAATACGAGATGGTGTAACCCTGATTAGACGCGTGGCGTAATCGGGACTGGGAACTAGTAACACATGATAAGGGCACAACATGTTGTGCCCTTACGAAAGACTCGTATTTTGCTTGAAGGAAAAACTGATGACACAATCAATTCCCTTATCTTTTTCTCAACCCACGACCCCATTAACGGTTGTGAAAACAAAGATAGTGGCTCTATTCAAGACTCTCGGTACTTTAGCACTATTGCTGATCGCTTTGCCACTCAATGCTTTTGTAGTGTTGATATCCTTGCTGTGGGTAATTGTGCGTAACCCGTTCACGAAACCAACTGCCATTGCTGCACATCCTCAGAATATCTTGGTCAGTGGCGGCAAGATGACCAAAGCATTACAACTTGCTCGCTCCTTCCACGCAGCAGGTAACAGAGTTATTCTGATTGAAGGTAATAAATACTGGTTATCTGGGCATAGATTCTCAAATGCTGTGAGTCGTTTTTATACAGTGCCAGCACCACAGGACGACCCACAAGGCTACACCCAGGCTTTATTGGAAATCGTCAAAAAGGAGAAAATAGATGTTTACGTACCCGTATGCAGCCCTGTAGCTAGCTACTACGACTCGTTAGCCAAGCCTGTACTATCAGAATACTGTGAGGTTTTCCACTTCGATGCAGATATAACTGCAATGTTGGATGACAAATTTGCCTTTACCGATCAGGCGCGATCGCTCGGTTTATCTGTCCCCAAATCTTTTAAAATTACAGATCCAGAACAAATTATTAACTTCGATTTTAGTCAAGAAACCCGCAAATATATTATTAAAAGTATTTCCTACGACTCCGTTCGCCGCTTGAACTTAACCAAACTTCCCTGTGACACCCCAGAAGAAACAGCAGCGTTTGTGAGGAGTTTACCCATCAGCCCAGAAAAACCTTGGATTATGCAAGAGTTTATTCCTGGTAAAGAATTATGCACTCATAGTACGGTGCGGGATGGAGAGTTAAGATTGCATTGCTGCTCAAACTCTTCTGCATTTCAAATCAACTATGAAAATGTGGAAAATCCCCAAATCCGCGAATGGGTGCAACACTTCGTTAAGAGCCTGAGACTAACTGGACAAGTATCTTTTGACTTTATCCAAGCTGAAGACGGTACAGTCTACGCCATTGAATGTAATCCCCGCACCCATTCTGCAATCACAATGTTCTACAATCACCCTGGTGTTGCACAAGCCTATCTTGGTAAAACTCCCCAAGCTGCACCTCTAGAACCCTTGGCTGATAGCAAGCCTACTTACTGGCTATATCACGAAATCTGGCGACTGACTGGTATTCGTTCTTGGAAACATTTGCAAACTTGGTTTAAGAACTTGGTGCGAGGCACAGATGCAATCTATAGCATGGATGATCCTATACCATTTTTAACTTTGCACCATTGGCAGATTACTTTACTTTTGCTGCAAAATCTGCAACAACTTAAAGGCTGGGTGAAAATAGACTTCAATATCGGCAAACTGGTTGAATTAGGCGGTGACTAGTTGAAGGGACTCTTTACTGGGAAAACTTGGAAGGTGATTCAGACTCCAACCAAGTTTTGTTCGCCTTTATTTTTTACCAAATTCACTATGAATTTTGCAACGCCTTTTTATTGCTACCCAACGTTTCATTAATAGCGGTTATTAATAAATCATTTAGAGGGATTCCCGCTGCTTTCGCCATAGAGGAAATCACACTTTTGGTGGAAAAAGAACAATACAATCCGGCTTCTAAAAACCAAGGTTGTCCCTTTGGATCTATGCGGAAGTCAAATAAACTGTAGTGGCGACAACCTAAAGCCTGATGACACTTTTTAGCTACTTGCTGAACCTTTTGGGTGATTGGGTCATTAGGGTCTACAATCCAAGACTTAATATTATCTTTAGCGGCATAATCCAAGTTGCCATCGTCCGTTTGTTTGAGTTTATCAGCATAGTTGCGGATGGGTTTCTCGTGGGGATCTACCAGGTACTCTTCCAGGGGTAAACCAATTAGCTCCCCGTCTTTGACAATGATACCGCATCTGACTTCTCGACCGAGTTCGATGAATTCTTCTACGATGACTTCATCTGCATATTCAAATGCTTTCTTCAAAGCAGCGTCATAGTCAGTAGCCTCTTTGACTAAGGTAACACCTAAAGAGTTATCCGAATTTACGGGTTTGATGACTGCTGGAGGTGTAATTGTCGGAACGTCTCCTTGGCGGAGCAGTTCCCCACGAGGTACTTTCACCCCTGCTGCTTCGACAATTGCTTTGGTTCTGGCTTTGTGGGCCGTTATTGCCATGATATCCGGAGTATTGCCGATGTAAGGGATCTTGAGTAGATCGAATAGAGCGCGGTACTGAGTCATTCCAGGAATACAAAACATTTGCGGTAACATAATGTCAATGTTTTGCACTGTTAGAAACTGTATGGCATCAAATAGAGGAATCGGTTTGGTCATAGCAATATCTTCAGGGCTGAGGGAGTGAGGAAATCGCCAGTTGCGATCGGGTGTGATGTATGCAATCTGAAAGTCATAACGCGATCGATCTGCTGTTGCTGCTAGACAGTCTTGGGCGTAAAGGCGTGATAAATCACAGTAAAAATCATTGTGTGCAGACCCAACTAAATGAAGGATATTAAGTACTGGCATGATTTATCTTCCTAGCTGTTGTTATAACTGGAGTCTAGCGGTTCTATGAATTTAATCAGCAAAAATTTCAGTCCACTTAAGTGAACTTTCGCTATTAGCGTTGAAATTCATTCCAAAGCGGGATAGCAAGACCTAAGATCAGATCAGCGCCGATTCTCTAGGGCTGAAACAAGTTCAAACTCGAAAGAACCTACTAAACGGTCATCAATATAGACCTCTATCTTATATTTACCAAGCGGATCACCTGGTGCGATCGTCCAAAAATTTTCAATCACACCATCTGTAGCTGGTTGTATGCGCTTCGTGACTGCGGTAGTCCCGTCTTTTGATATTGAGAAATTTTCACCATCAGCTGTACCCCATGTCTCTGGGGGTTTTGGTAAACGTATAACTTCACGCCATTTCACTTCACTCTGGTAATCTTTAAGTTCAATTCGCCACCCATAGGCGTTTCCCTCCTGAAGTGGCACTCTATTTGTAGGAACAAAGTTAGCTTTCCCTCTGAAATCTACTCTTTTAAGCCCGAACTCGGCTTTATTAACAGTAATCTGCTTCCCATTCGTTAACTGAGAATATACTGTGGTTTTTTCTACCAAAACAGAAGTAGCATTAATCGGCTCAGAGGCTTGGACTTCAGATATTAACCAAGAAGAAGTCAGCACAAACATCACAGCCCAAATTTTCATTAGTATCATTTTCCTATCAAACATTTGGTACTTATTCAAATAATTTGACATGTTTTCCGGCTCAAGATCAGTTATGCTTGGAAACAGACGAAATTGTTCATACTCAAAGATTCAGAAAATCCCAAGTCAGCAGTTAGATTTTTAACACAAGATAAACAAGGTAAAAATAAGTTTCTCGTATTAGAAACTCCATCTGACTAGGAAAACTGCGATAGCGGGTGGTAGGTGTGGGAGATGGATGTGCATCCATTCCTAAGTCTCGCGCCATCAACATGGCTCGCTTTGTATGCAATGGGTCGCTAACAATGAGAAACTTGGTTAATTGGTTATGAGACGCCACTTGTATAGCGTTTTTCAAGTTCTGTGAAGTTGTTCGAGATTGAGTTTCGATCAGAATATCAGCTGCTTTAACCCGTTGTGCGATCGCATAGTTTTTACCAACTATTGCTTCAGCTGGTTCATTGCGATCGCCAACTCCGCCTGTAAAAATTATGGTACTAACATTCCCGTTTTTATACAGATTAATGGCGTGGTTAATTCGTTCTCTAAAAACAGGAGATGGTTCTTTTCCCCAGGCTGCTGCTCCTAAAACAATTGCCGCTTCTGCCTTGATATTACTACTATTGCTGCTGTACAAATAAATACTCAATGCTGTAGATAAAAACGCCAGCATTAGAGTAGATATTAAAGTCAACGAAACCAGAACTAGCCATCGTTTTGGAATTTTGTAATTGGGCATTGCTGAATAAGGGTCTGCCAAATAATCAAATATTGTAGAGACGTTGCAATGCAACGTCTCTACAATGGATTGGTGCATTGCAACATCTTTACAATGGATTGGTTGCAATTATTAATTAAATTAGCATGAAGATTTGATGAATTTTTTATAAAAATCATACAACTATGTCTTGATTATTTATAGCGTTTATGTCAACTTATCAAAGTCATGAAAATATTATGCACGGAATATAAATAGTAACAAATTTGACCTGCGGACAAAAACGCACTCAATCTTGTAACGTTTTTATAGGAGCCTGAAAAATTGGTGAAAAAAGCAATTAAATTAGGCTTTGCCATTACAGTTTCTGTAATTACCTGGGTTGGCGTAGCAGTCAGGGTTGAGGCTGCTAAAGTAAATCTGGAGGGTAATAATGCTAAGAGTATCGAGGATTTGCAGATTGGGAACAAACAATATAATGTGAATTTTATTAACGATTCAGCGGTAAATTTGTTTGACCCAGCGAAACCCACTAGTACACCGTTGTTGGATGATACTAATGCCTTAGCAGCGACGAATGCAATCACTAATTTATTGAATAGCCAAACCCCTGTACCTCTGATTGCTGGGGGAAAAACCTCCTTTTTTGTGCCCATCGGCCCGTATGATTCCGGGGCGATCGCAGAGTTTGGCTCATTTTATAATCCAAATAGGTGGGATTTAGATGAGCGATCGCAAGCAGGTTTTCCACAGCCAATTATGTCTGAAATTAGTTTAAATTACGCCACTTTTACGAAAGTCGCTGCTGTCAAAGTTCCAGAACCATCTGAGATTCTGGGTAGTCTAACAGCGCTTGGACTGATGATTGCGATGAAAAGAAAGTCCAAGAAAATAGAAGGGCGCAACGGATGCAATACTTGTCGGTAAAGAGAAATAAAAAACCTTTTCCCCAAACCAAATTCTTAGTTGAAAATTAATTATTCCCTTCTAGCAAAGTCCAGAAGTAGCCATCCGGTGCAATGAAGGAGAAACTCATCTCACCAAACTCATTGCTAACAATAGGCGTAAGCTTTTGGATGGAACTTGCTTTGATGCGATCGCAATATTCCTGTATTCCCCGTACACGGTAAGTATACAGGCACATCCCCAAGCTACCTGGTTGAGTTGCCTCAAAACGCGATTCTAAATTGACATAATCTGGAAAGCGAATCACGTAAAGTCTGCCACTGCGTGCAGCCATTAGGTCGGACTTGGAAGAACGTGGATCATCAAAGGTAGTAACAGTAAACTTTTCACCAGGCTTGAGATCAAAAATATCTCGACCTGCTGCTGAAGATTCATAGCTAGTTTCGACATTATCACGTACACGCAGCAAACCCAAAACTTCTTCGTAAAACTTCAGAGTTTTTTTGCTGTCATCTTGAGTGATTATTCCTATATGGGTAAACTGACTAGCCTTCAGTGCAGCGTTGTGGTTGATTTGTCCGTAGTGCGGTAGTGTATAGCCAAACCTTTGAAATAAAACCTGTCGAGCTAAGGGTTGCAGTAGTAGCATTTCTCGCACCCCAACCGCCTGCTCAACAAAAGGGCGGCTTTTCCTTTCTTTGTTGTAGATGACTTCCCAGTAAGGATTGGTGTATCTGATAGGCCAACCTGCTGCTTTTGCATCTTCTGCATGATTTAAGATACTTAGCACATCCGCAGTTAAAGTAGTTCCCCAGCGATTTCCTTTAACTTTCATTGACTCTGTTCCCAACCCTTGATTTGTAGGTTTTTGCCAAACCATCAGCCGAATCAAACCATGATCTGCATTTTGGTGATAGAGACGAATTGAGCGTAAAGACGAATTCACCCCATATAATTGATTGGCTACATCTGCGGTTAATTCACCCACTTGACCAATACGATAGCCAAATTGCTCCCAATACTGAATGGCAGAAATTGGCTCTGGGATGCCAATACACACTTCATAAATACCTTCAATAGCAGTTGGTTGCTCTTGAGCCATATTAATTTTAGATTGTTGACCAAAATAATGGGATACAAGCCCCGTCCTTCTAGGACGGCTTTTGCTGCTACAATAGAAACAAGTCGCCATAGGGCATTGGGAGACTATAAACGGACATGGAGGGACGATAAGACCACTTAGTGGCGCATCCCAGTGAAGTGTCAAGGAATCCTCGCTCCTTCAGGACGAGGAGGTATGTCAAATCCTCCCACCGCTAAGTCGGAGTACCGACTATAGCGGGGGATTCCAAAGATTGCTCTTTGGGATTAAAAAAACTATTCCCAACCAAAGGCTAGGAACAAGATAAAGTGAATATTTTAGGTTAGTTCATGCCTAAACTGTTATTGTTATTTGAGTCTTTTTTATCCTTTTTTTTCTGGGAATCTTTTTTTGGTTTTTTAACTTCTTTATTGCCTTTTTTTTCTTTCGACATTATTACTCTCCAATGTAGTGATAAGTAAAATAGCTACAACGCCAGGAAGAGAGATTCAAGAAATAAGTTATCCAATTCCTGTAGTCCAGAAAGATCATTGCTCTACTGAATACCAGCAATTAGGTAATCAAAGTAAGCGCCAACTTCGTTAGCGTCTTCTTCAGAAATCATCGAGGTGGCGCTACTTTTCATCGCACGGATACTTTCGACAACCGCCTCAATCGGAGTCCCAAGAGACTTGTACATTTCGCGAGCACCACTTACTCCAATTTCTTGAAGCGGTGTCGATTCCCCAGCCACAACACTGTAGGTGATCAAACGCAGATAGTAATCCATGTCCCGTAAGCAAGTTGCACTCATTTCCTGACCAAAGGCATTACCACCAGGGGAGATAATATCTGGGCGCTTTTGAAATAGCTCATTTCCAGCTTGCTTAATAATAGACTCCCGATTCTCCGTTAAAACCTGAACTAGACGCAGACGGCGCTCACCACTCTTAACAAAGTTTTTAATCGGCTCTAGCTCCCCAGGGCTGAGATAACGAGCACCGGCGTCAGCGTTGACAATCGACTTTAAGATAAGGCTCATTAATAGACTCCTTTAAAAAAATGGAATTAAGTTTGCTCTATCAGGGTTCCAAGGTTCTGTTTAACTAGTAAGTTGTTCTAAATCTAGTAGTTAAAGGTTTTAGTTATTTTTAAGCACGACTTGGAAGTTTAGGCTATGTACCATCAGAATTAGGCAAGTTTGAATCCTTCTGCGATCGCTAAAAGTATATCTTGCTAATTAATTTTCCAAATCGTACTTAATCTCTCTGAATCCCTGTAACCCAGATTGAGTCTTTATAATCACTATGCCCAGCTTTTAGTTAATAACTAATCTTCTTTGCCTGCATATCGGCTTCAAACTTCATTGGCATCCATCTTGGTTGCCTCGCAACGTGTAGCGTTGTCGCTATTTTTATATTTTTATTATAGCAGCTATTTTTTAATAAAAAGCTATTAGAATAAAGTGATTTATTTTGATATAATCAGGTAGATGTAATTTATTTATTACTATCAAGTATTGTTAGATAAAATCTATTTTGTAACATTTTGAATATTTTTCGTACAGATCGAACAACTTATACACTATTCCAATGCTTGCTCAAACATGATTTTTAAGTGCGATCGCAACTCAATACCTTCATATCAGCATCTTCTGGATGGAAATACCCCTCATACCATCTAACTGTTATCTTTTACGGGAAAAACTATAAAAACTACTCCAATTAGCATAAGAGATAAAAATGGAATCCGAAATTCAAAACCAAGAACAGCTAGATTACAAAGCCTTGTTAACCAATGCAAAGCTAGCCTTAAAAATTGAATACCAGAAGTCATCTGCTTTAGCGTCACAATTGCAAGCCGTAAAAACTCAGCTAGAGGAAGTTCAGGCTGAAAACAAAACTCTAAAGGAGAGTGGCTATGAAGATGTAGTTAAGCACTTTGAGGCCCGCACCCAAGCAGCGGAAGCGTTAGCACTAAAAACAGAAGTCCGCCAAAAGTTTCTTGAAGCCAATGGTTGCAAGGATGACGAGAGCTTTGACACTCTATGGGACAGCATTAAAAGTCAGATTCAAATCAAAGATGATGAGGTGAGAATTGTTGCTCAAAATGGCACTCCTAAGTTCACCTTAAAAGGTAGCATGATGACTTTAAGAGATTTTATTCAATCTCTTAAAGAAAACCCAATCTCTAGAAAATTCTTCTTGAATTAGTACGTCACAGCGGAATATTAAACGTCCAGTGCTTGAAGTTGTTCGTTTGCTACACAAACATCAGGTAATACAGGGATTTTTAATGGATCGTAGCCTAACTGTTGAGTAATCCTTTCCCTGGCTAAAGCGCGGTACTCCCAAAAATGTTCTCCAGCAGCGCATAGACCTAAATACATGTTCAGAACTTGAGGCTTTTGACGCAGAATTGTCCATAGTTGTCGCCAAAATTGTCCCCGAATTTCTGGTCTTCGCAAGCCTTGATGCCAGATTAACTGAGCAACGAGCCGCAAACCCTTACCTGGAGAAAATTGCATGGTTTGCTTACGCTCACAGACAGATTTAATAGTGAGGCATTGCTGAAAACAGCGTCTAAGATAGTTCCTGGGTTCATATAACGTCCAGAAGCCTTCTACATACTCTCTAGCGATTTCATCAATGGAACGGGTGGGGATGAAATTCATCAAAGTATTCTGATCTCCCACCTCAGTACCACCGATGCCCTCTACTAAATGTAAACGCTGCTCTTGTTGAAGACGGTTCCATAAAGCAGTATTGGGCAAAGCTTGGAGGATACCCAGCATAGGCTGAGGAATACTCGTTTGTTCTACAAAAGCTTGAATCCGTTCTCCTGCACCTGGGCGTTCTCCATCAAAACCAAGGATAAACCCTGCATAGATGAGCATACCCGCCTCATTGATCTTGCGACAGGCTTCCACTAGGGAATTGCGAGTATTTTGTAATTTTTGTGTTACTTTTAGGCTGTCTTGGTCAGGAGTTTCAATACCAAGAAAGACTGCATAAAAGCCGGCTTCATTCATTAGATACAGCATTTCATCGTCTTCTGCCAAATTCACAGAAGCTTCAGTGATGAAGGTAAACGGGTAGTCGTGCTGCTTCATCCAAGGGATTAATTCTTTGAGAAAGCGTTTGACGTTGCGCTGATTTCCAATAAAGTTGTCGTCAACAATAAAGAGTGACCCCCGCCAGCCTAAATCATAAAGAGCTTGTAACTCAGCGATGATTTGGTGAGGTTCTTTAGTGCGTGGTTTACGGCCGTAGAGAACAATGATGTCACAGAATTCGCAGTTGAAAGGGCAACCACGAGAAAACTGGACAGCCATCATCAAGTAGGCATCCCGTTTCAGTAGGTCAAAACGCGGCATTGGGCTTTGGGTGACATCAGGTTTTTCAGCGGAGCGAAAGATCCCTTGCGTTTTGCCTTGGTTTAACGCTTCCATAAACAATGGAACCGTCAATTCCCCCTCATCCAAAACTAGATAATGCGCTCCAGAGTCAAGGGCATCTTGGGGGATAGAGGTAGGGTAAGGGCCCCCGACGGCCACTTTTTTACCTAACCGCACCGCTTTTTGAATTAGGGCGTGAAAGTCTGGCTTCTGCACTAGCATTGCAGAAAGGATTACCAAGTCACACCATTCCCAATCAGCTTCTGTTTCAACCTTGACATTGCGATCGCAAAATCTAATTTCCCAATCTTTAGGCAAAAGAGCTGCAACTGTAATAATCCCCAGTGGAGGCAAGACGGCTTTCAGTCCAGCGATTTCCATAAAGCGATCGTAAGACCAAAAAGACTGGGGAAACTGAGGGTAGAGCAATAGTGCTTTCATGAAATCCTTTGTGCAATTTTGGTTTATTTTGTAGTACTTACGTATTGCACATAAGTACTATGTTTAATTTCGATATTTCTGCCATGTCTAGCACTCAATACTGCAAGTATCCGAGCAAATCAGGGTTGTGCAAAGTGCCTGAATTGATTAAATTTCATTATTTGCATCATAGTTGATTTATACAGTCCGTAAATCCTACTTTGGTATGAGCAAATATATACATTTCTGCTGTTTCTTCTTCAGAAAACTCGTCAATATATTTACGTAATAAGCTATAGTAATCCGATTTGATTCGTGAACTGACTTGTAGAGACAGGGAATGGGAAATGGAAAAAAAGGGAGTTAGAGGTGTACGCAGTTCTTTCAAAAATCAAATAGGAATCCTATAGTGTGCGTCCAAGTTGCACATTCACTGGCTAAGAGCGATATTTTAGCAAGAGTTCTAATATCTTGAGCAAGAGCCTTCGTTAAAAGAAATTAGCCATCCAAGGGGAGACACCTGCAAATATTTGCGTAGCTGCCAAGAGTGCTGTTTCTGTAGCATGGAGTTTTCCCGCTAACTGCAAATGGTAGGGAGTAAATAAACTAGTGTACAGGGGTGCTAATCCTCTAATATCTAATTGCAACTCACCTTTTCCACCTCTTGTAACTTCACCACGTCCATTTGCGACAAAGAGGATGAATTTACCATTATTGTCAATTAATAAGTCATCTTTAACTTCCAAGTGCAGTTCAGCTTGGATGCCCGGTGGATAACCCCGCATCTCCAACGCCTTCACTAAATCTATTACCCGCAGCATCCAGCGCTCGTGATGCGATATCTTGGCAGTTTGCTCTGGTAGTTGCAATGTCAGGGAATCAATCACAGAACTCTTCCATCGTACCTGTTTAATTTGGGAGCGATGATTGGCTACAAAAGACCAGAAAGTCTGTACCGCAGCATCTGTGAGAACTACCCAATCTCTCACCCGCAGAAATACGCCATCCTCTGCTGAATGTTGGCTGAAGATGATGTAACCTTGGGGCTGGTCTTTGTCACCAATAAAATAGCTATAAATAATTTCCTGATTATCTGGTTGGATTAATCCCTGCCAAATTACTGGATTCCGGTCTAAATAACCATGAATGAGTCTCGCCTGTTGCTGATACAGGTCATGAAAGACTTCATGATTAATCGGAATTATCGGTTGTAAAGGTAGCGGTTGCTCTCGCACCTGGATACTCTGAGTCGAAATTTCCCAACTGCAAAAGCTACCCCCCTGCTCATATCCTGCTTTGCGGTACAAGCGTTGAGTAGCCGGATATAAAACAGAGATGGGAACTTCTTGAGTGTGGAGTTCTTTGAGGGTGTGCTCCATGAGTGCGATCGCTGCTCCGGATCCGCGATACTCTGGAGCAATACCCACTGCGGCAATTCCTGTCATCGGTACACGCTGACCACCCCACCACTGACCCATCGCCAAAGTTGCTAGTCCACCAATAACTTGCTCACATCCACGGATAAAGCGGAAGTTTTCTGTGCCAATGCGGTTAATGTAGATTTCGCTGTCACCGGAGGGCATGACATAACACTGTTCAAGGATAGTTGCAAGCTGCTGAATATCCTGGGGATGGGCGAGAGTGCTGTATTCAAATTGATGTGTCATCGCTTCTACGATTTAGTAGCAAGAAAACAAAATCATACTACAAAAAGCGTTTTTTGTGTTCAAATATACTATTACGTATCTTTGATTCTTTTTTAACGTTATTACCTCCATAAAAATATCAGGTTGTTAATCATTCAACAATTCCAAAAGCTGAACTTCATTTAGCTGGGTGATTTCTAACTTCTGTGCTTTTTCTAACTTAGAGCCGGCATCTTCTCCTACCACCAAATAATCTGTTTTTCTACTTACTGAATCAGTTACTTTGCCACCAGCTTTTTGAATCAACGCCTTTGCCTCATCTCGCTTTAAGGTTGGCAATGTACCCGTAACCACAAAAATTTTACCCGCTAACTTTTGATTACCATCACTAACAGCTTTTGTTTCCTCTGTTGTAGCTAATTGCAAACCAGCGTCTTTGAGACGAGAAATTAAAGTTTGATTTGCACTAATTTGAAACCATTGATATACAGACTGGGCAATTTCAGCACCAATTCCATAAATGCCTTCAATATCTGACTGTTTGGCTGTTGCTAACTGTTCGACTGTGAAATACTTCTCGGTCAATAATTGGGCATTGACACTGCCAACATGACGGATGCCTAAACCATATAATACCCTTGACCAAGGTTGATTTTTTGATTGAGCGATCGCATCTACCAATTTCTCTGCTGACTTTTTCCCCATCCTTTCTAATGCAGATAATTGTTCTGCTGTCAAATCGGATAAATCGGCAACGGAATGCACCAAACCTTTATCAACGAGCTGATGCACCAACCTCTCGCCTATACCTTTAATATCCAAAGCATCACGACTCACCCAATGCTCAATTGAGCCTTTGAGAATCGCTGCACAGGAAGCATTGACGCACCTAGTTACGGCTTCGCCCGCTTCTCGCACCACTAGTTGAGCGCAAACTGGACAATGGGTAGGCATAATAAAGGGTTGGGCGTCAGCGGGACGGAGTTCCTTTAGTACCCTAACAACTTCGGGGATAATTTCTCCAGCTTTGCGGACAATGACAGTATCGCCGATGCGGAGATCTAATTGGGTTATGCGATCGCTATTATGTAAAGTAGCACGAGAAACTGTCGTCCCTGCTAGTTGGACTGGGCGCATCTCTGCTAACGGTGTTAACGCTCCCGTTCTACCGACATTCACAGCAATATTTTCGACGCGGGTGGGTGCTTCTTCTGCTGGGTACTTTAGCGCCACTGCCCATCGGGGGAATTTTTGCGTAAAACCTAGCTGTTCTTGAAGCTTAAAAGAATTCAGCTTTACTACTACCCCATCAGTCATGTAAGCTAAATTCAACCGTTCCGTATCCCAGTATTTGTAATATTCTGCCACTTCTATTGCCGAGCCACACAACTTATGGTTAGGGTTAACCTTAAAACCCATCCTTTCTAATAATTTCAACGCTTCCCATTGAGTATTGGCAATACTGGCGTCATCTCTACCAGGAATGTGCAGCGTGTAAGCAAAGAAATCTAACCGCCGCTTAGCTACAATGCGGGAATCTAATTGCCTCAGTGTACCAGCAGCAGCGTTCCGGGGATTGGCAAATAATTGCTCACCTGCTTTTTGCCTTTCCTCGTTGATTTGTTTAAACACTTCCAACGGCAAAAACGCCTCGCCCCGCACTTCCACCCTTTCCAAAATTTCTAAGCCTTCAAAATTCAGGCGCAAGGGAATTGAGCGAATTGTCCGCACATTTTGAGTGATATCTTCACCCGTTACCCCATCACCCCTAGTTGCACCCCTAACTAGAATGCCATTGTGGTAAGTAAGAGCCAAGGCAGAACCATCTATTTTGAGTTCAGAGACATATTCCACCGAGTCAATTTTCGCTAATTGTCGCCGCCAACGCTGATCCCAGGTTTGTAATTCATCAATATTAAATGCATTTTCCAGACTGTACAAGGGAATATTATGCCGCACCGAGGTAAATTGTGTTGCCGGCCTTTCACCCACGCGCTGAGTGGGACTATCGGCTGTCATCAATTCTGGATACTGAATTTCTAGTTGTTGCAATTCTCGATACAGTTGGTCATAGACTGCATCCTCCATAATTGGTGCATCTAGAACGTAATATGCATAGCTAGCTTGTTGCAATAACTGGCGCAGTTCTTCTGTGCGCTTTACTTCCGGCTTAATCTGTATCATTAGACTTATTACAAAATACCTAGCAAATAGAATTCAAAGATGATGAAGCCTGCAAAAGCAGGCTTTGATGAGGGCATTGAAAGATTTTAGTAAGAGGTTGATTAGCAATCCCAGTCTTCGACTTCATATAAAAATTTAGTTTTGCCAATCAGTTTGCGATTAGCAGAGGTACTTTGGACAAATACAACGTACTTTTCTAGGTTACTAGGTTTGATGCGGATTGTTGCATCCATCGGCAGACCTAACATTTCTCGTGCTGCACCTCCTTGAAATAAATCACCAGTTCCTCTATCCATCAAGACAATTTCTTTTTGAGCTTGGATAGTTTCCGTTTTTGTAAACTCATAGAAACCTCGCCCAACTTTGAAACTTAAACCATTTTCTAAAACAAAAGCTTTAATGGAAATATCTTGTTCAACTTCTAAAATCTGGAAACGTCCGGGAGTAACGGCCCGTAAATCAGCAGATTGATAATATAATGTTTCCTCTCGCTTCATCATGGTGTTAAACATTTTATTTAACCCCCGATTCATGCGGCCTTGGTCAATTACTTCTTGTTCATAAGCTTGTAGTTGTTCATTTGATGATTGCTGATAACATACCGCTAGAAACAAATCAGTGATATATGCAAACTGATCTAGGTTGATATGGAATCCACCGGATTTTTCTGCAAGCTCTTGATAAAAAGGATTGGCATGTGGGCGATTGAGCGCTTGAATGCCGTAAACTGTAATTTCTGCATCAGCTAATTTATCTAATTCTTTGCGCCAATTCAACTTTTTGGGATTGTGTGCTGGAGCGTGAGGAATATCATCACCAATCAGAACTAGTGATTTGGATGCTGACTTTGACCAAGACAGAGATTGAGCTTCATGCAATACCAATTCATAGCATTCTGGTGCATCTCCGCCACCAGTAGGTTCTACATTTTGGACAAAATCACAAATAGCATCAACATCGCCGGAGAGATTAAAATTTTTAGTGACATAAGTTGAGCCTTCATCACAGTAGTCACCATGAGCAATAATTCCAATGCGAATCAGGGGAATTTCGTCTATTAGTCTGGTAACGGTATTTTTGATTTTACGCCGTACTTGAGTTAGGCAAGGATACATACTTCCAGTAGTATCAAAGCTGAAAACAATCTCTATATTATTGTTGGACATATACTGACCTAAATTTGACACATTTATTTTATACTTATATTTTAACTTCTGGTGGGTTGATGTAAAAAACCTACTTTAAAGATTTGATTAATCTTCTCATCTCACTTTTCTGTAATCAAGGAAAAGAGTGATATAAATTTAATTTTTATTAGAGACATAAAAAGTAATTATGTCATTTTTAAACATTCATAAATGAAGTGTCAATACCTAGTAATTAACCTGACCATCTTTGGGTCTAATGACAGTACAGTAATGATGGCAACATCCAGGGTTTATTGTGCGGGGACGATTTTATCCAAATCGACTTCTATTGCGATCGCTAAACTGTTGGAGGCGATCGCACACATGCTCAATGAAGGAACGCATATTCTATTCTGGACTGCTACCCACATATATTGCACAAAGTCAATAGGGCATATCTTAGCGGAAGTGTCGCATCCCAAGTGTGTAAAAGTGTTGCGAACTTACAGATTTATACTTATGCAAAACTGCACTCAATTCTTGTGCGATCGCACTAAACATCGTGATTTCGATCAATTTTTACTTGGGGGTAACTGTTCACACTTCCCCCATGTGAAAGGAAATAGTGTAGCGGAGATCTGTAAGTACCGTAAGTATGATAATGTAATAAAACCGTGGTTGGAGTTGCTACCAACATATCAGTTAATTTCAATCACAAACAAACAAACAAACAAACAAACAAACAAACAGTAGGTATAGCAGTTCTCGGTTGATTGAAGGTACAAAACCCCACCCCTAACCCCCTCCCCACAAGGAATGAGGGGAATATAGTGTACCTCATCTGATTAGGGAACGCTATATAAAAGATCATGCAATAACAGCTTAGAAATAGAACCAGCAGCCAAAGCTTCTTGCTCTATTTTGAGTGTTGTTGAAACTTGTCGTCTTAGAAAAGTTGACCCTTGGAATTATGTTACTCAAGTTCTCACCCAGGTTTTTCGGAGTATAAAACATTTTATCCTCTTAATCCCTTTTTGCTAAGTAAGTGTGAATAGTTACTATCAAACATAAGTAAGCCGGCGCTAATATTTCAACCTTTATTAAGGAATTTAAATGTAGGGTGTGTTGTCGTGCAGCGCAACCCACCGTCAAGAGTTCAAGGTACGTTACGATACCCTACGCACAATTTATATTTCTTCATATACATTGAATTTTTCTCGCCGACTTACTTATCCATAGCCCAATACGGTTCAGTTAAACATTTCTTTCTTCTCTCTGCGTTCTCTGCGCTTTCTCTGCGAGACGCTACGGGTTGGCGAAAGCCTCTGGTAGAAAAGGCAGTTCGTTAAAAAATTGATTTTGATAACAGAGTTTTAGGCTTAACTGAACCGTATTAATCCATAGCCTTTCAGTCTTTTGTACAGCGCATCATCCCTCAGATTTGAAATAATGAACAGTAAATCATATATACAAGCCAACCCAGAACAAGAACTTTTGTTCTACTTATCAGGGGTGGAAATCACGAATTTATTGTCAAAAGAAAGCCAATTCAAAGCTCTATCTCCAAATAATTGTCGGGATTTTTGGCAATTATGGGAATCAGATCAAGATTATTTTCACAAATGTTGCCTACAGTGGATGGGAGGTAATTCTCATGATGCCGAAGATGCACTAAATCAGGCAATGCTCAAAGCCTGGAATGAATGGACAAAATATGCAGATAAAATTACATATCCTAAAGCTTGGTTAACTCGAATTATTTATAACTTCTGCATGGATGTGCATCGAAAATGCAAACGAGAAGCCAGAGGAATTGAAAACATTGATGATATTAAATTTGCAGATCATCCAGCATTTGCTTCTAGGGCAGATTTTCCTGAATCCAATATTTTGAATTTGGAGATGCAAGCATATCTTTGCCACCAAATTGAATCATTACCTGACAGACTGCGCCATCCTTTTATTTTATACTGCTGCCAAGATAAATCCTATCAAGATGTCGCCAAACAACTCGCCCTCTCTGAAGATAACGTTCGTAAACGCATTCAAGAAGCACGAAAGATTCTGCAAAAGCAGTTAAAGAAGTATCTTGCAGGGGAAGATAATACTTATATTGATTCCCTATCGCCATCCTTAAAAAAGGTAATTCCGATAGTGGAAGAGTTTCAATCTGATGAAACTCTTCGGCAAGCTCAGTACGGTGCAGTGATTGGTAATTTGGAATCATCAATACCAACAAAAAACAAGCACGAAGAAATTAACTATAAAGTAACTGTAATATGTCTGGAAACCTTGCCACTTTCTTGGTACAGTTCACCCAATTCTCTGGGCTGGAGATGAATGCTCACTTGGTTGTACAAGAAAAACCAGCCAGACAACAACAGAAACTCATCACGTTAAGTAAGTATATCCAGAAATATCCCCAAGGATGGAAAAAAAGATTAGAACTGGCTGATTTGCTTTACGAGATGGGAAACTGGCAACAAGCAGTTGCAGAATATCGTCAGGTGATTTCACGACAACCTCAATTAATTGATGTGCGGCTGCAACTGGGGAAAATTTTGCAGCTGATGGGACTAGAAAAAGAGGCTATAGAAATATATGAAAAAGCCTTATTGTTGTCTGACAATGAAGGGACTCAGAATCATATAAATGGATTGATTGCAGTTTGCAGAGGTAAGAGTCAGAAGGCAATCATTGCATTTAATTTAGCAGCTGCTTTAGAACCTGACAAAGTAGTCCACTGGCTGGCTTTGGCACAGGTGCATCAGAAGGGAGAAAATCCTTTTGGTACTCTCAGTGCCTTGGAGCAGGTTTTGTCAATCAACCCAGATGATGTTGTGTCCTTGATTCACAGCTATGACACACTGATGGCGGTGGGGAATATTCAAACAGCTAGAGGGCGATTAAACAGCGTTATAGCCTTAGCTGGACATGATTTCCGGGTACTGCAACGACAAATTGATCAGCGTTGTCAGATGAGATTCGTATCTGGTAAAGAGGGGAAGCTAACTAAAAATTTGATTACCTCTGCACTGCGACAGGCTCCTCATGGGGCTGAAGCTCACAAATCGCTGGCATACTATCACATTGTCCGTGGAGATTGGGCGCAAGGTGTGGAGGTGTTAGGGAAGTTTACCGCAGAACACCCAAATCATCCTTATGGTTGGTATTACTATGGACGGTGCTTGTTTGACACGGGGGAATATCAGAAAGCGGCTGAGATGATGGAGAAAGCTTATCATCTGTATCCCGATGATTGTGAAATTTATCGAGGGTTGTGCGAGATTTTACCTCATGGGAAACGGTTAGAGGAGTTGCGTCCTTTGGTGGAGGAAATGTTGAAGCGGTTTCCTGAACGCTGGAGTGTTTGGGCTACTGCGGGGTGGGTTTTGGTAGAACACTTTAAAGAATTTGAATCGGGGTGTCAGGTTTCTGAACAGGGGACGCAATTACAGCCCCAGTTAGCTGATGCTTGGTTTCGTCATGGACGGGTTTTAGCCTTAGCTGGTAAACATCAGCAAGCAGTGGAGGTGTTGGAGAAAGGATGGCATATATTACCCGCAGGGGGTTATCTGCAATCAGTACCTGGGTTGGTTTGGATAGGGGAGAGTTACCAAGTACTGAGGGATGTTGGGGCTAGTAAGCGATCGTGGGAAGCCGCTTGTGAGGGATGTCGGGAATTGAGGGCATTTAATCCAGCTATGGCTGATTACTGGTTAGGGAGAGCCTTGGCGGGCTTGGGCGATAAGTTAGGGGCGATACAGGCTTATGAAAGTGCTTTGCATCAGCAGTTGTTGTATCCGGCTCGTGGGGAAGTTGAGAATATTTTGAAGAGGTTGAAAGGTAAGGTGAGGAAGGATTTGGGGGTTTAGGGGGGAATTTTGGTGGAGAACATTTGCGTGTAACTCGAAAAATTCCCAAATTGGGGTTGGGAAACGTCTAAAGAATATGGGAAGAGAAAACCCATGAAAACAAAGAAATAAATTGTACGAGGAAAAGAAAAAATGAAACGATTCATGCAAGCCATGTTAGCAGTGGCATTAGTCCTTGTCACAGCTTTCACCTTTTACATCGATACAGCGAGTGCACAACCGGTCTCTGCACCAGTTCCTGCTAGTTGTACGAGTCCAGAGGATTGTCCTGCAGGAGTAAAGCAATGCAAGTTACCTGTTGGCGGCTCTTGCGTTATTGCCCAAGCATTTCAGCGTGGTTCAATTACCATAATTAATAATGGAGGTACTACTGCTTCGATTTCACTAATCTATGGAGGTAACACCCCAAGAGGTATAACGATCCCCCGTGTAAATTACTACCCTAATAATCGATATCAGTCATCTATCAACGCTAATGGCGGTGCCGTAATCATTGAAAACGACAGCTCGGTGAATTGCGATATTAGTGTGATACTCGTAGCCGAACAATCTGCTCCTGTTACAGTGGAAGAATCACTAAAAAAATCCACTGAACGTTGTTATTTGAACCCAAGCAACGCTTGCTTCACCTATGGCATGGCGGGAACACCGATAAAAGCCACTGCTACGGATAGTGAGCCGTTCGAGGGATCAAAAATTAAAGTGACAGGCATATGTGACGGTAGTATTACCGTACCTGTCATGGCTAGCCAAACCTTCTCATGTACCCCTAAAAAATCGGGTTCAATTATCTTTACGAGCGAGGGGCCAAGTTCAGCAGTATTGGTAATACAATAGCCAGTTTGGCGGCGGTACTAATACGTTAAAAATCCTGTGCTTTGTTCAACAATTCAAGCGCAGTAGACTATTTGAATCCAAGATCTGGGCATCCAGAATCTTGGATATTACTGTTGTACTGACGCTAATAGAAGGGGCGAGTGTACAAAATGGGATGCTGGAGATTGGCGAGTGCGATCGCTTTGGGAATTTGTAAGTGCGATGCCGAATAGCCCGTGGTAGACATCGCCTTTTTTGTGGAGAGAAGGGCGATGGCCTTTTATTTACGGGAGTGCGATCCTGAAGGGGAATTTCGCCTTTTTTACGGGAGTGCGATCGCCTAAATAAAAGTGGCGATCGCTCATCCTGATCAAAGTGCTTTGAGTCAGCAGTTGTTGTATCCGGTTCGTGGGGAAGTTGAGAATATTTTGTGGCGACTGAAAGGTAAGAGGCGGAAGGGTTCTGGGGGTGAGGGTGGATTTTTTGGGAGAAAATTTGCCTGTAACTTGAAAAATTCACAAATTGGGGTTGGGGAACGTCTACGAAGATGTCAGAAGGAAAACCACAATTCAACTCAACTCATTGAGAATTTTTGAACATGAAACGTACAATTAGCTTTTTGGTAACACTAATATTTGCCTTTGTGTTAGCTTTAGGTTTGGTAGTCAATAGTGCGAGCGCAGATACAGGAGCTGTAGTTCAATTTCCAGCTATAGTTACTTCTAAACAAAGCAATCCACGAGACAATTTTCGAGAAATTAACGTACAAGAATTTATAGACCGTAACCAAATTAAAGCTACTAATCCAAAAGCAGTAGCTGCACAATTGTTTAGTCGCTTACAAGAAGAAGAAGAAGGAAGAAGGTCTGAAGATATTTCAGTTAAATATCCCACAATGGAAACAGCTTTCATTGTATATACCATAAAGGGTTTGCCTGATGATTCAACAGATTCTAGCCGGGATCGTATCGAATTGAAAAGCAACCAAAATAAATGGGAAATTGTTTGGGTAGGTAGCCAAAGTAAGTGTCGACGAGGTTCAGGAAACCGAGACTGGTCTAGCAGTATTTGCCCGTAATCGGGTTTCCTTGTACCATCGCTTATTACCTGACTTATTGCCCCCAACCAGTAAAATAGCCTGTCGCTTAGGATCAAAGGCAAATAGAATACGCCAAGGTTCACTTGTTTTGCACTAGTCTATGGAGGTAATCCCGCACAGCGTATAACGATACGAGAATCCGGTACTTATGGACCAAATCGTATCTATACTAATGGCGGTGACATACGCATTTATAACGACAGCTTGACAGAAAACTGCTATCTTGATGTGACATTGCAAGTCTTGTACTCTGATCCTGTTACTGAGAAATAAATAATTGGTGTTCCTCAGAAGTACCTAATGGTTTGAATGCAGCAGAGTTGCTCAGGTTGTTATCCCGACATCAACTCTGAATCGGACATACCGTTAATCGAAAGTGGGGCGATAGAAAAGCCCCGCTTGCTCTGCCTCCCAGTTTCCCTCGTTCCTAGTCAGAGACTAGGAACCCTATCTAGAGGCTCTGCCTCATCCTTCACAAATCAATCAACGCAACCGGCAATAAACTTGGTAATTCCATATAATTCCGATAACTAGAATAACGCCAATGAGATGGCTCATCAACATAACCACGTCGGACAGGATTATTATGAATATAATCTAATTTTTGGATAAACATTTCCTCGTCGGAAATTGCCTGGGGATGAAAACTTTCTTGCCAAAGTTGATAATCTTGTTTTGTTTTATGTTTTAACTTATGAAATTCTAGTTGGCTAAGTATATAGTTGGCATTATTTTTCTGAAGTAAATCAATAATAGAACGAGCAGTAAATGATTTAAAATTTCCTATTTCTTTAGATAAGTTGGCAGCAGCAGCGATAAGATGAAGATGATTTTCCATGATGACGTAACCGTACAATGTCAAGCGCTGCTGACATTGAAGAAAGTTAAGGGAATCTATAATAATTTGGACAATTTCAATGTTGCCAAATAATGGCATCCAATTTACTAATGTGCAGGTAAGGAAGTGGGGTTGAGTTCCTAATACATGATAGCGGCTGCGTCCCATTGTATTTTTTTTTGATTTATATTAAGACTTACGCACTTTACAAATTGATCATCATGTGGGTACCAAAGTTATTAAGGTAAAAGTCTTGCCCTGCCTCGTTCCTGGGCTGCTGCCTCCCACAAGAGCATTACAAGGAAGAGCCTTGTAACCAGAGGTAATCCACATTTGGTTATGTCTGTCATGCGTAACTCCTATTATATTGGTATTAAGGTGGAGGCAGAGCCTCAGTGAGGGCATTCCCAGCCGGAGACTGGGAACGAGGGATTTACAGAAAAAATGAGAGAGCGATCGCCTTTTTTGTAGGGAGAAGTGCGACGCCGAATAGCCCCTTAAAGTAGACATCGCTTTTTTGTGAGGAGAGGGGCGTAGGCGTAGCCCGTCGTAGACATCGCCTTTATTTACAGGAATGCCGATCCTATTTTTTAGTGCGATCGCAGTTACGAATAATACAAAAACCCAGTCGCCATCCTACAGCGGAACATCGCGAAGGGCGATCGCCTTTTTTACGGGAATGCGTAGGCTTAGCCCGTCGTAGACATCGCTTTTTGTAGGCAGAAGTGCGATCGCGCAACCATTGTGACAAGTTCCTATTCTTGATAATCACTAAGCAGTATAGGTTCTTTATTCGGAATTCTGACAATAATTTCGATAGTTCCACCCAAAGCATTCACAACTGCTCGAAGTGTATTTAATTCCAGATTTTGCCTACGTTCCAGCTTAGATACTGCTGGTTGCTGCACTTCCAGACGCTCTGCTAATTCTGATTGAGATAAACCGAGTTTTTCACGCAGATGTCTAAGAGTAATTTCTTCAAGACGAATTTGGGAAGCTCTTGCTGAAATCAGTTCTTGTCTGTCTCTGGGAAGTTGATTTAACTCTTCAGATAGGGTTGTATATTTTGTCATCAATTTTCTTCCTTAAGTATTTCCAGATATTTTTCATACCGTTTATCTGCGATTGGAATATTTTCCTTGTACCATCGCTTATTACCTGACTTATTACCCCCAACCAGCAAAATAGCCTGTCGCTTGGGATCAAAGGCAAATAAAATACGCCAAGGTTCTCCTTTGTATTGAATACGAAGCTCTTTCATATTATTGAAACAAGACCCTTCTAGAGTATCAACTCGCGGTCTTCCAAGTGTTGGTCCACATTCTGCCAACACACTTAGTACAGCAAATGTCTCATCTTGAAATCCTTGTTCTTGTTGATAAAACCAGATTCTAAAATCAGGATCGAAGATAATATTCCATTCCATAAATACAATATATTCTATCTATGGAATATTAGCAATATTATATGAAGCTGCGATCGCTTTTTTTATGAGAGATTGGGGAGAGCGATCCTGAAGGGGATGCAGGAAGTGCGTAGGCTTAGCCCGTCGTAGACATCGCTTTGACGATCAGAGATTGGGGAGAGCGTAGGCGTAGCCCGTCGTAGACATCGCTTTTTTATGGGAGTGCGACGCCGAATAGCCCCTTAAAGTAGACATCGCTTTGATGATGGGAAATTGAGGGGCGATCGCCTTTTTTACGGGAATGCGATCACTTTTGTGTGGAGAGAAGTGCGATCCTGAAGGGGATTTGGAAGTGCGTAGGCTTAGCCCGTCGTAGACATCGCTTTTGTGTAGGGAGAAGTGCGACGCCGAATAGCCCCTTAAAGTAGACATCGCTTTGATGATGGAAGATTGGGGAGAGTGATCGCTTTTTTGTGGGGAGAAGGACGATCGCTTTTGTGTAGGGAGAAGTGCGACGCCGAATAGCCCGTCGTAGACATTGCTTTATGCTATAAGTGATGCTTAAATAAATTTAATTTATGTATGCCAGCTAAAGATTTATTTCATAATACAGTTAAAACGGCCCTGGGAAAAGATGGATGGACAATTACTGACGAGCATCTATTTATTCAAGTTGAGGATGTTGATTTTTACATAGACTTAACAGCAGAGAGAATTTTAGCTGCTGAAAAAACTGGTAAAAAAATAGCAGTAGAGATAAAATTTTTTTTAGGAGCCTCAGACGTAACTGAATTTCACCTAGCTCTTGGTCAATGTCTCAACTACCGTTCAGCATTGAGGTTGACCGAACCTGCTCGTATTTTGTATTTAGCTGTTCCGGTAGATGTTTATGATGAGTTTTTTAGTCGGAAGTTTATTCAAAGAATTATTGGCGAATATCAACTAAAATTACTAATTTTTAACCCAGATCAAGAGGAGATTGTGATATGGAGAGATTGAATTACAAAGAAATAGTCCAAAAAATTCTGGAAGGTCACGGAAAAAATCGCTCAAATAGTCAAACAGAAGTCAAATTGATATTTGATACGGAGCGCGATCGCTTTTCTGTTCTTAATATTGGTTGGCAAGAGCTAACGCGAATATTTGGTTGTATTATTTACGTAGAAATTAAAGATGGCAAAATTTGGATCGAACGCGATGGAACAGAAATCGGAGTGGCTAATGAATTAGTAGAAGCTGGAGTTCCTAAACAAGATATAGTTTTGGCGTTTAAAGCCCCATACAAACGAAAATTTACTGACTTTGCTGCTAGTTGAAGCACATAGGAGTCATGAAACCTACGGTAATTAGGGAAGCAATCTACACGTGGGGTATCGCAGAAATTTGTGAAATGACTACTTTATAGCAATCCTGAAGGGGATGTTGTTAGTGCGACGCCGAATAGCCCCTTAAAGTAGACATCGCTTTTATGTAGGAAGGGCGATCGCGCAAACGGGTATTATAATTAGAAGAAGATAAGTCTTAATCTTCTTGAAAGAGGAAAATGAAAATGAGCAATTTATCTGTGAAAATACTATTACAAGAAGTAGACAATTTAACCAGAGAAGAAAAGATTGAATTAATATATTATTTAACCAGACAAATAGAAAATCAGCCCCTCAAAACTGAGCCAAAAAATTTAATTGAATTATTCCAAAATTCTCCTCTCGTTGGTGTGGATATAGATTTAGAACGTCAAAGAGATATTGACAACCGCGAAGTAGAATTATTATGAGCTATATTTTAGATACAAATATTATTTCTGAATTGATCGCCAAGCAGCCCAATCAAAGAGTAATTGATTGGATTAAAGGGATAGATAAAAACAATCTTTTTGTAAGTGTAATCACCATTGGTGAAATTAGAAAGGGAATTCAAAAGCTACCTGAATCCTTGCGAAAAAAGAATATTCAAGACTGGTTTGAAAATGAATTACTTATAGGATTCGAGGGAAGAATTTTACCATTAGATTTATCAGTGATATTGTTATGGGGAGAGTTGGTAGGAGCATTAGAAAAGGAGGGGCGAAAGTTACCGCCATTAGATTCGCTTATTGCTGCTACAACCAAACATCATAACTATACTTTAGTTACTCGTAATGAAAAAGATTTTGATGGGATAGAGATTGTGGTTTTTAATCCTTTTAAAAGCTGAGGAAAGATGATCACCTTTTACTTCCAGAAGTGCGATCGCTTTTCTTGTAGGGAGAAGGGCGTAGGCGCAGCCCGCCGCAGGCATCGCCTTTTTTACAGAAGTGCGATCCTGAAGGGGATTTAGGAAAGGCGATCGCTGGTTTTTATCCAGAAAGTGCGATCCTGAAGGGGATGTAGGAAAGGCGATCGCTTTTTGTTTGATTTATTTACAGGAGTGCGATCGCTTTTTTGTTGGGAGAAGGGCGATCGCTTTTTGTTTGATTAGTGCGTAGGCTTAGCCCGTCGTAGACATCGCTCTTTTTGTGGGGAGAGAGGCGACGCCGAATAGCCCGTCGTAGACATCGCTTTTTTGTTTACAATAATAGGTAATAGGCGTAGCAAATTGTAATATTACTTACTCCAATCTTGAATTTCTAAGTTTTCTATTTTTCCAAAATCTCTGATATTATTTGTGACAATAATCAAATCGTTGGCTATGGCAATTCCTGCTATAAGAATATCAATATCGTCAATTGGTATTCCTTTATTTCTTAAATTGGCATAAATATCAGCAGAAATTGTTGCAGAGCTTGTAGTCAGAGGTAAAACCGTATTGTATGAAACAAATTCTAAAAAAGATATAAGTTGTTTTTGCGCGTCACGATGTTTTAATCCACTGACAATTTCATAATAAGTGATGATGCTGATGTTAATTTTGTCATGCTCTTTC
The DNA here is from genome assembly GCF_015206995.1 of aff. Roholtiella sp. LEGE 12411. Taxonomy (GTDB): domain Bacteria; phylum Cyanobacteriota; class Cyanobacteriia; order Cyanobacteriales; family Nostocaceae; genus Komarekiella. The sequence goes on along the minus strand of NZ_JADEXR010000043.1, from coordinate 3,331 downwards.
AGATATGCTTGAAAACGCTCAACAACTAGACTATCATTACGGAAGAAAAAGGACAAAATGTTTGTGTCAATCAAGACTGGCTTCATCACTTCTTCTTCCTAAAAATCCTTGCTGGCGACGTGTGATCATTTCTTCATTGAAGTTAGCAAATACTTCATCTGACATATCATTCCAACAGCCAGCAAACTGCATATTTTTGTTAAGCGAAGGTTCAGATACTTCTATACCTAATCGAAAATAATGAATAAAGTTATATAATTCTTCTAATTTATCTGGTGGGACAAGATTTATTTCTGTAATAACTTTTGTGCGTAGGTTTAAAGAATCCATAGCAAGTTAATATAGATTGATTGAGTGACAAATTAATTATATCTCACATTCCATTTATTTACAGGCTTACGACGGTGAAATGACTACTTTATAGTGATCGCTTTTGTGTAGGCAGAAGTGCGATCACACTCTTATTTGGAGGAGTGCATAGGTGTAGCTCATTGTGGTGCGATCGCTGACAAAATATGCGCTACACCAGTGATAGAAAAATTTCCACACAGTGTAATCGCAAAAACGCTGGCTTGAGTGCGATCGCTCAGTTACACTAATTTTAGTATTGAGACAATATGTTAAAATATAGTGCAGTGAAAGCAAATGCCAACAGTTCTATATATAAGGGGATGGCGATTTTTCTTTTATTCAGACGAAGGAAATGAGCCGATTCATATTCATGTGCAGAAAGCAGACAGTGAATGTAAATATTGGCTAGACATCGATCTATACGAAATTCGTCAGGCTTATTCCTATGGAATGTCATCACGAGATACGCGAGAAGTCAAGAAGATCATCTTGCAAAACTTTGATGAAATAGTAGATGAATGGCAAACATTTAGGAATCAACAAAATGGATAAGCAATGCAGTGTATCAAACATTGACTTTAATGGAGAGTTGATGATTCTATCAGTAGATGGGAAAACTTATCAAATCCCAATTGTCCAAGCATCTAAGCGACTTGCTCAAGCCACAGATATCGAGCGGAAAATGTATCGGATTTCTCCATCTGGTTATGGTATTCATTGGTACGCCATTGACGAAGATTTGACAACTCAAGGACTAATCAAACTAGCAGAGATCGCCAAGACAGCCTAAAGTGCGATAGCAAAGCGCTGCTGCAAGCAGATCACTTTTTGGGATTTGGAAGGGCGATCGCTTTTTTGTAGGCAGAAGAGCAATTGCTTTGGGAAATTTGGAAGTGCGTAGGCGTAGCCCGTCGTAGACATCGCTTTTGTGTAGGGAGAAGGGCGTAGGCGCAGCCCGCCGCAGGCATCGCCTTAGTTAGCATTTTCATGAATCATAAGTAGGGCTTGCTGAATAAGTCTCTCAAGCAAATGTAGAAGCCACACAGCTTACAAAATACTTGTTTCATCGCTCAGTTTCAGAATTTACCCAGCGATCGCTAACGATTGTGCAAGGGTTTTGAGACTTTAGATGTTATGACCTTGCACTTGTTTGTTGGAAAAAGGCTTAAAATCCTTATCTAGTCTATATTACAATTCTATTCAGCAAGCCCTAAGTAGAGACGTTACATGTAACGTCTGTACAGAGTTTCGGGTTTTATTTATGTACTTCATATACCTGAAATCTGCTGTAGCTTGATATTGTAGGGTGCGTTAACTGAAAGTACGATACCCTGCTTATTGTCTTCTTAATCTTTCTGAAAGCGGCGATGTTGTTCAAGCAGTGAAGAAAACTGTTCAGTATCTACCTCTCCATAGATTTGGTTTTGAGGTTGAGCATCAATACGCTTCATTAACGCCTGAAATGCTTCTTGGTCATTTCGATGCTCTAGAACATATTTTTTCAGTTCTCCCATTGTCATCGCTTGAAAATCAGATTTCATTGACAAACCTCCAATTTCCATTAGGGTATATCTCAACCAAAATTTCTTCTCCTGTGAGAATAATGGCATTCCCTGTTCTCTCATCTAGACGTACCAAATCCACAGACAGGTACATACTTGTGAGGTTCTGACATAGCTGGAAGCATCGAAATGCCTGTTGAGTAGTTGGCAAATATTCTACATCTTTGCTTTATAGTTTAATTGTTTCACAATGCAGTGCCATATCCTATTTTATAGCGACTGTCTTAAAAGTCAAACGATCGCTTTGAGGATGTAGGGAGAGCGATCCTGAAGGGGATGTGGGGAATGCGTAGGCTTAGCCCGTCGTAGACATCGCTTTTGTGTAGGCAGAAGTGCGACGCCGAATAGCCCGCCGCAGACATCGCTTTTTTTATGGGAGATTGGGGAGTGCGACGCCGAATAGCCCGTCGTAGACATCGCTTTTTTTATGGGAGAGGGGCGATCGCTCTTCTATCAGACAAAATCAACTACCATTCAACTTTGACTGAGTAATTAGCAAAAACAGAATCACAACTAATCAACACAGCATTTTCTATATGAGCTTGAGCAATGAGTAACCGATCAAAAGGGTCTTTATGATACATGGGCAAACTATTTAAAGCTAAAATATGAGCAACAGTAATTGGTAACATTTCGATATAATTATTTTGTTGAATAATAATAATTTCTTCTAAAGTTTTATTTAATGTTAGTTTACCTAACTGCTGTTTAATTTGTATTTCCCAGAGACTAACAACACTCAACAATCTCAGATTATCTTTATGAGTTAATAACTCTAATGCTCTTTGAGAAAGTTTTGATGGTTGACTATCCCAGAAAATAAAAGTATGTGTATCTAACAGTAACTTCATGGATTTTGCAACCAAAATTCATCTGGTAAAGGTTGATCAAAATCATCACTCATGACCATTGCACCTAAATTTAATCCTGGCTGTGGTGTCTTTTCTGATTCCCAAATATTTGGTTCAATAGAATTAAGTAGAGTTAATCTAGCAATAGGAATATTACCCTTAGTAATCACTATTTCTTGGTCATTTTGAATCAAATAGAGTAATTCACTAACACTGATTTGTAATTGTTGAATATCCAGTGTTTTGGTTGACATAGTTGTTGCTTTGAACATGGAACATCATATAGCAGTCCTATTTTAGTTGTGAGCTAACTTATGAAGGCTGGGCATAAGCCATAGGGTTTGTTTACGTTTCATTGATGATTGCTATATATGCCTATGATAGCTTAAATCTTTCCAAAAATTCAGAGGGCGTAATTCAGTTTGAAATACGGTGCAGGTGGCAATACGGTTCAGTTAAGGCTAAAAGCGTTATTGATGATGTGAAAATTTGGAGCCTCAACTCGCTGTCCAGTACCTCTGTGCTTTGGTTTTTTGGAGCGAAACTTTGATACAGGTTTTTTCACAA
>NZ_JADEXR010000256.1 GCF_015206995.1 aff. Roholtiella sp. LEGE 12411 | reverse complement strand
CCCAATGCCCCATTCCCAAATCGTATTACATTCCCATAATTTCATATCCTGCATCTACATAAAGAACTTGTCCGGTAATTCCGCTAGACAAATCGCTACATAAAAAAGCCGCAGCATTGCCAACTTCTAACGGAGTTACAGTGCGTCGTAGGGGAGCTACTTGCTCCACGTGATGAATCATATCTAAAATTCCGCCAACCGCCGAAGATGCCAAAGTGCGTATGGGGCCAGCAGAGATGGCATTCACCCGGATATTATGTGAACCAAATTCAGCTGCCAAGTAACGCACACTTGCCTCCAAACCTGCCTTAGCAACTCCCATGACGTTATAGTTGGGAACTGCCCTGACACCGCCTAAATATGTGAGGGTGACGATACTACCTCCCTCTGTCATTAACGGTTTAGCCGCGCCACTTAACTGTGCAAGCGAGTAGGTGCTGATTTCTAGAGCTGTATTGAAGCCAGAGCGAGAAATTTGGCTAAAATCTCCAGTCAAATCGTCTTTGTTGGCAAAGGCTAGGCAATGGATGAGAATGTCTAACTTTCCCCACTGATCGCGGATGGTCTCAAAAGTAGACTGAATCTGTTCGTCATTTTGGACATTGCAGGGAAGAAATAAGCTGGGGTTGAGGGGTTCTACTAATTCTGCGACTTTTTTCTCCATCTTGCCGCGCTCATCTGGCAGGTAAGTAATACCCAGGTTCGCTCCTGCTTTGTGTAATTGTTGGGCAATACCCCAGGCGATCGAGCGGTTATTGGCAATACCTGTAACTAGGGCGTTTTTTCCAGTTAGATTAAGCATAGAAATTGTAAATGCGATCAATCACTAGGAGCATACTAGAATCTGAGGCTACTTTGTCTTTGTTTTGTAGGTTATTTGTAAAAATGAATATTGGAAAGAGTTTTTACTGCCAAAAAATTATTATTTTTTTCTTAAGATATTCACAATATATTTTCAATTGTTCTTCAAAAAATCTTTTTAATACATCTTTTTTCACTATATATCAACAATTAATAGCTCAAAAGTTCAACTATTATGTATCATTGTAAACAAAGAGTTATGAAGCAATAAGTTGGAGTATAGGAAAGTACAGAAAGGTTGACGGTGCTTTATTGATTTTTCAGGTGTATTCTTAGGTAATTGGTTTTTGTTTTTCCGGCATTGGGTAGGGGAAGGGAGATGATCGTGACACAAGATAAAGCCCTAGCAAATGTATTTCGTCAGATGGCGACCGGGGCGTTTCCGCCAGTTGTGGAAACGTTTGAACGCAATAAAACCATCTTTTTTCCCGGTGATCCTGCCGAACGAGTTTATTTTCTTCTCAAGGGTGCTGTGAAACTTTCCAGGGTGTACGAGGCAGGAGAGGAAATAACGGTAGCATTGCTGCGGGAAAATAGTGTTTTTGGTGTGTTGTCATTGCTGACGGGAAATAAGTCAGATAGGTTTTACCATGCGGTTGCATTTACCCCTGTAGAATTGCTGTCGGCACCAATTGAACAGGTTGAGCAAGCTCTCAAGGAAAATCCAGAATTATCTATGTTAATGCTGCGGGGTCTTTCTTCGCGGATTTTACAGACAGAGATGATGATTGAAACTCTTGCTCACCGAGATATGGGTTCTAGGTTGGTAAGTTTTTTATTAATTCTTTGTCGTGATTTTGGTGTTCCTTGTGCAGATGGGATCACAATTGATCTGAAACTATCTCATCAAGCGATCGCTGAGGCAATTGGTTCTACTCGCGTTACCGTCACTAGGTTACTGGGAGATTTACGTGAGAAAAAGATGATTTCTATCCACAAGAAGAAAATTACTGTGCATAAACCAGTTACTTTAAGTAGGCAGTTTACTTAAAAGCAATTGGGGGACATTATGTGGTGCATATTGTGTTTTTAGAGATCATAGCCACAATCGGAGGTAAATCTAAACATTGAATAACTTCAGCTATTGCCAATTTTGGCTCCCCCACAGAAAATGATTGAAAGTAGTAGGCTGTATCTGGAAGCGTTTTGGTAGCTGAAGATGACCACCGGGTACATCCTCATTGCAGCGATTTTAATTGTGGGAGGCTTAATTGCAACCGTGGGCGATCGCATTGGCACACGAGTTGGCAAGGCACGCCTCTCACTATTTAACCTACGCCCGAAAAACACTGCTGTACTGGTAACTATTTTTACGGGTGGTTTGATTTCAGCATCGACTTTAGGAATTTTGTTTGCTATTGATGACGGATTGCGTAAAGGAGTCTTTCAGCTAGAGGATATTCAAACAGACCTGAGACAAAAACGGGAACAGTTAAAAACCGCAGAAGCCCAAAAAAGTCAGGTAGAGAATGAGCTAAACCAAGCAAAAGTTGAACAAGCAAAGGCGCAGCAAGATTTACAGGCAATTAATCAATCCTTGCAAGCGGCCAATGCCAAGCAAAGACAAACCCAAGCTCAGCTCAACCGTACCATTAGCCAACAAGCTAAGACCCAAGCTCAACTCCAAGGTACTCAAAGCCAGCTGGGTCAAGTGGTAACTCAATATAAACAAGCCCTAGCTGAACTGCAAAGCCTTTACAATCAACGAAAAGGACTGCAAGCGGCAGTTGAACAACTTAAAACAGAAAGGCAACGACTGTACGCCGAAGCAAAAAAAGCCATTGACGAAGCCAAAACAGCCATTGAAAAACGCGATCGCGAACTTGCTAACCGTCAGGAAGCCATTGCACAGCGCGATCAAAAAATTGCCAAACTGGATCAACTGATTCAAAAACGCAATTTAGAAGTTGCAGTGCGAGAGCAAGTTATTGCTAAACGGGAATCTCGCCTTCGAGAATTAGAAAAACAACAGGACTATCTAGAAGAAGAAGTCGCTAGGCTAGAAAAATATTATCAGTCCTATCGTGATCTGCGTCTGGGTAAGCTGGCTTTAGTTCGCGGTCAAGTGATTGCGGCTGCTGTGGTTCGCGTTAACCAAGCCACCGCAGCTCGTGAAGCTGTAATCCGACTTTTACAAGAAGCTAACCGAAATGCCAACCTCGAATTAAGTGAGCCTGGTACAAATCCTGGAAATGTAGAGCTACTGCGTGTTACCGAGGAGAGGGTAGAGCTATTGAGCAAGCAAATTCAGGATGGTCGGGAGTATGTAATGCGAATTTTTTCCGCTGGTAACTACGTTAGGGGAGAAAAGCAAATAGAATTTTTTACCGATACTGCGCGGAATCAACTGGTCTTTTCCCAAGGTGAGGTATTAGCTACAACTACTGCCGATCCCAAAACTATGACATCCTATCAATTGAGGCAGCGGTTAGATTTATTGATTTCTGCTTCCCAATTTCGGGCGCGTAATGCCGGAATTGTAGAAAGTGTGCAAATAGAAGGTACTTTTTTGCGCTTTGTTAGCCAATTGGGGCAGTACCAGCAGCCATTGGAGATCAAAGCGATCGCAGCAGTAAATACTTATACAGCCGGGCCATTGAGAGTAAAACTAGTGGCAATAGTCAACGGGCAAGTTATTTTTAGTACTTAAAAAATTAAAAATTCAGCGTGATATTAAAAATGTTTACCAAAAACATGGGTTTAAAGCCTCGCCCTTGAAGGGCGACTTTGCTTAATTTAAAAAGAAAATGAGTTTTTAGCTTCATATTTTTGGTAAAATACTAAGATGAAAACACTGAAGTTGAAGCTATATCAACACAAAAGAAATAGATACCTCAAGCACATAATAAATGCTGCCGGGGTAATTTATAATCATTGCATTGCTCTACACAAACGCTACTATCGGATGTGGGGCAAGCATTTAAGTTGTGCAAAACTTCAGTCTCACATTGCCCAGTTGAGAAAGCGTAATTCATTCTGGCAATCAGTAGGTTCTCAAGCAGTGCAAGATATCTGTCAACGCATCGAGAAAGCCTACCAATTGTTTTTTAAACATAACAAGAAAGGAGTAAAACCCCCAGGATTTAAAAAAGTTAAAAAATACAAGTCCTTCACCCTCAAGCAAGCAGGCTATAAATTTTTGGGGGGCAACAGGATAAAAATTGGGAATCGAGTTTATCAATTTTGGAAATCCAGGGAGATTGAGGGAACACTCAAAACTCTAACCATTAAACGTACACCATTGGGTGAATTGTTTATGGTTGTGGTTGTTGATAATGCTAGTCAAGCAGAAGTTGAAGTTAAGACGGGTAAAATCGCTGGCTTTGATTTTGGTTTGAAAACATTTCTCACTTGCTCAGATGGTACTAAAATTGAATCACCCCAATTTTTTAAGCAGTCCCTAAACGCTATCAAAAAAGCTAGTAGACAGCATTCTAAGAAACTAAAAGGTTCAGTTAATCGAGAACGAGCTAGAAAGAATTTGGTATGCAGATACGAGGATATTTCCCATCGTCGGCGTGATTGGTTTTGGAAATTAGCGCATGAACTAACTGATAAGTTTGATGTGCTGTGTTTTGAAACACTAAACCTCAAAGGAATGCAGCGTCTTTGGGGTCGAAAGATATCAGATTTGGCTTTTGGTGAGTTTATACAAATATTAGAATGGGTTGCCAAAAAGAAGAATAAATTTGTTGTTTTCATCGACCAGTGGTATCCCAGTACGAAGACTTGCTCTTGCTGTGGTCATGTTTTAGAAAGTCTTGATTTGTCTATCAGAGAATGGCGTTGTTCGGGTTGTCAGTCAATTAATGGTAGGGATGAAAACGCCGCACTCAATATTCAAATGGTTGGGGCATCAACCATTGGGTTAGGCGATGTAAGTCGGGCTTT
>NZ_JADEXR010000255.1 GCF_015206995.1 aff. Roholtiella sp. LEGE 12411 | reverse complement strand
ATCCCCCATCCCCCATGCCCCATGCCCAATTTACACAGCCCTCTTGCCCATAAACCGCAAAAATAGCTTCTCCAATTCAACCCAAACAAACATTAAGGCACTGAAGCCAATACAAATCATCAACTCCCTTGGACTTAGCCAGTGAGTGCCAAAGAAATTTCTCAGGGGTGGGACGTAAACTAGCATCAGTTGCAAAATCGTTGTCACAATAACAGCCGCCAGTACAAAGATATTCGAGAAGGGATTCATCTCGATGGTTAGTCGGTTATTAGAGCGAATGGCTATGGCATGACCCATTTGGGCAATACACAGAGTAGTAAATACCATTGTCTTCCAAGTATCGGGATTGCGTTGATAGCCAGCTGCATGGGTATGTTGATAAGCCCACCACATCAAAGAAATGCTGATGATCGCAAAAATTATGCCAATGCGAATCATGTAAAAACCCAATCCCCTAGCAAAAATACTTTCGCGGGGACTAAAAGGCGGACGTTTCATCACATCTGGTTCTGGGGGTTCCACAGCTAAGGCTAGTGCTGGTAAACCATCTGTTACCAAGTTCATCCACAAAATTTGTAAGGGGGTTAGGGGAACGCCTCCCAAACCAATTAAAGGTGCAGCGGCGATCGTGAGAACTTCGCCGATGTTACTACCCAAAATGTATTTGATAAAGCGGCGGATATTGGTGTAAACAACTCTACCTTCCTTGGTAGCAGTGACAATAGTGGCGAAGTTGTCATCAAGTAACACCATATCACTGGCTTCTTTGCTCACATCGGTACCAGTAATGCCCATTGCAATGCCGATGTCAGCTTGTTTAAGGGCTGGGGCATCGTTGACGCCATCGCCTGTCATCGCCACAAATCTGCCCCGGCGTTGCAGTGCTTGGACAATTCGCAGTTTGTGTTCTGGGGCGACCCTTGCATAGATGCTAACTAAGTCAACGTTTTGCTCTAGTTCCTGGTCACTCATTCGTTGCAATTCTTGACCTGTGAGGACGCGATCGCCTTCTTGGGCAATTCCTAAATCTGTAGCGATCGCTCTTGCTGTTAACTGGTGGTCGCCAGTAATCATGACTGGGCGAATGCCTGCATCCCGACACTCTTGCACTGCTGCTCTTACCTCTGGGCGTGGCGCATCTAACATTCCTACCAATCCCAGCCACACCAAATTTTGCTCAGATGTATCATCTGAATTTTCTGGTGGAATTTCCGCAAGGGGTTTGTAGGCAAAACCTAACACCCGCAAGCCTTTACTTGCCATTTGGTCATTTTCTACAAGAATTTGCTGGCGTTGTTCTTCAGTCAAGGAGGCTGAGTGATTACCCAGATAAAGGAGATTTGAACGTCCCAAGATTAATTCTGGTGAACCTTTGGTAAACATTAAGTAACGTTCAGATTTTAAAAAGCCAGCGATCGCAGGGTCAACTGCTGTCAAAGGCGATCCACCTGATGCTACTTCCTCTACTTGAGAAATCACGCTCATTCGCTTGCGTTCTGAGGAAAAGGGAAACTCCGCAACGCGGGGTAATTTGCTGTTCCACTGGTCTTTTTCGATTCCAGCTTTTCCCGCCAGTGTTACTAATGCACCTTCTGTAGGATCTCCCAAAATCGTCCATTGCCCATTGTTCTGTTGCAGCACCGAATCATTACAAACGGCACAGGCTACCAGCAAAGCTGAGATTTCTGGATGCTCGTCTACGGCAATTTTTTGACCATCTAACTGAAAATTGCCTGTAGGAACATAACCTTCTCCCGTCACACGAAAAGTCTTCTCATTGGTGAAAACTGATTGCACCACCATTTTATTTTGAGTCAGGGTGCCAGTTTTATCAGAACAGATAGTAGTAACAGAACCCAATGTTTCCACTGCTGGCAATTTGCGAATCAAGGCATTCTGGCGTACCATTCGCTGAGTTCCCAGTGCCAGAGTGACGGTAATCACCGCAGGTAATCCTTCTGGCACTACAGCAACGGCCATACTTAAGGAAACTTCCAAGAGTTCTTGGATATTGCTAAAACCTCTAGCTTGGATGATCCCGCCACCAACAACGATCGTAACCAGAATTAAAGAACCTGTAACTAGGACATTGCCCAGTTGTGTCATTCGCTGCTGCAAGGGGGTAGGTTCACTTTCCACCGCCTGCAACATAGCAGCAATTTTGCCTAATTCTGTCGTCATTCCGGTGTTAGTCACCAGAACCTTGCCTCGTCCTTGAACTACTTCAGTTCCTTGAAATACTAAATTAATGCGATCGCCTAAATCTGTTTCTTCCGGCAGTTTGAGTGTAGCTTGTTTATTCACAGCTTCGGCTTCACCAGTCAATGCCGACTCTCGCACTTGTAAATTAGACTGTTCGATCAAGCGTCCATCTGCGGCTATCTGCATCCCAGCTTCTAGCAGCATCACATCCCCTGGGACTAGTTCCTTGGCTGCGATCTCCACGAGTCTACCGCCGCGCATGACTCGTACTAAGGGAGAGGTCAGCTTTTTCAGAGCTGCCAAGGCTTTTTCGGCACGACTTTCTTGAACGTAGCCGAGTATGCCATTGAGAATGACAATTGCCATAATAGCGATCGTGTCTTTAAATGGCACTTCACCAGGCTTCAAGTCGCCCGCTCGCCAAGCCATGAGGTCTAAAAACCCAGAAACCAGAGCTACGCCAATCAGCATCAACAACATAATGTTCTTGAACTGATCCAGTAAAATTTCCCAAGTACTACGGCCAGCATTTTCTTCTAGTTCATTGGGGCCGTATTTTTGCAACCTCTGTTGAATTTCTTGGGGTGTCAAGCCACTGTCTGCGTTACTATCAAGCAGGTCTAGCGCTTTATCAACTTCTAAACTATGCCAAACGGCGGCACCTTCAGGCAGAGAATTAGCAGACATCGTGTACGTCACAGGAAATGGTTACAGAATTTGATCATAATTTAGTGATGCATGGAAAACCATCAACTAAAGTTACATTAAAGCCATTACTAAGCTAGATAAGCGTTTATGTAATTCTTAACATTTGCAAAATTGTTCACTTTTAACATAGTGTTATTTCTCACGAAAGAGTTTTTCGGAACACATTGTAACGATAATTGTGAGTAATAGAGTTTTGAAGTTTAGTTACAGAGCATCTGCCACAATTAATTTTGGGCGTGCTAAACCGTTAAATAAATATGCTTAATATGAGTTTTGCACCCCCCAGTTTGACTGCTAGCCAAATGTTTGGGCAAAAAATAATTCGGCCGCTGACTGCTGCTACCCTGTGTGGCATTGCTTTCATTAAAGATAAACTCATTGCTATTGATAGCCTGAAGGGGCATCTACTGGAGATTGATCCTACCTCTGACAACAGTAAAATCATCAATTCTCATCAAGTAAAGGAATTTAGTCATGTCACTGGTCTAGCAGTGTGGGAAGACACTTTGTGGGTAAGCCGTGATCAAAGTGTTTATTCATGCACACTCACTGCTTTAGGTCTGGAACATTTTACTACATTGCCTTATCCCGCCGACGGCGTTGCTGTTTGGGAATCAACAGTCTACGTCAGTTGCCAAAAGCTAGGTTACATTCTGGTTTTTGACTGTGATACCCGAAAAGAGATTACCAGGTTTTATGCCCCTGGAGTTGGGGTGGAAAATTTGGCAGTTAGCCAGGAAACGCTTTGGATTTGCGATCGCATAGAACAAACAGTTTACGCGATGGACAGGGCAACTGGAGAAGTTAAATTCAGTGTTCTGACGCCGTTTGAATCCCCCACAGGCATAGCCATACATCAAAATGGCGATACCAGTCAGGAAAGCCTCTACATCGCTTATGCATCTGAGGAGCCTTATATCCGGGATAACCCAAATGCAGACCCGAATCATGAGCTAACCTACCGCGATCGCACTTTTATTCACCCTCTGTATTATCATTACGAACCAGATAAACATTACGCCCTCTCTAATGGCTATCTTATTGAAATGTCCTATGCTGAGGAAATTGCTCCCTTAGACGAAGTTTATTTACCAGAGGTAGAATGGCGCATCGCTCTACCATCAGAAACTGAACGTCAAAAGGTGAAACACGTTGAACCTATTGGTTTACCTTTTACCGAAGAAGTTGTAGACGGACAACGTGTAGCAGTATTTAAATTTGATGCCCTTACCCCAGGCGAACGGCACATATTTGGCTGGAAAGCACTTTTGGAAGTTCGAGGGATTAAATATCGCATTACGCCCAGAGATGTAGAAAATATTCCTGAACTTTCACCAGAATTACAAACCCGCTACCTAGTAGATGATGACGATTTAGCAATGGATACTCCCATTGTTCGCCGTGCAGCACGGGAAGCAATTGGTACTGAAACTAATGTGCTGCGGAAAATGTACAGCATCCGCAACTATGTCTACGATGAATTATCCTATGGCATTAAACCCTACATTGATACACCAGACGTAGTTTTAGAGCGGGGTATTGGTTCCTGTGGCGAATATGTAGGCGTTTTACTTGCTCTATGCCGTTTGAATGGCATCCCCTGCCGTACTGTAGGTAGATATAAATGCCCTCCCAATAGCGAACACCAGGGTGTCCCTTTACAACCCGACTTTAATCATGTTTGGCTGGAATTCTACGTACCTAATTTTGGCTGGTTGCCAATGGAATCGAATCCTGATGATGTCGGGAACGCTGGGCCTTATCCCACGCGCTTTTTTATGGGCTTATGCTGGTATCACATTGAAATTGGCAAAGGCATCTCCTTTGAAACCGTGACAAGTCAGGGCGCACGGCTAACAAAAGAAGATGTACCCATTGGTGATTTGGCAATTAATCATATTCGGTTTACGATTCTCAAAGAATTGCCACCTTTTTGAATTGGGGCATGGGGCATGGGGCATTGGGTATGGGG
>NZ_JADEXR010000254.1 GCF_015206995.1 aff. Roholtiella sp. LEGE 12411 | reverse complement strand
GCCCCATGCCCCATGCCCCATTTCACACTGTCGGTTGGGGTTCTTTGACTTTTGCTCTCAGAGTCTCTGGGTCAACTGATTCTAGTTCACCGTGGTTGAGTGTCCAGCAACGGTCTGCGATCGCCAAAAGATCGCCAGCATCGTGTGTCACTATTAACAATGTCCAATCTTGTTTCAGTTTCGCTAATAAATTTACCAGTTGCCGACGCATTGACCAATCTAATCCAGCTGTTGGTTCATCTAACAATAGTAAATTTGGCTGGCGAATCAATTGCACCGCCAAAGCTAAACGTCGTTGCTGACCACCACTTAAAGCATAAGGTGCTGCAAAGAGTGATAAGTGCTCTAATCCTACTTCACTGAGTGCTTGCCTGACCCGCTCTGACCCTAATTCCGGATGCCCTAAACGCAATTCTTCTAAAATTGAACCACCGCAAAAATGTCGCTCTGGAAACTGAAATACTAACCCAGCCAATTGTTGTAGCTGTTCGGCTAGGAGTTCTTGTTCTCGCCACCAGACTGCGCCAGAAGTAGGTTCGGCCAGTCCTGACAAAATTTCTAGTAAAGTACTTTTACCAGAACCACTCGGGCCAATAATCAGACCCATCTGCTGGGGTGCTAATTCTAGGTTGATTGATTTGAGAATCGCTGTTGGGCAAGCTGTAGGGTGGTAAATTAGATTTCTAAGATAGAGCATTTGTTAAGATTACCAAAAAGTCAGCAATTACTGATTAACTACACCAAGAGCAACTAGAAGATTCTGAAAAGTAGTCATACTGCATTACCTGCGTTAACACCTTAATTTAGCAGCCAGAATCATCCACCTTCTTTCCGAAGTTATCAGGCGGCGGCGTCCGAGAAGTCCGAGCGCCATTTGTGAATCCTCTCCATTGTGGCAGACTTACCCTTAAACAATGCCTACAACAAGCATGGGAACCTGGAAAAATTACTGAAGTCAACCTGTGTAGAAAATGTTGGTGCAATGGTCGCAATTTTCTGATTAACCATTTCTTTGCATTCTAAGTAAGACATACAGCTATTTCAACCGCAATTATTCTGAGGGCTAAAATGATTAGACGGTTTTCTTCTCGACCATTTTTGTTTACCAAACTGACTAACTTTGGTAAGGCTACTTTCGCAGGTGCGATCGCCTTTGGCGTTGTCCCTTGGGCAATCGCTCTTAATCTGTGGGTAAGTCCTTCACTAGCTGGAGATCCGTTTCGGAGTAGCGAACCTCGTAAAATTGGCGACCAAACGGAAGCAGCATTTAAAGCAATTTTCCAACAAGGTAACTATCCAGAGGCAGAGCGTTACCTACAAAAAGCACTATCCAATGAGCCAAACGAACCTCTAGCTTATGCCATGAAGGCATCCTTAGCTTATGGAAAAAAGGATATGGCTAAACTAGACACCTACAGCCAGAAAACCTTGGAAACTGGACAAAAACTGATTTCTAGTGACCCATTGCGTGGTAATTTATACACTGCTGTTGGTCACTTTTTAGAAGGTGCGGTAATTCTCACTCGTGACGGTACAGTCAACGGCGCACCGAAAGCTTTAGGTCGATTGCGACAAGTTTATGAATATCTGGATAAAGCCGAAGCGATTTCTACCAACGATCCAGAACTGAATTTACTCAAAGGCTATATGGATTTGATGTTGGCTGTCAATTTGCCATTTGCTAGCCCAGATCAGGCAATTGAACGGTTGGAAAGAAATGCTGCTCCTCAGTATCTTGTGGATCGGGGTATTGCTCTTGCCTACCGCGATTTAAAACAGTACTCTCAGGCGCTGGAGTATGTCAACCGCGCGATCAAAACTACATCCGATAACCCAGAAATTTATTATCTCAAAGCCCAAATACTCAAAGAACAGGGGAGACAAGAAAAAAGCCAACAACTTATCCAAGAAGCGATCGCTAATTTTGACAAAGCATTGACAAAAAGATCCCAACTTCCAGCTAATTTGGTAAAACAAATTGAGAGTGAACGCGGCGGCGCTGTTAGTCGCCTGAATAATCTGGGTGGTTAATTGGGGATTGGGCATTGGGGATTGGGGATTGGGAAGATGAGGAGCAGAGGGAGATGGAAAATAACTCTTGTCTTTTGTCTGCTACCTCTTTGTCCTCAGCCCTACCCTGATATGCTTATTTTTAGTAAGAGTAATTGATCTATTTGACCGCAATGCACATTCAGTTTCGTGATTTAAATCCATTTGATGTTTGGATTTGGTTGAAGTTTAGCACTATTCCTTCTGGGCGTGAGAAGCAGTATGTAGAAGAGGTTTTTAATTCCTGGTTTTATCTGGGCAAATTGGGTGCATTTAATGCCGAAAATCTCCAGGTTCAAGAAACTGGATCGGATATCAACTACATGGATTATGATCCAAAAGGATATGACAAAAGCCTGCTAGCGCTGATGCATAACATGGGTGAGTTTGAGTATGAGGGCGTGTGGGCGCGTTGCTGGTTTGACTTAGGAACAAGTGATGCGATCGCCTTGGATATTTTAATCAACGCCCTCACACAGCTTTCTGAGGAATATGTCACTCTTGAAGAATTGTACATTGGTGGCGAAAATACAGATTGGCCTGTCGAAGATAGCGACAGTCGTCCTCACTCTATTTACGACAATTAGTGACAACAATGAATAAATCAGGCGAAATTCGGGTATTGTCTTTAGGACTGATTCGGGATGGCGATGGCTCCGCCAACGCCAAGGGCGAACGCATATTTGTTTCTGAAGGCTATGATCCTGTAAAGCAAGAAACATTTTATAGAGCTTTAGGTGGTGGTGTTGAATTTGGTGAAACCAGTCGCCTAGCTCTGGAACGGGAATTTCAAGAAGAAATTCAGGCAGATTTAACGAATATTCGGTATCTGGGTTGTATAGAAAACCTGTTTACATTTAATGGTAGACAGGGACACGAAATTATTCAACTTTATCAATGTGATTTTGCCGAACCCAAGTTTTATCAACTAGAAAGTTTAGTTTTTTCTGAGTCAGAAACTCATAAACATAGGGCACTTTGGATAGAGATTTCTCGCTTTAAGTCTAGAGAATTAAGATTAGTACCAGAGGTATTTTTTGAATATTTATAACCTAGCTAAACGATAGTTATTCTAGCTAGAAAATCGGACATATTTAGCCAGCTATAGCCTGAAACTACGATATCCCTAACTCATCAACTCATCCGAAAACCAGGGATAACTCCAAATTTACTTCCATTACAAGAGCGCTCGTAATTATTCTTTGGAGTAGCTATTCCTGAAAACTTCTCCTTTGGAAAACTCTGTTACTAATCGCGAATTGCAACAATATTCTGATAGGCAAATAATTCGTAATTAATCTGTCTTCCCCCTAAATAGGATTTCATAGGAATCAGCCCATCTCGCATCATTCTATGAAGACGATAGCCTTTTAAAATTTCCTGAAAGTCCCGAAAGAATGTTCGGGATACGGTATTCATATCGTTAAACTCAAATTGGATCATTTTTATGATGCCACTATTGAGAGTTTCTCTAGCTCCTTTTAAGACGGCTAACTCATGTCCTTCGGTATCTATCTTCAGAAAATCTATTTCTTTAATATTATGCTCTTTGACAAAATCATCAATGGTAGTTATCTCTATTTCGTACTCTATCGATGATGAATAATGCAGCACTTCTATGACATTCTTATACAACGATGCATGTCCTGAAGAATCCTGATCGCGATAATCATATATCTTTGCTTTGCCCTTTTGATCCCCACATCCTATATTAATTGCCTGAAAGTTGAATTTTTTAGCAACTTCAGACAACGTAGTAAAATGCACAGGATGAGGCTCGAATGAATATAAAATCGAGTTTGGGGCTTCAGTCATAATTTCACGCGAATAACTACCATTATTCGCGCCTACATCAAATATTACTTTTTTTTCTTTTCCTTTGATGTAGTTTTTAATAAAAAAGTCTTCTCCCGAATCAATTTTGCTTTCATAATTTAAAATGCCCATTCCTCGAAGCGAAAGATGAAACAGGGCTAGATGAAAATTAAATAAGGATTTCCTGGTGAAAAGAAATTGATAGGTTCGTTTTAACCACTTCATTAGATAAAACTTATCTTAGTATATTAAATATAACAGTGCTCATCGTTATATTTATCACCTCTACTCATCAAAAATCAATCCCTATTTTTGCAGGATGATGTAAAAATTTATACGGTTTACGAGAATATTCAACTAATCAGCGTTCTCAAATTGCATATTTAAAGCAAAGACAGGAGTCTCCTGTATTTTGACTCCTGTCTTTGCTGATTGCGAATAATGCAAACCAAATGTGTATTAGCCTACTGGGCTGAGCATATTTCCCAAAATCTGATTTTAGTATCCTCAGCTAATATTTCACTTGCTGCTATAAAAAAAGGCAATTTCTTTATCTTTCAAGGGTGCGAAACCAGCATCTGCAAGCAATTTGTCGAGTTCTGCTTGAGGAATATGTTTTGCACCAATTCGCACAATACGCGATCGCATAGTATTGGAAACGCCACTACGCTGTCTATTGCCCTCCAACGCCATGACTTTACCATAAAGTTCTAATTTTGCAGGTGGAATAGGAGAACCATCAAAATCAATTCCCTGGGCGATCGCTTCATCAATAGCATCAGCACCTGTGGTAGTTTGATTTCCTGGGTTAGTTTCAGTAGGCATAATAATTTGCTCTCAAGGCTATAAGCAGATTTTACCAGCCTTGCTGATACCTGAATGTCCTGTTTGCCTACTCACTGGTTTTTTTTAATTGAAAGCGACGGGAAACTCCATTCCCAGGTGTCCGTAGAGGGATAGTCGCCCCGCCGTTTTGGGCATAGGGCATTGGTAGCTTTTTCCCATGCCCCATTCCCCATTCC
>NZ_JADEXR010000042.1 GCF_015206995.1 aff. Roholtiella sp. LEGE 12411 | reverse complement strand
GGCATGGGGGATGGGGCATTGGGCATGGGGTTTAGTAGTCTCAGTGATCGCCATATTCACTTATTTACTTAGCTCTGGAAAGGTAAATTTTAACCAGCAATGATCGCTAAGAAGTGGTAGCAGAATTCGTCCACTGGATAACTGCAAGTTAAACTGCATATTCTTATTTCCACTCTCGACTTCTACAAGTGCAGGCAAACTTTTAGAGTCAACCTTGAAGTTGCTTTTATGTGTCCACACTCTAAGTTCTTTTTCTTGCTTGTTTGATAAGCGGAAGGTGGCATAGTGCAGAGATGAGAGTGATGGAATTTCAACACTGGCTGCTTGGTGGTGTTGCTCACCATCGGCATATCCCAGCACTACTTCTGCGATTTTTGGTTGCCCGCCAGCAGTAATTGTGAATATGGAACTACCTCCTGGGTATTGATCTTCTCGTAGTTCTACAACTACACGAGAGGCGAAGGCTCCATACTGTTTCATCACTAAAGTTGCTCCTAAAGATAGTACGGCAATGCTCAATGCAATGATCCGCGCTAGAGAATTTTCCCAAATGAATAGGCCGTGGATGAGTAAAATGCCCAAGAATAAACTATATACACCTACACTGAACAACGGATGGTTGAGAATATTCAAGACTACTCCAGGTATAAGCTCCCCCTTACGTCGGCTAGAAACCAACAATAAAACTGGGAAAATACCTCCAACAAGGGAGTTACCAAGTACACCAGCAAAGGCGAGTACATCTGTAAAGGATTGCGTACCAGCTAGAAAAAGCCACTCTGTTAGTAAGAAGACTAATATTAACGGACTAATAGATAGGAAGAAGCGACTTTGCTTGAGTAGGGTTGTCCAAAACCTTTTTGTCTGACTCTGATACTCAAAAGCAAAATTTTCGGTATCAGCTTTTAAGCCTCCTTCGTAAACTAAGAGCATAGGTGAAATAACTTGTAGATAGACACCATCCTGGTTAGCTGACCTTACTTTGAGAACCAAACGAGTATCCCACTTGTGTAAATCGGGGAATTGATTGAATACCTCTTTAATGTCCCAATTTTCAGCTATGGCAATTTCTACAGAGTGAACTTTGCCGCTTAATTGAATATCCAGACGAAACTTAGACTGAGTGTTTAACTGTCCCAAGTAGGTCAAACCAATATGGGGAACCTGACTCGATTCACCAGAGGGGTGTAGTATTAATAGTCCTTGCTGGCGAAGCAACCTCAAAACAGGTTTGGGTCGATTTGGCAACCATTCCTTAGCTAAGTTCACTAGGAGACTGGAACTACGTAGCCAAGCCATTCCCAAAAGTAGGGTGACTAAAACTGCTCCTAAAACTGTGACGATGGAACCTACTTTTAGTGCAAGTGGTTCTAAGGCTGTACCTGATTGTCCAGCTAGTAATTGTGGGGCGATCGCTCCATTGACTGCTAATACCCAAATGCAAAATAAAACAGTTAAAAAAGCTGTTCCCGCTACACTACCCCAAATTAAGGATGTGGCACTAGAGTCACGAGGAAGTACAATTTTACCACATTCTCCGACATAGACGTGTCCGAAGTAGAGCATGAGGCTCACACCCAGAATCCGTTGTAGTATCATCGGTTGGAAAGAATGACCATTAACAAAGGGCAAGTTCACATATAACAGGTTGTCTAGTTGAACATGACCCAATGCCAGCATTGAAATAATCAGCAGCAAACTAACGTTAATTACTGCCAGAAATACCAGCAAAGCAACGGTGAAGTTCAAGGATTTTCGCGATCGCAAGTATAATCCTCCACTAAATAGCACCACTGCCCACAATGCCGCTGGTATAGATGTGAAGCTTGCCATTGTCACCGATAAACCAATATAGCAAGCCAATGCAATCAAAAAAACACGGATGCCAACTGCAATAGAAAGTATATTGGAACCTGTATTTCCTAAATAATTAGATACTAATTGTTTGATAAAAGAATTGCCATAACGGAAGTCGCCACTGCGGCTAACAGCTTCTGCCATACAAGCCATTGTCAAAATGTTGATCGCACCGATGAGCAACAAAAAGGCAATAGTAACTAATGGCCCGACATCGGCCACTGCAATCGGTAAGGCTAAGAACGCTTGGGGAAGACCCAAAGCAACAGTGAGTATGGAGGCTAACCAGAAGGGGGGAAGAGATTCTAGACGTTGGGCAACAGCTGCACTCATCCAGCGCCACTGATCGAACAGTGGCATTTTAGATGCAAAAATAGTCAATAGTTGCCTTCTGTAGAGGCGGGAGTAAGCTACCTGTACCGCTTTCTCATCCAAACCCAAAGCTGTCCGAATCTGAGGGACTGTTTGAGCAGTGAAAGTGTATTTCTGTCCCAGAGCATGAGCAATAGCAGCTTTGAGTTTAGGGTTTTCCGGTACGAGGGATGCCCATTGACTGGCGTAGCGTTCCAAGTGCTGGATCGTGGGGTGGAGTGGTGGGGCATTTCCCAAAGCAAATGCTTCTAAAAAGGCTAAATCGCGTTCATTGGCAGCTTGTTCTGTTAGAGAAAACTCCAACAGCGATTGCGCCACTATTTGCGCCGTCCGACTCTCGATCAAAAATAGTATAGTGTTCGCTCGTCTAGCTGGTAAACCCGCTAGTACCTCTTCGCGCGATATCAGCTCATCATCTGATGACATATCTATACCTCACTGGTGAGCGATCGCTCTTTGAGAGATTGCACCTTACTCTGCAATCTCTGGTAGTACTCCGTCTCAGTTTCACTCACAGTTACTGTCTGTTCTCGGAGCTTTTGGATTTTTATTTGTAACTGCTGAAAGTGATCATTTTCCGTAATTTCCGCAACATTACTGGCTCTTTTGGTTTCATCAATTTCAATCCGAAGTTCTTGGACTTGCATTTTTAGCTTCTGGTTTCGCATTCTGACTTCTTCAGACATCTTCAAGAAAACACGTACTAATTGACCGATGTCATCTTGGCTATGAGTTGATTTCGCTAAACTCTGATGCAGTTCCAGTACATAAGAATCAAAATCATCATGTTCTAGTTCTAGTGCTTGGGCTGCACTTGTAAGGGCGTGAATCGGTCGAGAAATTTTCCGTCCTAGGAATAGTGCAATCATTCCGGTGATTCCACCTACAACCAGCACACTGCTGGCGTGCAGCCAGATCAGGTGATTTAAGGGAGCAGCAAATTGTGCTTTTGGCTTACTTATCCCTAATACCCAAGGTTGTTGTTCCAAGGGAGCAAAGCCAACTATCCTTGGCATCTGGTGCGGTGAATAGCGATAGGTAGTGTGACCTATTTGTTTGGCTTTCACCATCACCTTTAATTCTGGAATGTTCAAGCTCTGAATCTGCTCCAGACCATAACGCCTGTCGGCCACAATCTGTTTTAAAGTATCTAAGGGTAGGGAAATCAGGCTATGGTACAGAAGAGATTTATCCGCATGACTGATGATGACTCCTTGCTGGTCAATTAGAAATGCGTAGCTTTGATAGCCTACTTGTAAAGCATTGACAATCGCCCAAATATCTGCACCCCTGATTTTAAGTACCAATACTCCGACGATTTCACCACTAGGCGATCGCACTGGGTGAGAGAAAAACATTCCTGGTCGTTTGGTCGTTTCACCCACCAAGATACTAGATATGTAAGAGTTTCCCTTGATGCTGGAGCGAAAATATTCACGGAAAGCGTAATTTTGACCAACAAATGTGGGATCAGTCGCCGCAACAGCACGCCCATTTTTATCCATGACAAAAATAGCATCAAAATCTGGATTAGATCGGAAGACGTTTTGTAGCGTTTGTTGCATATCATTACGCAAACCTACTCGTTTTCCAGAGGAGTTAGCAGCGAGGAAATTTACCACATTGCGATCGCTGCTAACTTGAACCACAATACGCTGAATATCAATAATTAATTGGTCAAGTCGGCTAGCAACACTAGTAGCTAACAGTTCTAATTTGCGGTATTCTCCAGCCTCTACACTATCTAAGCTCTGTCGCAGGTTGTAATAGGTAATGAAGCTCATCGGTATCAGCGCCGCCGCAACCAATGCTGCCGAAATTTTAGCAGCGATCGGCCAAGCTGGAGGGTAAAAAAAACGATGAAAATGCTTCATTTTAAAAATGTAATACCTGTTGAGGTAGAAAAATTGTTACATAACCGTATAAATAGGAAGCTTCAATCCCAAAACTCTTTTACTGCTATTCATGCTTAGCAGCTTAGGAAAGGTAACTAACTACTTCAATGCACAATCTTTATATAAGACTCACATTTTTTTAGTTTTTACCTCATATAACTGTACTTCCGACTTCGGACTTGTTTAATAATTGAGCCTTTCTCCAAGCTTTGGGAGTAGTGTTGTAATACTGGCGAAACTGGCGGAAAAAATGACCCTCATGCTGATAACCGACTGTTTCAGCAATCTGATTCACGCACATATTACCTTCCATTAGCAAGGTACGTGCGGCTGCCATTCGGCGTTCGATAATCCAATGATTCACCGTTTTTCCTGTATGACGGCGCACTAAGTCAGTTAAATAAGCGGGACAGTAACCAACTGCAAAAGCTACATCTTGCAAGCTAATCGGTAGATAGTAATTTGCTTCAATGTACTCAAATACTTGGCTCAGATTCGAGTCAGAAGGGAATATCGAATGAGGGTTTACCGATTTAGCCTTTTCTAATAAAGGTGGTACGGAAACTTGCTGAAACTGAGTAGCGTAATACGCCTTTACATGAGCTTGTTTTTTTAGGCGAGTTGCGATCGCTCGCAATAATTCCTCTACTGTGGAGGGTTTTGTCAGATAGTCATCAGCCCCCAAATCCATACCTTGACGAATTTCAGCCTTAGTAGCCTTAGCAGTCATAAAAATGAATGGGATCATTGCTGTAGCTGGATATTGGCGTATAGTTGAGAGAACGCCATAACCATCAAGTTCTGGCATCATAATATCGCAAAGCACCAAATCTGGTAAATTTTCTAGTGCCTTCTGCACACCAACAAGGCCATTTTTTGCACCGATGGCTTCAAAACCTTCTGTCTCTAAGCTATCTAGAAAGATATCTCGGATTTCTGCTTCATCTTCAATTACTAAAACTTTTGTCATAGTTGGCTCTGATGTTAACTGAATGAATTATTAATCAGTCAAAAGCACAAAGACTATACATAAAAATCAATTTGATTTTAACGTCGTGCAAAGTCCACAAACTTTAGCGATCGCTGCAAGTAAACCCTCTACTGTACAAGGTTTAGTAACATACGCATTTGCTCCTATATCCATGCCATAATAACGTTCCAAATTGGTAGTTCTAGCAGTCAAAAAAATCACCGGAATTTTCTCGGTCAAAAAATTTTGGCGCAGTGTAGTTAGAACACCGTAACCATCTAATTCTGGCATCAGAATATCGCAAATTACTAAGTCAGGTAAGTACTCTTGTGCTTTCTTGACACCAACACGACCGTTTTCTGCACAAATGGTATCAAATCCTTCTACTTCCAGACTTTCTACTAATATGTCTCGCGTTTGTGCCTCATCTTCAATTACTAAAATCTTTGTCATTATTTCTCTGGCTATCAATCTTTTTTAGATTAGCTAATGCCAAACTCAATAACAATCCCTTTTCTTTAAACGAGACTACCTCTTTTTTAGCTTTCCTGTTAAAAGTCTCGTCTGATTTGGTGTTAGTCCACACAGGTGGTGAGACAGCGCTACGGGAGGGTTAGCCCAACCCAGGCGACTGCGAACCCGAAGGGACTAAGCTTTGTGTAGTAGCGAATTATATTCGCCTAGGACTTTTCAAACAACCTCTTAACGAATTATTGCATAACCAAATACGTTATAGACAGGAACAAAACTGCAAAACATTTTTATTCATAGTGGTTGTTTTAAAAATAATGTAATTGTAAAAGTAGTACCTTTGCCAACTTCACTTACCACGTCAATTTTACTGTAATGCAAGTCTAAAAGCTTTTTTACAATTGCTAACCCCAATCCATTACCTGGTATGTCACCTACATTTTCACCTCGGTAAAATGGCTTGAATAACTGTTCTTGATCTCTTGGCGTAATGCCAATTCCCTGATCCTTAATTTGGAATATAACTTTTTCATCTTGGTAAGACAGTATTAAATCAACTTTAGTATTTTTGGGAGAATATTTGATAGCATTTGAAATTAAATTGGTCAGAACTGGCTGGAGCAGTTTTTTATCTACCCATATTGGTTTACAATTACCTTGGCTAACAAAGTTAACTGTACTTAAGCTATTTGTTTGCAAGTTCATCTCTGCCAATATCTCACGACAAAATAAGTTTAAATCAAGTGGTTTTAACTCACACTGGAGCTTGCCAGCCTCCGCACTCCCAATCATAAGAACTTCATCCATTAATTGACTAATCTGTTCAGTTGCTGTTTGAAGACGCTGTAAATACAGTAGTTTCTTTTCATCACTCCAGTGGTGACTATGACGTTTTAATAAACTAGTAGAATATGAAATGATGTTCAGGGGGCTGCGGAATTCATGAGAAACCATAGAGACAAACTGCGCTCTATCTTCAGCAAGTTGTTTTTCTTGTTCTAGAACTCGGCGAATTTTTTCTTTTGCTTGTTGGCATTCAGTAATGTCCCGGAAGCTCCATACTACCCCAATAATTTCTTCACCGAGCCGCAGAGGTTTACTGTATCGTTCAAAAACTCTCCCATCTTTCAATTCTAAAGTATCACAGCTTTCAAAATCCTTTTGACTATCGAGTTGGTAGACATCTGTGCAAAATTTTTCTTGGTCTTTAATTTGGTTTTTATAAAAAGTCAGATATTGATTATGGTTGCGTGAAGTAATAATAGAATCTGGAATCTGCCACATCTGCAAAAACTTCTGATTAAGACTAACAATATCTCCATCGCATCCGATCGCAACAACACCGTCAGTGATAGATTCTAGGGTTGCTTGAAGTAAGGAAATAGAATTATCCAGTTTTGTTTTTACCAACTTGCACTCTGCCCTTTCATGAGATAATTGCCGATTGACATAATTTGATTCAATTAGATCATCTGGTGTTATCCAGAAAACTGCATCTGTTAAGCGTTCCATTAAAAATTTGGTAAGCTGCAACTCTTCTTCTAATCGCAACAATCGCAACGTACTGACTTGAGAAGTTTGTAGCTCAGAAAACTTGTTCTTGAAAATCATAAGTTTCAATACTAATAATTTACGAGGAACGTCAGTTATTCTATGGCATGGGAAAATTATTGGCGGTAGGAATAGCCTGGGATACTTAAATTGATTGTTTTATTTAAATCACAAAGAAATGATCCAGCTCTGCCGAGTTAGTTCAATAGAACAATACTTTTTTCAACAAGCTGAGAATGTATTTTGCCTAGGTTTTATAAAAATCCACTCATAAACATACAGCTATTTGACTGTTAATGCAATAATTTTACAGTAATATTACGGTTTGCAAACAATATGTATAGTACGATTTGATTCGTGAACTGACTCGTAGAGACACCGAATGGAGAATGGGGCATGGAGAAGAAGTAATAAAGATGTACTGAATTTTTTTCCCAAATCAAATACTAGCCCTATAGTACGATTTGATTCGTGAACTGACTCGTATAGACAGGGAATGGGGAAGGTGGGGCCCCCTCTGGGGATAAGAGGCAATGGGCAACAGGAAGAAAGGGAGTTAGAGGTGTACGCAGTTTTTTCAAAAATCAAATAGGAATACTATAGTCTTTTCGGAAAATACTTAACCTGAACTTATTTGGGTACTAATGTACTAAAAAAATTTTAATTTTTATTATGCAATTAATCTAGCTCCATTAGCCAATTACAGCAGTTAGCATTTTCATGAATCATAAGTAGAGACGTTACATGTAGAGACGTTACATGTAACGTCTCTACAGGGTTTTGGGTTTTATTTATGTACTTCATATACCTGAAATCTGCTGTATTTGAAGAATTGACAACTATCTATGCAGTAGCATCCTACATTGATCAGAATTTACTCTGGAAGCAAATTATTATGGATTAATTTTTGCTCGCTAAATAAAAACTGGGATACTCCCATTGCACAAAAACTACAAGTATTGTTTATGGTCTATGTTTTAATAGAGTTGGCGACAGCTATAACTCAGCAATACTGGGTAGCGTTACGTTGCATAGTCTAAACTCCAGACTTTAGACAGGTACAAAACAATGCTGACGATGCTATCATCGAAGCGCATTAGTTCGGGTGTGAACTCATTAACTCCCAATAAACTTGTCCCTAGTTCTGGCTTAAATTCTGACTGAGGTTCATCGTTGCTTGAGTGAGCCAGTGCGCTTTATAGCGGCTCATCAGCTAAGTTGCTATGGACAAGAAATTACATTCCTCGGCTTCATCGACAACTGACTCATAGAAACATTATGTCGTACTCATTTATTATTTATCTGGGGATAACAGTTTACTTAGTGATGGCTTACTTTATCTTCACTGAATGGCTATTTTTTTTACTGAACGATAAAGAAATGAATCTAGAACAGCGCTTTTGGTCTCGAATCATTTTGGTTATGGCCACTATTGCCTGGCCTATAATAGTTCCCTTTGCTTATTTAGAATTATTAAGATTTCATAAAAAATATAAAAAAGATATTGATTTACTAATATCCCAAACAGACAAACAGATATAACAATCCGATTTGATTCGTGAACTGACTCGTAGAGACAGGGAATGGGGGAAAGGGAACTTGTACTGAGCGTAGTCGTTGGCGTAGCCTCCCGTAGGGAAGGGCAAAGCCGTAAGAGTTGCTGCCAACGTCTGAAGCTTCGTTATGAACTGGAACAATCACGCAGATTTCACAATATTGTGATGGTGGTGTTTGAACTAAATGGGAAAAGTATTTTTGGAGTTGTGCAGCCGGAAAGTCAGCAGCAAAAATCAAGTGCTTACTTTCCATAAAAACCATTTTTCCAACTCCAGGAAATTAAACACAAAATACTCATTCAATACTTAAAAACTATTAATACTTATGAATCTATTATAAGTATTTTATCCTTTGGTTTAAATCTACCTACAGCATGACTCGATGCTAATTCAAACTCTGTCAATAGATACAACCAAATTTTCAGGATAAATTTAGCGCATTTCTGCTTCCAGACTGTTGCCAATTGGCTATTATCCAAGCGATGTTAGAAGATTCAATTACATCCCTACTGAATCTACTTATGCAAGATTGATGCTATTGCATGTTGCAAAAACGAATGTACGCTCTATCATTAACAATGTTGTAGAAACTATGCAGCCTTTAGCAGATAAGCAAGGACTAAAGCTACTGCTGCTGAATTGTGAAGACGCACCAATGTAAGCATTTTTAGAGGATGTTTTAAAAGTTATCGGCGAATATAATTCGCTACTACACAAAGCTTAGTCCCTTCGGGTTCGCAGTCGCCTGGATCGGGCTAACCCTCCCACAGCGCTGTCTCACCACCTCCGTGGACTAATAACCAAATCAAGGGTTTGTCAAGGGTTCTCCAACTTGTAGCAAGTGGCGCGCGATTTCTAATCGCCAGGATACATGAAAACTGACTTTTCAAACATGCTCTAAGATTAAATTCTCATCAATCTCTTGGAATAAATTATGTCTTTCTCAAGATTGATCAAAGAATGATTGTAAGTAAAAAAAACAAAGCTAAAAAATGAAGTGATTTTTCAATTAAATGTAAGGTTATTATTAAAAGATTTAATTAGCATAAAGTCCGGCAAATATATAGGTTTGCTTAACTTAAAACCTTACATTTATCACTAGTAGCTGGTCATAAAAATGCTAGAAACTAGTCACAAAAATAGTAAAATCAATTCTTATCGCCCTAAGTACATAGGTACTATATAATAGCTTTAAATATTTTTTTACTTATTCAATTACGCGTAATTCATACCTTTGATTAAACATCAAAGTCATTGAAGTCAATCTTCAGAGAGAAGCTTTATCTTAACTAATTTCTTAGTCTAGATATGAACAGCAAAAGTTTTTAGGGGATAAGATAATGCCACTCCATAGAATAAGTGAATTCGACCCAGACTACCACAACACTATTCAGGGTAAGGACATCAAAGGAATGGGTGTCTATGTCCAAGGAACTGATGAGAAGATTGGCACAATAAGTGATGCTGTAGTAGATGACCAAGGAGCATTCCGCTATTTAATTGTTGACATAGGCTTTTGGATTTTTGGCAAGAAGGTATTGCTACCAATAGGTAAAGCGCGTATTGACTCTACAGTAGACCGTGTATATGTTGTTGGTATTACAAGAGAGCAAGCAGAAAATTTACCTGAATATCAAGAGCATACATCGCTAGACTACGACTATGAAGAACAGGTGCGCGGAGGATATCGCACACAGTCATTAGAAAGCTCAGCGCCTCTGGACGCAACATCTACGGCTGCGGTAGCATCAACAGTTGGGCAAAGTGCTCCTAGTTACGATCGCAACAATTATACCTACGAGCAAGAGCCAGATCTATATGATGTCAGCGCTCACGAAGACCAAACCTTCAAACTCTACGGGGAAAGACTGGTTGCTAGCAAACAGCGTCGTAAAACTGGAGAAGTAGCCATTGGTAAGCATGTTGAAACTGAAACTGCAAGAGTTGCTGTTCCAGTGGAAAAAGAGCGAATTGTAATTGAGCGAGTCACTCCTCAAGATGCAGGTAAAGTTGTGTCTGCTGAAACAGCTAACTTCCGTGAGGGCGAAGTAGCTCGTATGGAAATTCATGAAGAAGTTGCTGATATCCACAAAGAAGCTTTTTTACGCGAAGAAGTCAGAGTGCAAAAAGTTGTAGAAAAAGAAACCGTCGAAGCTCAGGAAACTATTCGACGCGAAGAATTAGATGTTGACACGGATGGAACTCCAATAGTCAATAAAACTGATCGGATTTAACTTACCTAAACCAGGTTAAGTCTATTACGGTTTGAGTTAGTAGGATCAGGTTATCTATCTGTTTCTACGCCAAATATTTTGAGTAAATTGATGTTGTAAAAGATAGCGTTAGATGAGGAGGTCAAAGTGAAGATAATTCAACAGTTGCGCCGAATTGTAACAGCTTTAGTATTGACTTTAGTACTAACAACCACTGTTGCTTGTAGCGCTGGAGTTCAAGCTAAACAACCCACTCAATTACCACCGGGAATCAGTCGTAGTGGTGATTATGCCCTATTAGAACGGGGTAACAGTGTACAAGGTCAGGATTTTGGTAATTGGGTTATCGGTACAGCAAAGGGAATTGTTCAAGATGCTTATGTACGTGATAACAACAAATTAGGTGTTGTGATTACGCCTCAAGTTCGTCCAACAGAAGTACGACCATTAGCAAAATCGTTACTTCAAGGTTTTCACAAGAATTTCCCCAATCAAGACTTAACAGTTTTGATGTATGCACCAGATAAAAAACTGATTTTGACGGCTCAATATGATACGCAAACCAATCAGATTGAGTACAAGTAATTACTCAGTTTTCAAAAGTCAAAGAAGATTCAGTTGATTGGAAATAAAACAGGAGACAATTAAAATGAGCAGCAGTGATAAATATAAACGCGAAATCATGAACGATTTAGCTCATGGTAATACAGAATCTTTAGATGATGTTTCATCTGACCCAAGCAAGGATTACCAAAGCTTTGATGATTTTGCTCAACGTTCATCCCATGAAGAACGTCGTCAATTATTTGGTCGGTCTTTCAACCACAACAGCATTCCTCCCAGCCAGATGGAGCCAGAATTGCAGAAAGCGATCGCCCAGATTAAGCCTAACGAGCGGGATGATGTTGCACGGGCATTTTTCAAGCACTTAAAGCAAAGAGGTTTGGATGAGCGCCATCTAGAGCGAGATTTGGGACTTTCTACCCACAATCCGAACCGGATGAATGCAGATGATCTGAGCAAACTAGCATCTTTCACATATCATAGCCATCCTGACATCTTTCAAGAAGTGATGGCTGAGCAACCAGCGCTGATTAAGTTTCTCAGTAATCCAGTGGTAGGTGCAGCTTTGGGAGCGATCGCAGCTAAGTGGTTTGGTGGTCGTAAATAAGCGATCGCTCTAGATATATGCATTCCTAATTTTAGAAAAACTTAACACTAATTTAAGTGACTTTAATTAGGAATGCGAGAGATTGTAGCCACAAATTGTAAAAAAACTCCAAGTGAGAGAAATATTATGTTTCATAATGTGATTACTGCAATTAAATGGAATTTCCCGGAAATAGCACAAATTCCAGTAACGAGTGATGTTTTAACTCCAGAACAAGCATCACTTGTTTTTTCTGGGCCGAAATTTTTGGTAGCATTACTTGCTGGTGTCTTGATGGCATTTGCCTTTCAATTACTATTAACAAACTTCTCAGTAGCTGTAGGAATTTCAGCTTTGGGCGGTAGCTCCAATTCTGATGAATCTGAAAGCTTGGGCGGAACGATTCGCAAAGTTGAAACAGCTGCTGGTCTTTGGGTGCTTGTTACCGCAACCATTGCATTATTCAGTGCTAGCTTCTTAGCGGTTAAACTTAGCTTAATTGAAAGTGCGCTCTTAGGGGCAATTATTGGTGTAGTTATCTGGTCTGCCTTTTTCACAGTCATCATGTGGCTAGGTTCAAGTGCAGTCGGCTCTTTAATTGGTTCTGTTGCTAGTACCGTTACAAGTGGTATGCAAGGAATCATGGGTACAGCAACTGCGGCTTTGGGTGCTAATGCTGCTAAAAATCAAATGGTTTCGACTGCTGAGGAAATCACCGCCGCCGTTCGTCGAGAACTCACATCGGGTTTTGACCCAGATAGTATCAAAAATACATTACAAAGTTCTTTATCTGCTGTACAGTTACCTCAACTCGATACCAAACAAATTCGCTCTCAGTTTGAGAAGCTGCTCAAAGAAGGAGACTTACAATCGATTGCTGATAGCGACCTCCTCAAAAATGTTAATCGACAAACTTTTGTCGATTTAATTAGCTCTCGCACAGACTTTTCCAAGTCAGATATCAATGGGATTGCAGACCAATTACAAGGGGCTTGGAACCAAGTTGTCAAAGGACAAAATTCCACCGACCAAGTAATTAATTTACTTCAGCAAGCCTCTCCCGAAGAACTGCAACCGGAAAAATTAGTTGAAAAAATTCAACAACTGGCGACAGTCGGTGGTGGAAATGGTAAGCAAAGAAATGGAATAGTTAAGCAAGCTATTGAAGCTGGCTTAGGTGTGGCTTTACCTACGGTGTTGAAGCGGCTAGACTTTTCAGAAATAGATGTAGAAAAAGTTACCCAACAGTTACAACAACTGAAAGGAAAAGCTCAGGAAGTAGATGTTGATAAAATTACACAGCAGTTGCAACAATTTAAAGATCAAGCAACCCAGCAAGCAAGAAAACTTGGTAGTTCTGTAGCTCATAAATTGCCTGCAATTCCGAATAATACCGTCAAGGCAGATGTTGAAGAATACATCCTGAATTCCTTTCCTTGGCACTTTAATCGCATCACCATCAAAGATGAATTTAAAGAAGTTATCTATGACCAGAATGCTAACCCAGGAACTGTAATCCGGCAATTGGAGGAACTAACAAGAGAAGATTTCACTAACTTGCTCAAGCAACGGGGAGATATTAGTGAAGCAAAAGTTAAAGATATTTCCGAGCAGATGGAAAGCATTCGCACCGAAGTTTTACAAACTGTCAAGCAAGCGAACGCAACAGAAAAATCACAAGACCTCCGCACCCGTTTAGAAGATTACCTGCGTTCAACTGGAAAAGCAGAACTTAACCCAGAAGGTATTGAGCGAGATTTGACAAAGTTGCTGGAAGATCCAGAAGCTGGCGTTGAAGATTTGAGTCAGCGATTTTCGGAAGTTGACCGCGATACTTTAGTTAAGCTATTAGCCTCCCGCGAAGATATCTCAGAAGAGGAAGCTAATAATATTGTTGGTCAATTTGAACGTACTCGCGATCATGTTATAAACCGAGCACAAGAGCTACAAGAGCAAGCAAGAGCAAAAGCTGATGAACTGCGCCAAAGGGTAGAAGAATATCTGCGGAATACCAACAAAGAAGAACTCAATCCTGAAGGTATCAAGCGCGATTTTGGAACGCTGTTAGCAGACCCACAAGCAGGACTTTCCGCCTTAAAAGGAAGATTATCACAAGTTAATCGCGATACTTTGGTTAAATTACTGAGTCAGCGTCAAGATTTAAGCGAGGAACAGGTAAACCAAACCATCGACCAGCTACTAAGCGTACGAGATAACGTTTTGCAAGCTCCGCAAAAAGCCGCCGAAACAGCAAAACAGCAGTACGAGAAAACCACGAGCGCGATTAGTGAATATCTCCGCAATACTAACCTGGAAGAACTCAATCCAGAAGGTATTCAACAAGATTTGCAAAAATTACTAGCTGATCCTAAAGAGGGTGCTGATGCACTCAGAGAGCGTCTTTCGCAGGTAGATAGGGAAACTTTAGTCAAGCTGCTGACACAACGGGGAGACTTGAGCGAGGAGCAAATCAATCGCATCATTGACTCAACACAACAAGCCATTAATAACATAGTCAAAGCACCGCAACGCTTAGCAAACCGCGCTACTCAAAAAGCGCAGGAGTTTGAAGCTTATCTAGAAAACTATCTGCGGAACACCAATAAAGAAGAACTTAACCCGGATAGTATCAAACGCGATTTGCAATTGTTGCTGTCTTCTCCCCGTGCTGGCGTGTCTTCTTTAGGTGAGCGCGTCTCTAAATTTGACCGTTCTACAGCTGTGGCTTTGTTGTCCCAGCGTGAGGATATCTCAGAAGAGGAAGCTAACCGCATTGTGGATCAAATCGATTCTGTGCGTAACTCAATTGTCGAACAATATCAGCAGATTCAGCAAAGAGTGCAATCAGTGCTTGATGGTGTTTTCGGTTCTGTTCGCAACTACCTCAACTCATTAGAGCGTCCCGAACTCAACTACGAAGGTATCCAGCAAGACTTTGGCAAATTGTTTGATGATCCACAAACAGGATTTGAGGCTTTGCGCGATCGCCTATCTTCAGTAGACCGTGATACCATAGTTGCTGTCCTTAGCTCTCGTGAGGATATTTCCGAAGCGCAAGCTAACAAGATTATCGACAAAATCGAAGGTGCACGGGATACCGTACTGCACCGAGCCGAACGCATCCAGCAAGAAACTCAAAAGCGCCTGAATGCAATCAAAGAGCAAGCACAAAAACAAGGAGTTGAAACCAAAAAAGCAGTTGCAGGTGCTGCTTGGTGGTTGTTTAATACAGCTTTTGTTTCTTTGGCGGCTTCAGCGATCGCCGGAGCTTTAGCAGTAACTGGCCCTAACCTATTCGGTTAAGTATTTTACGAGTTCATAAAAAAGCCTCTCTTAGAGAGAGGCTTTTTTATGAACTGATAAGCGTAAGTTGACGACTTTCCTAGATTTTATGTGCGTAGCACGAGAATCTAGGACATGGAGGAAACGAGCAATTTCTAAGTTTTTTTTTGGCGTCTCTTGAGCTTCGATTACTAAGTGAACTTTTAGGTCACTTACAGACCTTCCAATAGACAACAAAATCATTTTTAATGTTTCTGTAATTGATCTACAAATCAGTATATACTCAAACAGTAACACTGAAATGTTCAAACAAGTGAGAACATCTTACCAGTACCGCTTAAAGCCTACCAAAGAACAAATAAAAATAATTGACAACACACTAGACATGTTGTGTTGTCAGTATAATTATCAGCTTGGGCAAAGGTTTGAGTGGTTAGAGCAAAATCGCTGTTCTGTTGATAAATGCTCACTAGTTGTTTGCCACCTTCCAGAGTTAAAAGAAAAGCCTAATCGCTTTAGCCAGCAAGCATCTCTAATTCAACTAAAAAAAGACCGAAGTTGGTACAAAGATATTCACTCTCAAGTCTTACAAGAAGTGCCAAAAAAGGTTGAGATAGCTTTTGACCGCTGGCTCAAAGGTGATAGTAATGGCAGACGTAGCGGTAAACCTAGATTCAAAGCTTTTGGTCAATACAAAACTTTCACCTATCCACAATTCCAAAGGAAACATTTTCAAAATGATCAAATCACGCTGTCTAAAATTGGTACTGTAAAAGTTATTGTTCATCGTCAGATACCAGATGGTTTTGAGATAAAAACGGTTTCCATTACCAAAAAAGCAGACGGTTTTTATGTAACTCTAAGCCTTGACGATCAAACAGTTCCAATAATTCAGCCTGATTTCAAATATGATAAGATTGTTGGCATTGATATAGGTTTGATTGATTTTATTGTCACTTCCGATGATGACCGGATAGAAGCGCCTAAGTTTTTACGCAAAGCCGAACGTCAGCTAAAATCAGCACAGCGTCGTGTTGATCGTAGAAAAAAAGGCTCTAAGCGTCGCCAAAAAGCAATCAAAAAGCTGGGTATTCAGCACAAGAAAGTAGCTGATACTAGAAAGGATTTCCATTTTAAAACTGCTAATAATCTACTGAAAAAGTATGATGTTATCTCAGTAGAAAAACTGAATATCAAAGGATTAGCTAAATCAAGATTGGCTAAAAGTGTAAATGATGCTGGATGGGGACAATTTATTTCAATACTTACTGTCAAAGCCGAAAATGCTGGACTGAAAGTAGTTGCTATAAATCCAAATGGCACTAGTCAAGAATGTTCTAGCTGTGGACAAAAAGTTAAAAAGCCGCTATCTCAAAGAATGCACAATTGTCCTAATTGTAAAGCAAATTTGTGCAGAGATTTGAACGCGGCTAGAAACATAAAGGCGCGTGGGACGCACGCCCTAAAAGCTCAAATTATGTCCTCATCGAGGAGTCTTTGAGAAGCCTACACTTACTCGTCAGAGAAGTGTAGGTACGTCACGAACTATTGACTCATGACTCTTAACTCATGACTAAAAAAAATTCTCCCCTCATTCTGGTTGTAGACGACGACGATTTAACCCGCATACATCTGTGTAAGCTAATAGAAGAAGCGGGGTATGAAGTGGCACAAGCAAGTGATGGTTCAGAGGCCCTAGCTATCTACACTTGCCTACAACCAGATATAGTACTGCTTGATGCCATAATCCCTGTGATCGACGGTTTTCGTTGCTGTGCTCGATTGCAAGAACTCCCCAATGGCAAAGACACACCCGTGTTGATGATTAGCGCACTTTATGATCCAGCATCTGTGGAGCAAGCTTTTGCTGTGGGTGCAACTGATTTTATTACTAAGCCAATTCAATGGCCAGTTTTACGTCAAAGATTGCGTCGTCTTTTAGAAGCTCATTGTGCTATGAAAGAATTGCGACGGCAAACGGCACAGGCACAACTGCGAGAAACACAACTCAGGATGGCATTAGACGCTGCTCGCATGAGCGTTTGGAACTGGGATCTCCTGAGTCACAAAATTACTTGGTCAGATAACCTGGAAGCGCTTTTTGGATTAGATAAAGGCGTTTTCATTGACACTTACGAAGCTTTCATTAACTTGGTTCATCCCCAAGATCGCGATTTCGTCAACCGATCGCATCAGCAAGCGATTCGAGACGGAGTAGAATGTGATATCGAATTTCGAGTTATTTTACCTAGTGGTAGTATTCGCACTTTAGCAAGCAAAGGAATAGTTTTTCGGGACACATCTGGGGTAGCTGTGCGAATGTCTGGGGTAGACATGGATATCACCAAACGCAAGCAAACAGAGGAGTCTTTGGAAATTCATGCCAGCCAGCAGGCGATTGTAGCAGAACTCAGTCAAATGGCATTAGCTGGTACAGATTTAACCAGGTTGATGAACTCGTGTGTGACAATCGTTGCCCAATGCCTAAAAGTTCAGTCTTGCAAAGTTTTGGAATTGCTACCAAACGATAAAGGATTAACCCTACGTGCTGGTATAAGTTTTCAACAAGACCTAGCAGGACAACAAACCCCCACCACTGGAATATATTCGCCAATCAAGTGTACCGCGCTTTCCCCTGAGCCAGTTATTACCGCTCATCCCAGCCAAGTAGTTAGTGGTATGAGTGTAGTGATTCATGGCAAAGAGCGCCCTTTTGGCGTCTTAGGAGCACACACAACCAAACAGCGTACCTTTACCAGAGATGATATTTATTTTCTCCAAGCTGTAGCTAATGTCTTAGCTACAGCTATTGAGCGCCACCGGGTGGAAGATGCACTTAAAAAAAGTGAAGAACGCTGGCAATTAGCAGTACAAGGTAGTAATGATGGCATTTGGGACTGGAACATTAAAAATAATGAAGTGTTTTTCTCAATTCGCTGGAAGGAGATGCTTGGTTACGAAGACCATGAGATTTCTAATCAATTAGATGAATGGTCAACACGAGTGCATCCAGATGATATGGACTCGGTGACACAAGCCATTTCTGACCACTTTGCAAAAAAAACCTCATTTTACATCAACGAACATCGAGTCCAGTGTAAGGATGGCACATACAAATGGATTTTGCATCGCGGTCAGGCAGTGTGGAATGAAGATGGTAATGTAGTGCGGATGGCAAGTTCTCATACTGATATCACTAAACGTAAATTGGCAGAAGAACAACTGCGCCAGAGTGAAGAACGTTTCCAAATAGCTGCTCGCGCTACCAGTGATGTTTTATGGGACTGGGATTTGCTAAGAGATGAAGTATGGTGGAATCAATCTTTACAGACACTCTTTGGATACTCCAAAGAGCAAGCAAATTCTAATGCAGCTTGGTGGAGCGAACGCATACATCCAAACGATAGGCATAAAGTCGTTTCTAGTGTAGGCGCTGTGATCAATAGCGGTAGACAATTCTGGTCAAATGAATACCGTTTTCGCTGTAACGACGGTTCTTATGCTTACATCCTTGATCGCGGTTATGTTGTCCATGACAAGACAGGTAAACCAATACGGATGATTGGCGCGATGATGGACATGAGCGATCGCAAGCGTACACAAGCAGAATTAGAACGGCAAAACTTGCGATCGCAATTATTCGCCGATATCACTCTAAAAATTCGTCAGTCTTTACAAATCGATGAAATTCTTAAAACCAGTGTTACAGAAGTGCAAAAGCTGCTGCACGCAGACCGTGTATTAATCTTGCGCTTACGATCAAACGACTCTTTTATCGCGGTTCAAGAGGCAGTAGTTCCCGGTTTACCCGTTATTCTAGGGCAGCAGATTACGGACTCTTGTTTTGACAAAGATTACATCCAGCAGTACTGCAAAGGGCGAATTAGCGCTATTGCCAACATAGAACAAGCTAACATTCAACCTTGGCACGTCGAATTTCTGCAACGATTTGCCGTCAAAGCCAACCTCGTCGTCCCGATTTTCCTGAAAAATCAACTGTGGGGGCTGCTAATTACCCATCAGTGTGCTCATCCCCGCCACTGGACTGATTGGGAAACTGAACTTTTGCGTCAGTTGGCGGATCAAATCGGCATTGCCGTAGCTCAGAGTCTGATCTTAGAGCAAGAGACTCGTCAGCGGCAAGAACTCAGCCGTTCCAATGAAGAACTGCAACAATTTGCATTTGTCGCTTCTCACGATTTGCAAGAGCCATTGCGTAAGATTAAGACCTTTGGCGAACGACTCAAAGCTAGCTGTGGTAACAACTTAAGCGAACAAGAGCATGATTACCTAGAACGGATGCAGAATGCAACCTTGAGAATGCAGACATTAATTGAAGATTTGTTGAGACTTTCACGAGTTACTACTAGGGCACAGCCTTTTGTATCAGTGAATCTGGTACAGATCGTCCAAGAGGTACTGTCTGATTTAGAAGTGCGTATCCAGCAAACCGGAGCACAGGTGCATGTAGGGGAGTTACCCACAATTACAGCCGATCCTCTACAAATGCGTCAATTATTACAAAATTTAATCGGCAATGCCCTCAAATTTCACCGCCCACAAGTACCGCCTGTCATCAAAATTTTTAGTCAATCCTCAGAAAATTCATCAGATAAAGCCTGTAATTGTTGTGAACTCTGTCAAATTATTGTTGAAGATAATGGCATTGGTTTTGAAGAAAAGTATCTTGATCGCATTTTCAATGTTTTTCAACGTTTGCATAGTCGCAGAGAATACGAAGGCACTGGCATAGGCTTGGCTATCTGCCGGAAAATAATTGAACGTCATCATGGTAATATCACAGCACAAAGCAAATCAGGTCAAGGAGCAAGATTTATTGTTACATTACCCATCACTTACCACACCTAATTTTTATTCCTGGAGAGGGATTACTATTAGACCTAAATAGAAGGTTAATTATACAATTGTGTCTGATAATTCATAACAGGTTAAAAATTAATTCATACTAATAAAAACCACAAAGGAGACTATTCAGCGTGCAGGGTCGGCAAAAAACCGTCACTATTTTAATGGCTGATGATGATGAAGACGATAGTATGTTGGTTAGTGAGGCATTAGCAGAAAGTCAATTGCCAATCGAAGCATATATTGTCAGGAATGGTGAGGAGTTGATGGATTTTCTGTATAATCGTGGTCGGTACGTTGACAAAAGCAGTGCGCCGCGACCGGACTTGATCTTATTAGATTTAAATATGCCCAAAAAAGACGGTATTGAAGCACTCAGAGATATTAAAAATGACCCAAAATTGCGGCGGATTCCTGTTGTCGTACTGACAACTTCCGGGGCACAGGAAGATATAGATAATGCCTACGATTTAGGTGCGAACTCCTTCATCATTAAGCCAGTGACTTTTGATTCTTTCGTTGACGTGATGAAGACCCTAGAAAAATACTGGTTTGAAATTGTAAAACTGCCGTTAGAAGGAGTGGGAGACGAAAATGGACAACAGCCCAATCAAAGTTCTTTTGATTGATGATGATGAAGATGATTATATATTAACTCGTGATTGGTTCTGTGAATTTCAGGTGGCCGGCTGTGAATTGGAATGGGTGTATAGTTATGAAGCGGCAAGAGATGCGATGTCTAAGACGGGCTACGCCTACGCTCACCTCCAACATGATATTTATCTTGTAGACTATCGTTTGGGCGAACACAATGGACTGGAACTATTGCGTGAAGCAATTGCCAACGGCTGTTCTTCTCCAATTATTTTACTCACAGGTCAGGGAGATCGAGAAATAGATTTGGAGGCAATGAAAGCCGGAGCCGCCGATTATCTCGAAAAAAGCCAGTTGACTGCACCTTTACTAGAGCGCTCGATTCGTTACGCCATAGAGCGCAAACAAACAGAACATAAAATCCGCGAACAAGCTGCTTTACTAGATATCGCCACCGATGCAATTCTGGTACATGATTTAGACGATAAAATCTTATTTTGGAACAAAGCATCTGAGCGTCTGTACGGTTGGAAAAAGGAAGAAGCGATCGCTAGAAAGACACAGAAGCTTTGGCAAGAAAAAAATTTGTCTCAATTACAAGAGGCACTCGTCACATTAACAAAAAATGGCTCTTGGGAGGGTGAGTTACATCAAATAACAAAATCTGGCAAAGAAATTATTGTTGAAAGCCGTTGGACACTAGTACGTGAATTCAGTCACAAAGCGCAATCAATTCTGGTCGTTAACACTGATATCACACAAAAAAAACAACTAGAAGCGCAATTTCTCCGTGCTCAGCGATTGGAGAGTATTGGCACTCTAGCAAGTGGTATTGCCCATGATCTCAATAATGTTCTTGCTCCTATTCTAATGACAGCGCAACTTTTGGAGGCACAAGTACATGATGAGCGTTCTCGGCGACTACTACCAATATTAATCACTAACGCTAAACGTGGAGCCAATTTAGTCAAGCAAGTACTCTCTTTTACGCGAGGGCTTGAAGGCGAGCGTACTATTTTACAGATCAAACATTTGATAGTCGAAATTAAGCAAATTATTAAAGAAACTTTTCCCAAATCAATTGAAGTTTTCACCCAAATTCCGCAAAATCTTTGTACTGTATCTGGTGATGCTACTCAACTGCATCAAGTATTGATGAATCTTTGTGTTAATGCTCGTGATGCTATGCTTAATGGTGGAACTTTGAACATCACTGCGGAAAATCTCTTAGTTGATGAAAATTACGCCAAAATGCATATTGATGCTAAAGTTGGTTCCTATGTTGTCATTACTATTACCGACAGCGGAATTGGCATTAAACCAGAAATATTAGATCGAATTTTTGAGCCATTTTTTACCACCAAAGAACTCGGTAAAGGCACAGGTCTTGGTCTTTCTACAGTACTTGGTATTATTAAAAGCCACGGTGGTTTTATCAACGTACATAGCGAACAACGTAGAGGCAGCCAATTTAAGGTGTATTTGCCAGCACAACAAGCAACCGAAACTATAGAAGAACAAGAACAGGAATTACCTAAAGGGAATGGAGAACTGATTTTGGTTGTGGATGACGAAGCTGCAATTCGAGATGTTACAAAA
Organism: aff. Roholtiella sp. LEGE 12411; assembly: GCF_015206995.1. Classification (GTDB taxonomy): domain Bacteria; phylum Cyanobacteriota; class Cyanobacteriia; order Cyanobacteriales; family Nostocaceae; genus Komarekiella. The sequence continues at coordinate 22,846 of NZ_JADEXR010000042.1, read as the reverse complement.
ACATCCCTGGAAAGCCATAACTACAAAGCAATTACAGCCAGTGATGGCATTGAAGCAATAGCTTTATACGCAGAACACCGAGATAAAATATTTCTTGTATTAACTGATATGGTAATGCCTTCTATGGATGGGCTAACTACCATCCGCACTCTGCGAAAGATTAACCCAGATGTCAAAATTATTGCTGTTAGCGGACTGGCTTCAAGGGAGAAAGTGAATGTAGCTTATGATATGGGTATCAAAGCTTTTCTCTCCAAACCTTACACAGCTAGCCAATTATTACAAACTATTAGCACAGTTAAAAGATGTTAGTAGATAAGAGTTATTAGTGATTACTTTTGACCAATGACTAATGACCAATCAAATCTTGAAAGTGTTTATCTTGCCTAATTTGGTCAAAATCAGTGTCAGATTTAGCCATTTTTCGACATTCTTGAGGATTAAGCTTGATAGCTTGTTGTAAGTTTTTGATTGCCAGTTCTAAATTACCCAGCAATCCATAGCAGCAAGCCTTGTTATACCAAGTGCAGTCATCATTGGGTTTAATTAACAGTGCTTGCTCATAAGATGCGATCGCGTCGTTATATCTTACTAAAGATGTCAGCGCTAATCCCCGGTTGTTCCAGGCTTCGTGTTTATCAGGTTTGATAGAGAGTGCTTGATCATAAGATATTATAGCATCATCATATTTTCTTAAATTAAATAGAGCATTGCCTCGGTTGTACCAAGCTTCATGTTTATCAGGTTTGATTGAGAGTGCTTGGTCATAAGATATTATGGCATCATCATATTTTCTTAAATTAAATAGAGCATTGCCTCGGTTTTTCCAGGCTTCGTGTTTGTCAGGTTGAAGTTTGAGCGCTTGGTCGTAAGATGCGATCGCTTCGGTGTATTTTTCTAAATTAAACAGAGCGTTGCCTCGATTATTCCAGGCTTCGTGTTTATCAGGCTGAAGTTCGAGTGCTCGGTCGTAAGATGCGATCGCTTCTGTATAATTTCCCAAATTAAATAAGATATTGCCCCGATTGTACCAAGCTTCATGTTTGTCGGCTTTGATGGCAAGTGCTCGGTCGTAAGAGGCGATCGCTTCTGTATAATTTCCCAAATCACCCAAAGCGTGACCCCGATTATACCAGGCTTCATCATCTTCAGATTGAATGGCGATCGCTTGATCGTAGGATGCAACAGCATCTTCAAATCGACCCAAGTTCTTGAGCAGATTACCCCGACTGTACCAGGTATAATAATCCTCGCGTTTCATTAAAACTGCTTGATCGTAAGAAGCAACAGCGTCTTCAAATCGACCCAAGTTTTTGAGCGCATTACCGCGATTAATCCAAGCTTGGTGTAAATCAGGTTTAATAGAAATTGCTTGGTCATAAGATGCAAACGCCTCTTCATGTCGCCCTAAATTTCGCAGTGCAATACCCCGGTTGTTCCAAGCTTGGTGTAAATCAGGTTTAATAGCAATTGCTTGGTCGTAAGATGCGATCGCCTCTTCATGTCGCCCGGCTTCATCTAGGGCATTACCCCGGTAATACCAAGCTAAATAATCATCAGGTTTGAATTCCAGTACTTTGTTGTATGATGCGATCGCCTCTGCCCAAAGTCCTAAGTTACCTAGTGCAATGCCCCGGTTCCCCCAAGCATGGTAGTAGTCGGGTTGAATTTGTATCGCTTTATCCCAACAAGTAATAGCTTGCTGATAGTAACTTAATTGCGCCATTTGTACACCAAAATTTAGTAATATACGGTGTATTTCTTTGGGATGTTGATCTGCCAGTTGTAAAATTAGTTGGGTGAAAGGCAAAATGTATTCCCCAACTTCTACATAGCTACCCTTGGCTTCAATTTGCCCATCGCGGGGTTCAAGGATGCGTTCAGTGTGAATTAAAAAGTTGGTAACAGTGCTAATTTGCCAGCGATGCCATAACCTTTGCCAGCAATTTCCACCCGCCAACATCCTTGCTGTCGCCTCCACTGTGAAGCGATAAAGGGGAATGTCGAATTGCTGCAACAAATCCACCGCATCGTAAATATAGGGACTAACTGGGTATCTCTGGACTGACTCTTGATAGCGCTTTTCCCAAGTTTTGCCAAGACTTTCCCGGTAATTTTTGGGGTTCAAAGGCAAACCATCATTTCGCAGGTGCTGGAGATTTTCCACCACATTTCTAAATGTGGCATCGTTACGCCTTGCCAGTTCGGGATACTGTTCCGGTTGCGCGGCAATGTTGGTTTTGGGAACAGTTGCTGTTAATATCTCAACAATTGCCCGATCTTCCGGTTCCGGCAATTCATAAATTTGGAATTTTTGCCAGAGTTTGGGGTATTTCTCCCATTGCAGTTTTTCCCAGGCGCTAGCTTCCCCAGAAAAATCTGGTTGCTGTTCGTTCCGCGCCGTAGCAATCACACGGATTTCGGCTTTGCCACAGAAAAACTCGTATCTTGTTAAAGCATCCAGGAGGCGCTGTTGCAAAGGCACTGTAAAGCGTTCCACCTGACTTTTTTCAGCTTCTGGAGAGATTTCCTGATGACTGCGATACATTTTCTGGTTGAGATCATCCAAGAAAAACAGCAATTTGCGATCGCCGCCGATTTCCGTTGGCATTCGTGCTGGAATATCCAACCATTCATTTGGCTTCTGATAAAGCACTGTCCAGCCTGCTTGGTTGAGATGCTGAGCTAATTCCGCTGCTTCCCGCGTTTTCCCCAGTCCGTTACGTCCCACAATTAACAACCAGCGGTATTCTTCTAACTGTTGTTGGAGTTCTCGGCGGATGCTGCGATTTGCCACCCGGTTTTGGTAGGCAATATTGCGATCTGCCAAAGGGTCTTTATCATTCCCGCCAAGAATCCGTTGCATCAGACTTGGGCTTTGAGGTTTAATCACCTCAAAAGCAAAAGTGGGATGGGGAATGCGCCGTAGGCGATCGCGCCACGCCAGCCACCAAAAAAAGCTGACAATGGCAGGTAAAACAGCAGGCAACCCACCAGAGAGCAGGTTGTCAATAAATTCCTTGTTATCTGTATAAAATTTGGGAATTGGCTGAAGAATGTTGAACACGAGGTTTACTCGGAGTTACCACGGCCTCTTGATTTGAGAGTGCTGAGTGGAGGAGTGGAGGAGTGGGAAAGAATAAATATTATCTCCTGTCTCCTAACTGTTGACCCTTGACTCTTGACCCTTGACTCCTCATAGCTTAATCCCCAATCAACTCCACGGCATCTCGTCCATCCGAATCATGTAAGTAAACTTTGACAATTTCTTCTTTAGCAGTAGGTAACTTTTTGCCGATAAAATCTGGATGAATTGGTAATTCACGATGTCCTCTATCTACCAACACAGCTAACCTAATTAATTCTGGTCTACCGTAGTCGTTTACTGCATTTAAGGCAGCGCGAATCGTCCGTCCTTTGAAAATCACATCATCTACCAGCACAACTGTTTTTCCTGTGAGATCAAAAGGAATATCGCTTTTTGCTGGAGTCCGCAACCCAATTTTATCGAGGTCATCACGATAAAATGTAATATCCAAAGCGCCAACCGCCACACGTATGCCTTCCAGTGTCTCTATTTGACGCGCCAACAGTTCGGCTAATAACGCACCTCTAGTATAAACACCGAGAAGCACCAGCTGGGATAAATCACGTGTCCTTTCCACAATTTGAGAAGCAAGGCGAGTCAAGGTACGACGGATTTCTTCGGATGAGAGAATTTCAACTACTTTGGTAGACATAGCTATATGCTGATACCCCTGAATGGACTGGGGATTGAGGACTGGGGACTGGGGACACTTCCCTGGGGGACGCTAGGCGTAGCTTGTTTCCCCGTAGGGGTACGACAAGCTCAGTGCATCGCTGGGGACTGGGTAAATAATCCCAATCATTTATTCCCTATCCCCTATTTCCCATTCCCTATTCCCTATTCCCTATATTTATAATTACCTGTTTAGCAGTATTAAAAATATAGCGATCGCTACCACTAACCACAGCAAAAAACTATATCGAGTCAGTTGCAAAGCATTATAAATGGAAGTTGGGGTGATGGGATAAATTGCATCTCCTAGCAGTGGTTTTTGCTTAGCTATCCCGCTATACCAATTTGTACCTCCCATCTGCACACTTAAAATAGCAGCATAGGCGCACTCACTCCAACCAGAATTAGGACTAGGATCGGTAACTGCATCCCGGTGACAAATCCGCCAAACATGTAGAGGCTTACCTGATAAAAGTGCCAGCGTCATAACTGTTAGCCGACAAGGTAGCCAAGTCAAATAATCTTCTAACCGCGCACTGAACCATCCCAAATAGGTATAAGGTGCTTCCCGATAGCCCACCATTGAATCTAGGGTACTGCTAGCTTTGTATGCTAAAGCAAAGGGCGCTGGCCCTACAACTGGCACAAAGAGGCCAACAATTGCATAAAAAAGCGGAGCCATTACCCCATCGGTAGCATTTTCTGTAACTGTTTCTAAAACGGCTCGCAAAATCTCTGGTTCAGAGAGGTTTTGTGTATCTCGCCCAACGTAATTCCTTAAAATATTACGAGCTTCCTCCAGATGTTTTGCTGTTAAAGGTTGTAAAACAGCAATTGCTGCTGCTCGCAAACTTTTAAGAGCAAAACAACTAGCTAAGAGAATACTTTCTAAAGCAATTCCCAATAGCGGATGCAGCCATCTGGCACTTTGAATTATAAAATAGCCAAAAATGCCGCTACCAATTATTAGGACAATACCTAGTACAACTCCAGCTATACGTTGTGTTAAAGAATTGTGACACAATCGCTGAGAAAGTTTGGTGAACTGAGAAATTACCCATCCCATAATTTGCACTGGATGAGGCCAACCCCAAGGATCACCGATTAAGTAATCTAAAAGTGCAGCAATGATTAAAATATAAATGTTATTAGTCATGAGTTAAGGGTCAAGGGTCAAGGGTCAAGGGTCAAGAGTTAAACTAATTCGTAATTCGTAATTCGTAATTAAGTTTTGTAATGAGGATTTAACCCCAACACAAAACTTACCGATTATATAACCGGGGGACTTTAACCCACGGAATTGAGTTAAAGGTCAATATTTGGACTCTGGACTATTGACTTTTGACCCTTGACTAAACAACAAAACTAGCTTCTTCTCCAAGAGAAGCTTGCCAACTGCGAGCATCGTAGTAAAGGTCTGCCAGAGTAATACTGTACAAAGCTTCTTTGAGTTTTTGATTGAGTCTCTGCCATAGGGTAAATGTTACCCAATCTTCAGCTTGTGCTGGTGCTGGTGTGTGATGGGGTAAATGGCTAATGGTTTCACCTACTGCTTCTAAAATTTGTCCTATAGATATTTGTGCAGGCTGTTGAGCCAATTGGTATCCACCAATGCTACCGCGAATTGATTTCACTAACCCAGCACGACGCATTTCTATTAGCAGTTTTTCTAAGTAGGGAGCAGGGATATCTTGACGTTTGGCGATCGCTCTGACAGATACAGGCCCATATTCTGGTTGTAAAGTCAAATCTAGCAATGCCTTCACACTATAGTGTCCTCTGGTAGTTAGTTTCATTTTGCTAAGCTTTGTTATTTAGTCAATAGTCAATTGATAAAAACTCTTGACTCCTGTTATAGACAAGATTAATCGCCTTTCTACTCTTGACTGTTGACTAAGGATCAGTTTTGCTTATCATTCTGTGTTCCAAGTTATCATGCTCAGCAAGTAGACTATCTTTTTAGGGTTAGTTTAAAAAACTTAAACAAATATAGTCTAGCAGTGATTCACAAACTATATATAGTTATCAGCATTGCCAGAATTCTATAAAATAGATTGTCTTAGCAATATTAGTAATCACGCAACAATTCTGCCTATGAGTGTAATATACTTGGCTAGGCTGAGATAAAAACTAAAAGACTCTGTTCTTGTTAGCTTAACGTCAGCTAAAATAAAATCGATTCCAACACTTCAAACATTCGTTTTCAACCTAAGTTGATGCCTAAACAGAAAAAAATTGAACCCCTCCTCGGTGAAGAACTGCTCAAGAAAGTTAAAGAGCTAGAGAACGAGAGCAAAGAAGACAAAGCCAAAAAATGCGGCTACTATACCGTTACCAAAAATGGTATAGAGCGTGTCAATATGATGAAGTTCTTAAACGCCCTAATTGATGCAGAAGGCATTCAGTTGGACAGTGCGCCCAATGCCAACGGGCGTGGTGGACGCAGTGCTAGCTATAGAATTAGTGTGCAATCGAATGGTAACTTACTGATAGGTTCAGCTTATACGAAACAGATGAATCTCAAACCAGGAGATGAGTTTCTCATCACTTTAGGTAAAAAGCATATTCGTTTGAGGCAGGTAGACCCAGAAGATAGAGAAGGTATTGAAGCTATAGAAGCTACAGCTTAATAAATAGTCATTAGTCCAAAGTTTAAAGTCCAGAGTCAAGAGTCCAAAGTCCAAAATCAAAGATTTTTTGACTCTTGACTATTGACTCTTGACTATTGACTAATAACTATATCTGCTGTCGGTAAAACTGGTAAATAGTAACGAAGCGCCTTGCGCGTAACTGCTAAATTGCAGGTTAATGCAATTTGCTCTTTTTCTAGTAAACCTAAAATCAGATCAGGATTGTCTCGTGCTATGACTGGTAATTGATGCAAACCTCTAAGAGACATGCGGTCTAAAGCTTCAGATAAGAGTTCATCTTGCCAAGCATAAAGGATTTCAGTGGTACAAATGTCTATAAGTGTCTGACTAAATAAATTATCAGGAATTTCTGTTGGCGAATTTGAGGAAGTTTGCCAAACAGAAAGAGCGCGGTTAATATCTTCTAAAGAAAGGATGCCAACTAATTGCTCGGCTTCATCAATTACTAAAGCACTCCTTATGCGATCGCTGATCATTTCTACAGCCGCATCCAACACTCCCAAGGTTGCAAGTAATTTTTTCGGACAAGAGTGCATGGCATCTTCTACTAAAACGTGCTGCACAATTTCCGCCTGTTCATCTTTCAACTCAGAAAGACCAATCTGCTGTAAATTGGAGTTAGAGTTGAAAATTGGCTTAATGCGCTCCACTAGCCAAACACTCAAACCCACAGCTGCCATCAACGGTAAAACAATGCGGTAGTCACGAGTTAATTCAAACAGCATTAAAATTGCTGTTAATGGCGCTCTAACGCTGGCAGCTAGAACTGCTGCCATTCCCACCATTGCATAAGCTGGGGGAGCCGCCATCTGCTCACCAATTACTGGAAATACCACAGCCAAAATTTTGGCGTAAGCCGATCCAAAAGAAGCACCCAGAAACATTGCTGGTGCAAACAAACCGCCAACAAAACCACTACCCGCGCTAATAGCAGTCATCAGCAGTTTCAGCACCAACAACTCAACCAACAACAAGAGTGAAAATTGCACATCTTGAAGCATTGCTTCGACAGTTTCATAACCAACACCCAAAATTTGTGGGAAAAGCAAAGCAACTGCACCAACAATGACGCCGCCAATAATTGGATGAATCGGCTGAGGAATTCGTCCCAAAAAGTCGAAACCCGGAACTTTGCCAGCAAAGCAGGCCTTTGCCAAACGAATTGATTCTGTATAAGCTAGAGAAACTAGACTGGCCCCTAAACCCAAGCCAAGATAAAGGGGTAATTCCAAAGAACTGCGAACTTGGTAAGCAGGTAGAGTAAAAGCAGGTTGTGTCCCCAAACCAATTTGGGCAATTAATGCTGCCACCACAGCCGCTAGCAGCACCACACTCACAGCAGAAGTAGCGAAGGATGTAGCTCCCATCACCACCTCTAGAGCAAAGAATACTCCAGCTATCGGCGCATTAAATCCAGCAGCTAATCCCGCAGCAGCACCAGCACCTAAAAGCAAACGCCTCCGCTCTTGAGATACTTGTAGTATTAGAGACAGCAACATCCCAAAATTGGCACCAATTTCTACGCTTGGCCCCTCTGGCCCCAAAGAAGCACCGCTTCCCAAGGAAACAGATGCAGCCAGCATCTTGGTTACTGGTCGTAGTGGTCGCTTTATTTCTGTTCCTTGAGAGGCGGCGATAAGAGATGAAAGTCCAGGCCCAAAGTCTTGAGTACGCCAGCGCATCAAGCCAACGATGAGTCCGCCAAGGATAGGAACGCAGGCTAAAGTCCAAGCACCCCAACCACCAATCTGGCCCATCAAAGTTTCCAGCATCAGATGATGAGTCAGCTGGATCAAATAGTGAAAAGTAACTATACCCATACCAGTACCGCCGCCAATTAGCATGGCTAAAAACAGTACTACTGTTTCTGGGGAGGGTTGAAAACGGTTAATTAGCTGAGCTAAATGTGCAGAAGGTGTAGGAAAGGCAGGTTGTTCCGTTACCTTCCTCAGTTGAGTGGGAGGCAAGAGAGTCATTGATAGGCAGGGGAAATGTCAGAAAAAATTTAGATATTTATCTGTTACTTCTCATTGTGAGCCATTGTTTAGTAACCAGACAAGTAGACTTTATTTACTTAATTTACAAAGCTTGAGCAAAAAAATGTCACTGTGCAAAATTTTTGTGATGAGAACCTTTAAATGGGAGAGAATTAATAATCAAGGGTTAGCGATCGCTCTTAAGGGGCAACTGAGCTTCTACTCTATTGTCTGTACACAAAATACTATATTTGCAGGTTGAGTGGACACACCATACACAAGCATTCAAGGGGAGTCATCCTCAGCTAAATCTAGCTATACTCGTGTTGTAACCCTTAAGCTATCCTTAATTAGGGATGCAAATTTATGTGTTATTTATCACTGAATATCACATACTTGGGAATCTACTAAATATTGATTTGATTTCAATATAGCTATTGTTATAGAGCGAATAAATGGACTAGGCGGACAAGGTAGATGAATACACACACCTTTGATAATCATTATGTTACTTGCCCAATTTGCCAAAGAAATGCTACGCCCAAACCAGTCAAGACGTGCATTGGCTTGTTTACCTGTCCGTATTGCCAGGAACGTCTAGTAGTTTGTCAAAGCGGTCATTACGTGCGCGATCCATTTACCTGGAGACAGATGATGATTGCTTCGGCGCTACGTCGTCAAAGCCGACCTCTATCTAGGATTATAAGAGATTTTGTCTTGCTGAAGCATCCTATGATGGCTTTGGCTGTGGGAAGTGCCATTTTTTTTAGTATGATTGCTATTACCCAGGAAAGCACAAACTCTGATCGCCAAGTATTTCCGACAACAGAGCAAATTAAAGAACTGGGGGAAAAATCTCCCTAAGTTTGTACTATGTTATAAATTAAAGCCCACTATACTGTCAGTATTATTATAACAAAGGGCATGGGGCATGGGAAAGAAGCTACCAATGCCCTGCACTTCTCTACGGGAGGCTACGCCAACGACTATACTCATGACAAGCTCAGTACAAGTGCCCAAAGCGGCGGGGCGACTATCCCTCTACAGACACCTGGAGATGGACTTTACCGTCGCTTTCAATAAACAAATAGAGCATGGTTTTAGTAGAGACGTTACATGTAACGTCTCTACTACAAGGTTTCGGGTTTTATTTATGTACTTCATATACCTGAAATCTGCTGTATGTATCGCTGTATTCTCTGATAGAGTTTTTCTTTTATCCAAATAGACTAAAGGGTGAGCATTACAATGCCCACCCTACAAGCAAGGAACTATTTGCTCTAGTCTACTTAACCATTTTCCAAAAGTCTTATGCAATTGCAAGATTGTTACACAAGGGCATCTAAAACGTACTATCCGGAAATACTTGGGGTGAAAACATTCCCCACAGCGACTCATAGTAAGGGACAAAATAAGCAGCCTGTTGCGGTTCCAAACGAGAGCGAATCTCAGCGCCGAGCAAGTGAATTAATTGCCGTACTAATTCCCAGCGTACTTTCAATTTTGGATACAGCATGACACATAGCGGAAATAGCTCTTGTTGTACGGCGCTAATGTTGTTCTCTAAAACACAAACCCACAGATAAACCTGAAACATCTCCGTATCACGGATACTCGAAATCTTAATGTTAGTGTCACTTAAACGACCTGTATAGCAGTGATAGGCGGGATACAACTCCGTCACCCGTTCTACGATCTTGGTCGCAATTTCACTGCACAGCGGCAAGAGTTGCTGGACTGCTTTTAACGCTGGCGCGTTGTAAGCATGTTGAGCTGCTGCCTGGTAAGCACGCTGGAGTGGCATATAAAGGTGGTCATCAATCACCTTGAAATAAGCACTCAGCAATGGTTGCTGTGTTGGCGGTGTTAAGTTGAGCAGCATTTGCCCACTGTAGTGAAATTGCATACTGATAAACCCGATTACTCTGGGATCGTCTGCCATGTACTTCTGCCGAATTTTTCCCAAGTCTGCTGCAATCCAGGTAGAAAATTTCGGTGGGGGAATCTGTTGAGCATAAGCTGAGAGGGCTGTTTGATAAATATGGTGAGCATCTTTTGTTACTGCCCACGGATCAATCAATTTAGGGTCAATTTGATGCCGAATGACCTCTTTAGACAGGAGTGCTTCTGTTCTTGCCCACGCTTGAACACTTGTGGTTCGGAGTGTCTGCATTAAAGTTTTTGCAATCTCATTTGCTATTTCACTTCGGTTGAGCACTTCAGTCAGATCATCCTGTTCAGCTAGCTTTCGCAAATACTTCTTCGCCCACGCTTCTGAAAACGTCTGATTTGCTCCCGTCTCAGCAAGTTCTTCTCGCTTTTCTGGAAATAATGAAATATCTTGTAAATTTATCAGCACCTGATTTTTGTATCCAATGAAATATTTATTAATCTTTCCTAGCATAGAAGAATAAATCTGATGATAAAAACCGCAAGATTACCAGGTTTATTATTTCTTCAAACTAAGCTATTGGAGCTTTTACAAACCAGTAAAAAAGAATCCAATTTTCTGGAGAAAAGTGATGTCTGTCTTGAAAAGTATAGAGACGCTCGTCAACTCGCTACCGCTTCTCTACCAGACGCTGCGCGAACCCTAACAGCTCAAACCGCCCTCCGCGCCAGAAGATTCCGACGCTAGGTGCTCTCATGAGCACTAGCTCGACTTTTATACTACGGGCTGTTCGGTGATGCAACTTGACTTTCTACAGACGATTAGTATCTTTTGTAACTAGTTTCCAACCTTCAGCTTGATCAACTAGCTTCATCGACTCTAGTTGGAGATTTTTGGCAGTAGATGTATTAAGCAGGAAGTAGGGTTGTCCGCTGTAATGCCAGTAATATTTTAGTTCACCTGGAGAAGCGGGAATGATGGTGCGATCGCTATAAAAATCCAACGATGGACGATGATAGGGAAACGATGTGTAAATCTTCTTCACGGCTGGATTTGCCTGCACTATCATAGCGGCGACTGGTTTAACTGGATAGGCTTTACTTAATTCCCAAATCCAGTAATTAGATTTCATCAACAGCAGCAGTGAAATATAACTTCCCCAAAATAAAATCTTCAGAAATTGTCCGTCGCCTCGCTCTGCCAAAATAGCCGCTAAGGTCATAGTTAAAGCTATTGCTGCAAAAATTAACTGTAAGTCGGTTTTTGGCGCTGTACCCCAACTGAAATACATGCTACCAGCAGAAGCGGCTACAGCAAGTATTGCTAAACCAGCTACCCAAGTACGCGGATATGATGACAGTAAAGGCGAATTTTCCGTGTCTGTTAACTGGATACCAAAAGCTAAGGCTAAGCTAGGGTAAATCGGAAATATGTACCAAGGGAATTTGGTACTCATCAAAGAAATCGCCAGCAGATAAACACCACTCCACACTAGTACGAGTTTTGCCCAGCTAAGGTTCCGATTTTCCCAGGTTAAACGTATAGTTTGCGGTAAAAACACTAGCCAGGGCCATGTCCACTTGAGAAGCTCGATGACATAGTACCAGGGTGGTTCAGAATTCCTTTCGACAAGTGTGCCAATGCGGTTTAAGGATTGATTCACAATGCCATCTTGGGCAAAAGTGTAACCATAGTGGATCAGTTGGATGCTATACCAAGAAGCCACAGGTAGAACACCGATGAGGATTGCTAGCCAAAAATAGTAACTGGTAAGTAGTCGTGGTGTGTCCCAAAACAAGAATACGATCGCGATCGCGCCGAGCAATACACCTAACAGTCCTTGTGTCAAGCAAATTAATCCGAAACTAAGCCCAACACCTAAGCAATAACGCAAATCTCGGCGCGATCGCAATACACACAACATCATCAACATCAAAAAACTTACCACCGCCCCATCTAACATTGCTAAACGCCCATGACGCACGACAGGTAGCATTGTTAGGTAAATCAAGGCGCTATAAATAGCCGCCCAACGTTGGCGAAATATCTCTCTACCAATACAATACAGTAAAGGTACGGAGATTGCTGTTAAAACTGCTCCAGGTAAGCGGGTTGTCCACTCATTCATACCTCCTAGAGAATAAGCCCAAGCAATTAGCAAATGCATCAGGGGCGGCTTGTTGTGATACGGTTCACCTCCTAGGGTTGGGTAAAGCCAACGCATTGAACCTGCTGGAGCACGCCAAATTTCCCGAGCAACCTGTGCCACAGTACCTTCATCCCAATCTCGCAGCGGTAATCCACCAAGATTGATGCTAAACAGTAACACTGCTGCCAAAAGCAGTACTACTAGCCATACCCAATCAATCCATTTATCAACCGTGCGATGCTGTCTCTCTAGATGACCCCAAACAAAGCTTCCTTCTTGCATATTCTATGATAATCATTTTGCTTGCTGGTTTAATTACAAGAGACTAGAGCGAATCTCCAATATTGCCACCCAGTAACAACCTGTGTTCTTAACAATTGCTAGTTTCCAAGATTAGCTCAATTTTGTCTAATTAGTGCTAACTTTTTGAGAAATTCATCTTAGTTATTTTGCCAATTATTTAACCAATTTTTACGGTTGTTTGATAAAAATAATACAGATAAACACTATTTTATTACCTATTAATTAGTCCGTAAATAACCCTATATACATTCTAATTTTGATGCCTGATTAAATTAAGCGATAACCTCTGTATAAACGTTGCATCGCTCTGTATAGACGTTATGTTCAACGTTTATACATTAAATTTTCACTGTCTTTCATTAGATTAATTATTCCAAAGTTAACCTTGTGCATCGCATCCTAGGAAAATAAAAAGCCTTTTTGGTGATAGCAGATATAGTATTTTCTATTACAGTTTTGTTAAACCTTTTGCTACCGCTATTAAGGAAATATACAAATACCGACGCTAATGTAAAATTTAAAAAATAAAAATAACTTGTAAACCCCACTCTTTATCCTGGCGAATGATTTCAATTTGTCTGATGAATTCTCGAAAGTAAAATCGCCGCTCTGCTTCCGACAAATCTAACCAAAATTGTGAGATAGAAACAGCTTGAGCAACAGAACGCAAATTCACAGGTGGGAGAGTTGCTAGTTTAGCTTGCATTGCAGAAATTTCTGTGCGGAGTTTGTAAGCCCTTAACTTTGCTGTTTCAGTATCTAAAATTCCAGTTTCGATTAAAGCGGGTAACTGAGCAAGTATTTCTTGCTGACGGGCGATCGCTTCACTTAAACTATTCTTGACTGCATCCAACTGAGGAAAATTCATTCCCGCTACTGCTAAGGGTAAGTCACGGCAAACCGTTTCAATTGTATGTTCCAAAACTTTCTGGTAAGGAATGGCGCGACACTTAGGATTTTTGGGACAGCTCATTGAACGCAAATAAAGATACTCTTTATCTTGATTTCGTTGAGTGACACTGGTAACTACTAAATGTGACTGACACTCATCACAGATAACCAACCCAGCCAGAGAACGTGGCGCACTAGCAGTCCGAGACGGTAAACGACTGTTACGACGCAAAAGCCGATCAATTTGGGCTGCTTCTTCTTTGGAAATTATTGGAACATGGGTATTGGAGAGAATTTCACCATTGTGATAGGCTGTATCACCCCGATAGACTGGATTCGTCAGCCAGCGTCGCCCAGTAGTAACAGAGATTTTCTTGCCGTATTTTTTCGCCAGATAACGGACTGAACCCCGCAAGGAACCATAAAGTAAAAAGTGTTCAAAAAAATCTTTGATCACTGGTGAAGTACTGCGATCAATAGTATATTTTCCTTTACCTCTGCGGTAGCCGTAGGGCATTTTACCCGGTGGAGGCGCAGCATCAAGACGATTGCGGGCGTGTCCTTGGCGGATGCGGCGACTGCGTTGCTGACGTTGAACTTCGTGTAGCAAATTCAGTAATTCACTACGGAGATTGGAGTTTTCAGACGTGTATGGTTGTTCAGTGACAATTACCATCACTCCCATTGCTTCAAGTTCATTTAAGCGATCGCTCACTTCCTCTACAGTATCCCCCAATTCTTCCAAGCGCCGAATCAACAGATAATCTGCTGGTTCAGTTTGATAGTCTGTGAATAATTGTTGTAATTGCGTTCTTTTACCCAAATCTTGATAAACCCCGTCCACCTCCCATCCCCAATTAGCTTCATCGGGAGAAGATTCTAGTAGAGGATCTGTGTAAGTGTAGGCAATAATTTTCATTAGTCAAGGGTCAAGGGTCAAGCGTCAAGAGTTAGGAGATAATATTTATTCTCCCCCACTCTGCGTTAGTGGTTCAAATCGGTCAAAATCTAAATAAACCCGATCGCATCTTACTAACAATGCAGATTACCCACAGTCTCCATACAGCCATTCTCGTTACTGATTTAGAGCGCTCAGAACACTTTTACGGCAAAGTATTGGGACTATCCAAAATAGATCGCTCCTTAAAATACTCTGGTGCATGGTATCAAGTTGGCAACTATCAAATTCACCTGGTAGTCGCAACCACCGTACCCACCGAAAACCTAAATGAAAAATGGGGACGCAACCCCCACATCGCTTTCTCAGTTGCTGACTTGGACGCCGCCAAATTAGAGTTACTCAATCACCATTATCGCATTCAAGCTAGTGCCTCCGGTCGCGCTGCTCTCTTCACTCAAGACCCTGATGGGAATATTATCGAATTGAGTCAGCAGTGAGGGGGAGTAGGGGAGTGGGGGACAAGGCAGAGTAAATATTAATTATCCCCAATGCCCCATGCCCCATGCCCAAAGCTGGGGATTGATCCACAGTAAGTATAAGATGCGATCGCATTCATGTGATATTCTACTGATGAAGCTCGTTTAGATGGAAAACTTAACACCTACATTGTTGGTAAATACTTAGATACAGTCAAACTAACCTACTTGTATATTATGTAGAATTTTAGAGATGCGATCGCTTACTCCTAATAATTATATAAATTTGTAAAATTCAAGTTAAATATTTTGAGCATCACTTTTAACTAGAAATTGCTGACTGAATGTAACAATATAATAAATTGTCAAAAATAAATATAAAATACTGATTTTATTAAATTAACTTAATCAACTTATATCAAACAAATTTCTTAAATTATTTATACTCATTTTTATTTTTCATCAAACATACTAAATTAATCATAAAAGATGACACATCAATTAATATTAATCAAAGTCAGAAAACTGAGGATTAGCAAATACTGGTCAGATAGGCTTGTATTTTAATAAAATCTTTGAAATAATCATCAATAGTGTTGAATTATTAATCGTTAGTTATAACTCGCTAATTTTTACTTTTCAATTGAGTGATGCCGTCATAGGGCAATAGGTTAAACTTTTCTCATCCTCTATCCTCTGATAATTAATTTTAAAGCCAAATCTAAAGCTGATTCCCACATCACAATGAAATACCAAGTACTAGATCGGATTTTTAACAAACCTTCCTTTCCACGTAAATTTGAACGTTTGGAACTGGATGATAATTTTTGCATTATAGATACATCCGATCAAGTACAACGGTTTGCTGATTCCCCTAAGGAAGTGATGCGAGGAAAAGATGTCCGACTAAGTTTTCCTGAGTTTATAGGAATTGAAGATATTCTGAAATCTATTTTACAAGGGAACCAGGAACTATTTGAACTACAAGGCATTGAGCGATGTGCTGATAATAAATTCGATATATACATGGATATATATATTATCGGTGAACAGCATACACAGGAATCTGGCAACAAATTAATCATTCTGATTGAGGATGTCACTGACAGGATGGCCTTACAACAGAAGTTAGCACAGCGAGCTAATGAAGCGCGTATGCTATCAAATGCCTTAATGTCATACAAAAACTATATGGATAAAGTTATCATTTCAATGGCAGATGCCTTGTTGGTAACAAATAGTTTAGGAAAAATAAAGAAAGTAAATAATGCTGCCCAAAAATTATTTGGTTTTCATGAAGAGGAATTAATTAATCAATCAATATCACTGCTAATCGATGATGAGCAAGGATTAATCAAGGTAACTCAACAACATACTTCATTTAAGAAAAACTTTCAGAATTTAGAGCTAGTTTGTAGAACCAAAACAAAAGAAAAATTATTAGTTGCTTTTTCTTGTTCAGTAATTCCCAAAAAAATTGAAGGTTTAGAAGATATTGTCTACATCGGTCGAGATATTACTACTCGCTTAAATCGGGAACAGCGCACTTATGCTCAATATAGCATAACCCGTATATTATCAGAATCTCAAAGTATAAAGCAGGCGATTCCGCAAATTTTACAATCTATTTGTCAAAGCCTAGGATGGGATTTAGGAGAACTTTGGACACCAAATCAATACATCGGCAAATCAGTTAAAGCACCCAGTATTAATGCAGTATTGAGATGTGTAGAAATTTGGTCAAGCCGAGTAATTTCTGTGCGAGAGTTTAAAGCAATAACCTGGCAAACTACCTATACTCCTGGTATTGGTTTACCTGGTCGAATTTGGACACGACGTTCCCCCCTTTGGATTAGCGATATCACCGCAGATAATGACTTGCAGCGATCGCAATCCGCAGCCGAAGCTGGATTGCATACAGCATTTGGCTTCCCCATTTTAGACGATCATGAAATCTTAGGGTTGATGGTTTTCTTTAAGCGAGAGGTACAACAAAAAGATACAGACTTATTACAAATGATGGCTTCTGCTGGTAGCCAAATAGCCCAATTTATCAAACGCAAACAAGCAGAAGATGCGCTTGTAGAAAGTGAAAAACGATATCGAGATTTATTTGAGAATGCTAACGATCTGATTCAATGTGTTAATGCTTATGGTCGTTTTTTGTATGTCAATCGTGCGTGGCGGGAAACTTTGGGATATAGCGAAGCTGAAATTGCTCAGATGAATTTTTTTGAGATTATACATCCAAATTTTCAAAAATACTGTCGTCAACAGTTTTATCGCTTGCTTTCAGGAGAAAAGTTAGAACAAGTTCAAACTGCATTCCTTACCAAAGGTGGTCAAACAATCTTCCTAGAAGGTAATATTAACTGTAAATTTTTAGAAGGTCATCCGATTGTTACTCGTGGCATTTTTCGCAATATCACTCAGCGACTTGCAGCAGAATAAGTACTACCTGATCAATAGAATTTGCCAGCAGCAATTTCTGATCGCCTGAAAGAACAACCAGGTAGAATGGCTGAAAACGTGGGAAGAAAATAATAACTTTTGATTTTTGACTCTTGACTCCTTACTCCTTCTTCTGTTCTTGAAGTTGGGGTTCTAATTCGATTTTGCTATAAATCTGCAATGCAGAACGCCAAACTATATAACCTTCAGGGCTTAAGTGTAAGCCATCAGTAGTAAATTCACGGCGGAGATTGCCTTGCTTGCTGATAAACAAAGGATACAAGTCAAGATATTTGACACCTTCGTTAGCAGCTACGCTTTGCAGTTGCTGATTCAACTGGCGAATGCGACTATTAGCAACAGCCAGCAGTTGCGCCCGTCCTTGCCAGGTTGCTTCCTTTGCTCCATGGGGCAAAATTGACTGGACAACAATTTGCGCTGTCGGATGTACCTTTCGCAGGTAACTCATAATTTGTCGCTGATTATCCAAAATTACCTCATCGCTCACCCCTCGAATTAGGTCATTAATGCCAATCATCACAAAAATCACCTCTGGCTGGGTGCGCTCAAATAGATCCAATCTTTTTAACAGTCCATTGCTGGTTTCGCCAGAAATTCCCTGATTGAGCCAATTTTTGTCTTCGGGTAATAACTCAGTAGGAAACCACAGACTCAGAGAATCTCCCACCAGTATGGTTAAATGCGGAGGACGTTTGTCAGCAACTACCTTAGCTTCTTTCTTAAGGATGTCTATCCACTGCTGGTAATTGAGTTTTAGATGGGAACCCAAAATAGGTGTAACAGATTGGGTTTCATTGTTCAGGTTGACTTGAGCGAAGGAAGTTGTAGTTCCAAAAAAAGCGGTCAATTTCTGCTGTTGCAAAATCAGTAGAATGACAGCCAGCATCAATATGCCGTTGGTTAACAGCGATAAAAATGCCCAGATAGGAAAGGTTTTTGCAGAAGTAGACACGACTAGCGAAATTTACCAATTGTTTGAATCAGATTTTAACTGATTCGTCGTCAGTACTCCGCCGATTATTGAGGACTTTACAAAAAAGGGTCAAGGGTCGAGAGTCCTGAGTTATAGCAGTCGCCTGCTCCCCCTCCCCCTATTTGGGACGATCGCCAAACTCGGAGTTATAACCTTCTTCACCGTGTTCGTTAATATCTAGACCTTGGTATTCGGCTTCTTCTTTGACTCGCAGACCGATTGTGGCATCGATAATCTTCAGAATGAGCCACGTGCCAACACCTGCGATCGCATAGGCAATGGCGATCGCTACTATTTCGATTACCAGTTCCCCAAAATTACCGCGCAGCACACCGTTTTTACCTGCTCCATTGACTTGAGTGGTGGCAAAGATGGCTGTTAAAATTGCACCCACGGTACCACCAACGCCATGCACAGGATATGTATCTAAAGCATCGTCAATTTGCAGCTTGTGCTTGAAACTCACAGCGTAGAAGCAAACAAAAGCGGTGATGAAACCAATTAAAATCGCTGATAGCGGTGTGACAAATCCGGCGGCTGGAGTAATGCCTACTAGACCGGCAACGGCTCCTGTTGCTGCTCCCACTGCGGTTGGTTTACCACGTAAAACTGCTTCTAAAATCAGCCACATTAGAGCACCCGCAGCAGCCGCTGTATTGGTGGCAACAAATGCTGTTGTCGCTACATTTGTTACCAAGTTGCCAGAAGTTCCACTAGCAATGGACAAGGCACTCCCAGCGTTGAAGCCGAACCAGCCAAACCAGAGCAAAGCAGCACCTAATAAAATGAAAGGAACGTTGTGCGGAGGGCTAAGGCGGTCAGGATAAGTTTTCCGGGGGCCAAGGACGATCGCAGCTACAAGGGCAGAGACACCAGAACTAATGTGAACTACTGTGCCACCTGCAAAGTCGAGAGCGCCCAAACCACCATACAAACCCAAAAATCCACCTTTAGCCCATACCATGTGGGCTAGGGGCGTGTAAATAAAAGTTGACCATAATAGCACAAAAAGGGAATAGGCGCGGAAACTCATCCGTTCAGCGATCGCTCCTGAAATTAAAGCTGGGGTAATGATCGCAAACATGGCTTGATAAATCATGAATGCCTGGTGGGGAATTGTCGCAGCATAAGAAACGACTTCCACCGGGTTTGCCCCTTTGAGATAATCAGTTGTCTCTAACCCGACACCATTTAAACCAAGCCACTGTAATCCACCGATAAATGGCAGTCCTGGAGCAAAGGCAAGACTATAGCCCCAGAGAATCCAGGTAACGCCGACGATTGCCATCAATACAAAGCTCATCATCAACGTGTTTAAGATGTTGCGCGATCGCACGAATCCACCATAGAAGAATGCCAATCCTGGTGTCATTAGCAGAACAAGTGCTGATGAAATCAGCATAAATGCTGTGTCCCCAGTATCAGCAGCAGGCGGAGTAGCCGCTGGTGTTTGGGCTAAAGCATTGCCCATCAACGGTATTCCCAAAATAAATAGGGTTATGACCCCAATCATGACAACTTTCTTCAACACTTCTTTTTGTCCCTAAACACCAACAATTTTTTATTAGCTAAATACATTGCAGTACTGTTTGATACTGCTTTTTGTCTTGTAAGTTACTCTACTTTATTTTTTCTCGAAAATTAATAAAAATGTAATCCTAATTGGTGATGCCAAAAATTAAATAAAGGTGTGTCAATGCAACAACTGCATCTTATTTTTTCAAGTAATAGCATTTTGTTTAAACGATACAAAATTCTCAGCTTTTAGTTAACTAATGCTACAAACGAAGATATTGGTGAGGCTTTTTAAGTGTTGTGAATCCTCAGCACTTTTCTTTGGAAAGTTGAACGAATATATAATAATTTCTCTTTCCATAGCACGCATAAACGCATTGCTATGGCTAGAGTTGTTTATCACAGCGTAGGTGCTAACAAAACCTTTGTACTTTAGCACCTAAGTGCAAAGTTATTATCTGTTCAAAGTCTGACGTGGCGACAAAGATATAGAATTTTAGGCGTTGCTGATTATTAGTGTAGAGACGCTTCAAACAGTGCGTCTCTACAAGAGTTTTGAAATCACGCAAAATTATTTTTATACCGAAATTCAGCAACGCCGAATTTTTACTTAGCTTCTGGGCGAGAACATGATAATTAACACACTTACCAAAGCTAGACAGGTTCCGATGAAGTCGTAGCGGTCTGGAGTCACTCCGTCTACCTTCCAACCCCAAAGCATTGCCATTGCAATAAACACACCTCCGTAAGCAGCATATACTCTGCCAAAGTTTGCTGTTTGGAGAGTAGCCAGTACCCCATAAATAGCTAAAGCAATTCCACCCAATATCCCCCACCAGAACGACTTACCTTCCCTCAACCATAACCAAATCAGGTAGCCGCCTCCGATTTCAAACAAACCAGCCCAGATGAAATAAAGCAGCGACTTAATCATTTGAGTAATTTCAAAATATGCAGGACTTACGCAACTGGCACAGGCGATCGCTAAATTTTAGTACGGATGTATTGAATAACGACGCCACTAGTACAGAGCGATCGCCAATAAATAGTACTTTGGTACTATAAAAATGCACATGAAATGAACTAGAGTACAAATGTAAAGTGTCCCTTTTTACGCCAAACTTTTGGGCTGCGGCTCAGGCTACTGCAACGAATACTTTTGAATATGAAGTTTACTAAATTAGATTATTGCCAGTACCTACTTAGTAGTCAAATTAATTATACAATGACCAATTTGGCAGAGCATTTAGAGAGTATTAGCCATGATGCAATTAACTACTCTTTTGTTGAGGAAAAAGTTAACACCTCGGTTACTCTGGGATAATGTAAAAGATGTAGTAGAACCTGATGAGAATGGTTACATCATCTTTGATGATAGTGTTTTAGACAAAAGGTATTCTGAAGAAATAGAAATAGTCAGGAGACAATATAGTGGTAATGAGCATGGTGTAGTCAAAGGAATTGGTGTAGTCAGCTGTGTATATGTGAATCCTAAAGTTCAAATATTTTGGGTAATAGACTACCGCATTTTTAATCCAGACGTGGATGGTAAAACCAAGATAGACCATGTGAAAGATATGCTGCAAAACCTTGTGTATCATAAGCTTTTACCATTTGATACGGTTTTGATGGATACATGGTATGCGGTACAAAGTTTAATGCTATATATTGATAGTCTAGACAAAATATATTATTGTCCTTTAAAAAATAATCGTTTAGTTGATGATACATTTGGTCAGGAAAAATATAAACGTATTGAATTATTATCATGGAGCAAAGAAGAGTTAGACTGTGGTAAAATTATAAAAAGTAAAGGGTTCCCAGCTAATAAAAAAGTGAAACTATTCCGGGTTATTGTTTCTACCAACAGAACGGATTACGTCGCCACTAACGATTTATCTCAAAGTTCCACGGATGTTGTACAACAGGTGTGTAAAATTCGTTGGAAAATAGAGGAGTTTCACAGGGAGATTAAACAATTAACTGGCATTGAATCTTGTCAGTGCCGTAAAGCTAGGCTCCAAAGAAATCATATTGCTTGTGCAATGTTAGTTTGGGTTAGGTTAAAGAATTTAGCCTATACCACTGGTAAAACTATTTATCAAATCAAGCATAACTTGCTTTCTAATTATTTAATTCAGCAACTAAAACGCCCAAGTATTCTTATGTGCTTGGTTTGATTGAAATTGTCCCGTGGCAGGGCGCAGCCCTGCCCGCTATTTGTGCCAGTTGCGTAAGTCCTGATATAATCTAGATCATGTTCACTATCAGTCCAAATTTTTCCGTTAAATTCACCTGTACTCTCGCCTTTAACATTGAATCCAGCAAGTGCGAAAGCGTGTAAAACCATTCTTTCACCATGAAGACCTAAAGAATTTGTAAAACTAAAGTGACTATATTCGTTAACCAGCCCAATTACCCGTTTTACATCCGTGAGAGGTTAAGGTAGAGTGCATTTTGTCAATCAGCTAAAATACTCAAAAAAATCTAAATGAAAATGATAATCGCTCATGGGGAGAGGGGGGATGAGGCAAGCCTCATCCCCCCTCTATTTGATTATCATTATCAAAGAAGTTTTGAATAGCTAAAATGTCCAATGAAAAAGTATTGTAACGATGGAATACTTTTGTAAAAAGTGGGCAACATTGTTATGTAAACCTCATCCATCTTGAGAACTGGAGTTTTGCCAGAAGAAATATTACTCTGAAGAAGTAGGTGTAGTAGAGAACAAAACGAGGATGCTTAAAGTAGAGTGCGCTCATTGGAATCAAAGTAGCTCAATATTGAGACAAGAGGCGTTAAAAGCAAATCATGCTCGTACCCGCGAACGTTTGATGGCACTGTATGAGATATGTAATGGAAAAAGCGCAACACAGGTAGGTCGGGAA
>NZ_JADEXR010000253.1 GCF_015206995.1 aff. Roholtiella sp. LEGE 12411 | reverse complement strand
ATATCACCGCAGGCATAAGCATCAACAATTTTCTGGCGCAAGTCGAGAGAGTAGGGTTTCATACCGACCAGTTATCAGTACAATTGCTCTCTCCTAGTGTACTGCACTGGACTGATAACCGCTATAACTTCAATTAGCTTCAAGTCTTGTAGCTGTAGTAATTCAATTGGAAAAACCTCTTGTCAAAAATCAACTATCAAAGTACTTGACATTACCCCAGGACTAACTGCTATATTAACAACAGTGGAATCTTTGGGGCGTAGCCAAGTGGTAAGGCAGCGGGTTTTGGTCCCGCCATCCCTAGGTTCGAATCCTAGCGCCCCAGTACAAGAAAAGTCAAACAGAATTAAGCTCAAGCCTTTTAATTTCCAGATATATCTGCAAATTTTTCTGGATTTAAAGCTTTTTAGTTTTTTTGTATTATGTGTGATTAGTCATCACCTTATACCATCACTGCTGATAAACAATCTTCATAGCTTGATTCAAGATGTAAATGGGTCAACAAATTTATCATGCGTAATGTTACTGTAGTGATAGTGCGTGACCCCCGATTTGCCCGGATTTTAAATATCGCGTCCAAGTTGATAGGTGTATTAAGTAGATTTTTGAAAACACTCAACTTCCCTTGAGATTGCTTGAGCTATGTGATGAGTAATTTACTAGCGTGCGGCAAAAGACAAGGTAACTTCATAAGCAATCCAACTTACGTATGCCAAGATGGAATCGAAGCATTCACCTATCTAAGCAATAAAAATAACTTAATTCACAGATGCCATGCTAAAGTCAGACAAATATCCTCACCCGTTGTCACAAGCTAATGCTACTCCACTAAATATTGATGAAGATGAATTAAATCTGGGTCAAATTGCAACAGTTCTGCGTCGGCGGATATTGTTGATCGCTGGTATAACAGCTGTAGTAGCAACAGCAGCAGTATTAAAGGCAGAAACTGATCCTCCAGTATATCAAGGCTCGTTTGAGATTTTAACCAATCCTGTAACCGGCGAGAGTAAAGTTATAGCCGATGTTCCTCAAACAATAAATTCAAGTTCTCAGGGCGGGCTAGTAGCATCAGCTGAGTCAGAAAAACAAGTTGCAACAACAGTCAAAGTTTTACAAAGTCATCGAGTCCTAGACCCGATTATCGAAAAGCTTCAGGTTAAATATCCAGACCTAACATACTCTGAAATTCTTAATGACTTAACTATTCAATCTAACCAACCAAATATTTTAGAAATCGCGTATACCCATCCAGACCAGAAGCAAGTTAGTGATTTTTCAAAGTTACTTGCTGATGCTTATCTGAACTATAGTCTAGCGGAGCGTCAGGCAGATGTAGATCAGGCAATTGTCTTTGTTAATAAACAACGACAACCGTTGGAGCAGACGGTTAAATTCTGGCAAAATAAAATGCGAGATCTGCGACTGAGCAATAACTTGATTGATCCATTGCAGAAAGGTCAAGAGTTGAGTGGTCAGATTGCTAATTTGCAACAACAGCGAATAGAAACAAGAGTCCAGCTAGAACAATTGGCAGCCAGGTATGAGGATTTGCAAAAAGAGTTAGCGCAACAGCCAGGCGAGAGGGCTGGTAATTCTGTACTGAGTGAAAATGTTCGCTACCAAAAGATACTGGATCAAATTCAGGGCGCAGACATTACTATTCAACAACAGTCAGCCGTATTAACGGATGATAACCCCAGAATGGTGACTTTAAAGCAAACGAAAGCCTATTTGCTGCCATTGCTTGCTCAAGAAGAAAGTCGGGTGCAGAAAGAGCTGCAAAGCCGCTTAAGAGAACTATCAGCTCGTGATAGCTCTCTGGACGAGAAAATCAGAGGACTCAATAGTGAAGTGAGAAGTCTGGCTAATGTTAGCCGTGATTACAGTAACATTGAGCGGGAATTACAAATTGTCACCGACGCCCTGAATCAATTTACAGCCAAACAACAAGCGTTGCAGATCGAAAAAGCGCAAAAGCAGCAACCTTGGCAATTACTTGATCCTAAATTAGCTAAGGTGAATGAACCCGCTCCTGTTTCTAGCGGTGCTAAGAAAAACTTAGCATTAGGTGGTATTTTAGGTTTGCTCTTGGGTGTAGGAGTAGCTTTAGCTGTAGATAAGCTCAGCAATATCTTTTACACTTCTAAAGAACTCAAGGATTCTACTAGACTGCCACTTTTAGGGATAGTTCCCTTGAGAAAAGAACTTGGAGGGGCGACTCAAGAAAGTGTAGCTGGAGTGCAACAAGCAAATCGTGCTTCCTTTTTTGAAGTTTTTCGCTCTCTCTACACCAATATTTTGCTTTTAGGTTCGGATGTTCCGATTCGCTCTCTAGTCATTAGTTCAGTGGGTCAAGGAGACGGTAAGTCCACAGTTGCTGTACAACTAGCACAGGCAGCAGCTGCGATGGGACAACGAGTATTACTGGTGGATGCTAATCTGCGTGCTCCTAGCTTACACAATCTAGTAGGACTAATGAACATTCAGGGATTAACCGATGTAATTTCCCAAGATTTGGACTGGAATAATGTAATTGAGCGATCGCCACAAGAAGAAAACCTGTATGTTATGAGTGCTGGCCCCATTCCGCCTGACTCGGTTAGATTGCTTGCGTCTCAGAAAATGCAAGATTTGATGGACAATCTGCACGCTAATTTTGACTTAGTAATTTATGACACACCGCCTCTACTGGGATTTGCCGATGCTTACTTACTAGCAGCTAACACCAATGGTATGGTACTAGTGGCTGGTTTAGGTAAGCTCAAACGAACTGAGCTACACCAAGCATTGGAAGAGGTGCAGATATCTGGCACTCCTATTTTAGGGATAATAGCGAATAAGTCAAAAGATGCTATGCCAGCCTCTTATAACTATTACCAGCAGTATTCCCAGCAAAATAGAAGCTTGGAACGGGTTCGTGAAGATGCAGGTAGTGAAGTTGCTAGTTCCTTATCAATTTCCTCTTCTTTAAGAAGAAGTAGACGACGTTAAGCAAGGTAATGGGTAATTGGTAGGAAAAAATTACGATTAATTACCCAATACTAATCAAAAGTTACTTTTCAGGCGATTTGAGAGCTTGATCCAAAACTTGCCGAGCCTGTTCGGCTTTAGCTCTCGCTTCTTGGTAACGCAGATTACCTTGGGCAAAATTTTTGAGAACTTTAAAACCTTCCTTGAGGCGAGTAATTTCCTCTTCAGTCACCGACTTATCGGAGAACAGAACATCAACCGCCTTGCGAATTTCCAATGCTTCAGTTCGTGACTCCTGAACTTTCAGCTTGAGCGTGGCCAGATTGCTCAAAACCTGGACAGCTTGTGTAATGGCATCTTCACCACTAGCAGCATCAGTAATTGGTTCCTTCACCTCAATTAATTGTTGAGGGCCAAATCCTTCTTCCAATTCAGTAGGCAGCTTACCGGCATCCATAAGTTCCATCAGCTGATCCATTGCTTTGTCACGAGCTTTAGCTGAATCTTTACCAGAAACAGTGAGGATAATTTCTGGGCTTTGAGCGAGAGTGTACTGAACCATATTTAAGCAGAAAATTTGCTGATTAACCAAGCCGAGGGAATTAATATTAACATGAACTGTGGCATTCCAGATGAGATGTTGCACATGGAGAAGCAAGCCGATATTAACTTGAGAAGTCACCCAAAATAAAACTTTATACTTGATAAAGGAAGATTAAAATTCAACAGGAGGGGAGAGCAATGACTCTCAATCCCACCGTCATGCGAGCAGTGGAACAACTGGGATATCGCGTCACTGTTGGTGATGTGGCAACCCAGGCAGGATTGAATGTTGCTGAGGCTAATCAAAGTTTATTAACGTTGGCGTCTGATACTGGCGGACATTTACAGGTAGCAGATTCGGGCGATATTGTTTACCTATTTCCGCAAAATTTCCGTTCAATTTTACGTAATAAATACTTACAGTTGCGGTTGCAGGAATGGTGGAAAAAGGTTTGGGGCGTTCTGTTTTACCTAATTCGCATTTCCTTTGGAATTTTCTTAACTGTTTCTATCGCCCTGATTACTGTTAGTATCATCATTATCATTACTGCTCTTAACTCAGATCGCGACAGCGATAACAGAGGTAGCTATTCCAGTGGTGGTGGCTTCTTCTATTTCCCAAATTTATTTTGGTATTTTAACCCAAATTATGACACCCACTACCAGGAACGGCGACGTGAAGGACACCAAGAAAGCAGTCTGAATTTCTTTGAGGCGGTCTTTTCATTTTTATTTGGCGATGGTAATCCCAACGCCAACTTAGAAGAACGGCGCTGGCAAGAAATTGCTACTGTAATTCGTAATAACCGTGGCGCAGTAGTAGCCGAACAAATCGCCCCATATCTAGATGACATTGGCGATCGCTATACAAAAGAATACGAAGACTATATGCTACCCGTGCTCACGCGATTCAATGGGCAACCGAAAGTAAGTTCTGAGGGGCAGATTATCTATTATTTTCCAGAGTTGCAGGTGCAAGCAACTAAAAAACGTCGGCAGTCAGTACCCGTATACCTAGAGGAATTGCTCTGGCGTTTTAGTGTAGCAAACTCAGGACAAATTATGCTGAGTGCCGGCTTGGGTGTACTCAATTTTGTTGGTGCCTTGGTGTTGGGAAGTTTGTTAAGAGATGGCACAGTGGCTGCCCAATTAGGTGGACTGGTAGCTTTTGTACAAGGAATTTATTGGTTGCTATTGGCTTACGGAGTCGGTTTTTTAGCCATACCTTTATTGCGTTATTTCTGGATTAAGTGGCGCAATAGCAAAATTGCTGACCGTAACCGCGATCGCCTTTCCCGCGCTAGGCTATTAGCAACTGCGGATGCTTCTTTGCAGCAGAAGATTGCCTACACCCATGAGTTTGCCGCAGAAAAAGTTATTGGGAACGAAGATTTGGTATATTCTAGCGAAACTGATTTACTCGATCAGGAAGTCGAGCGTTCTGCACAAATTGACGCTGAATGGCAAAAGCGCCTAGAACGTGGGGGTGGAGAATAGGGCATGGGGCATGGGGCATGG
>NZ_JADEXR010000252.1 GCF_015206995.1 aff. Roholtiella sp. LEGE 12411 | reverse complement strand
ACGCCGCACTCAATATTCAAATGGTTGGGGCATCAACCATTGGGTTAGGCGATGTAAGTCGGGCTTTGCCTGCAATTGCTGTTTGAGCCTAGAATCCCCACCATTCAATGGTGGGGAGTATGTCAATATTTAAATAGTTCAAAAGCAGGTCTGAAAATTTCAAAAAGCTCTTTGAATTGTAGTAAAGCGATGCAAGCTAGCTTGATCAAAGAAAATCAATAAGGCGATTTTTTTACAACCTACCGCATTCAGTTTTCTGTTAACAGACAATACTTTATTTGTTGTCATTAAAAACTCATTAACAGCGAGGTATTATGTCTCCAAATACTATTAACCACTTAATTCATGATCGGAACGCACGCGGTCGTGCTCAAATTGGCTGGCTCGATAGTTACCACACATTTTCCTTTGGTAGTTTTTACGATCCCAATCGTATGGGATTTCGCTCTCTCAGAGTGATCAATGACGATCGCATCGCCCCTGGTGCTGGATTCCCCACCCACAGTCATCGGGATATGGAAATCCTCACTTATGTCTTAGAAGGTGCAGTGGAGCATAAAGACAGCTTGGGTACAGGGTCGGTAATTCGTCCCGGTGACGCACAGATAATGAGTGCTGGTACTGGTATCGCCCACAGCGAATTTAATCCCTCACCAACTGAACCACTCCACTTACTCCAAATCTGGATTCTTCCAGACCAGCAAGGGCTAGCACCAAGATATGAACAAAAAGCTTTTTCCCTAGAAGAAAAACGCGGTAAACTACGTTTAATTGCTGCTAAAGATGGGCGCGATGGTGCTGTGACAATTCACCAGGATGTCGATTTATATACATCTGTCTTAGATGAAGGTGATGTTGTTAATTATCACGTCCTACCTCATCGTTACGCCTGGTTACAAATAGCTCAAGGTATAGCAAATCTAAATGGTGAAGAACTCAGAGCAGGCGATGGAGTGCAAATCAACGGTGAAGAACAACTAGAAATTAGTACCAATATTGGCGCAGAGATATTGCTTTTCGATTTGGGGTAATATCTATCCTAGTCCTTTCAAGGTGACTCGTAAAATCTATTTTTTTCTCTCTGTGCTTATGCGGTTTAAAAGTAATAGGACTTACGCAACTGGCATACAAGGCTTCTGGTATAAGAGTCAAGGGTCAAGGGTCAAGGGTCAAGGGTCAAGGTTTTTTGGACTTTTGACCTTTGACTCTGGATAACCTCTGGCGTTAAAAATATGACACTTGCGTAAATACTGAGTAATTTGTTTAACCGCATAGGCGCAGATGGCACAGAGGTAAGAGGTTATGGAGGTATTTATTTTCGAGAATTTTTACCCATTTTGAAAAACTTAATCAATTAGACTTAGAATTTGACAATATAAACCTTAAGTGTAAAAGGAATATTATGCAACTATCACCACAAGAAAAAGATAAATTACTAATTTTTACAGCTGGTTTATTAGCAGAAAGACGAAGAGAAAAAGGGTTAAGGCTAAATTATCCAGAAGCGGTAGCTTATATATCTGCGGCAATATTAGAAGGAGCAAGGGAAGGAAAAACTGTAGAAGAATTGATGAGTTATGGAACAACGTTGTTAGCTAGAGAAGATGTTATGGAAGGAGTTCCAGAAATGATTCCTGAAGTGCAAGTAGAAGCGACTTTCCCCGATGGAACCAAATTAGTCACTGTTCACGAGCCAATTCGCAAGTCTATTGTTCCTCTGACGCGCTCATAAATTGGAAGTTTAAAATTGGGAGTATTATCATGATTCCAGGAGAAATTATTACCCAACCCGGTGAAATCGAAATTAATGCCGGGCGGGATATTATCATACTATCAGTAGTGAATAAAGGCGATCGCCCGATCCAAGTGGGTTCTCATTTCCACTTCTATGAAGTTAACTCTGCACTGGAATTTGCTGAAGTTATTTATGAGGGTAAAGCCAGAACAATTGTACCATTTGAGCGATTTAGCCCCAATGATAAAACTAAAGGAATGCGTTTAAATATTCCAGCCGGGACAGCTGTCAGATTTGAACCAATAGATGAAGATGCTAAGGAAGTTGAGTTAGTCCCCTTTGCTGGCGATCGCAAGATTTATGGTTTTAACGGACTAATTAATGGGCCATTATAATTCGTAATTTGTAATGGGCTGCGCCCCGTTGCGCTAACGTAATTCGTAATTAAAGGAAAAAGCAACTCAATTTATTGATGAAGGCAAAAAATACGCGCAATCTTGTTCAAGGAAATTAGCAATGTATGTCAAAATCAGCTGCGAGATTAGGAATTGGAGGCCCTGTAGGTAGTGGGAAAACGGCTTTACTAGAGGCTATCATTCCCAAATTGATGGATAGAGGCATTGAAGTAGCAGTAGTTACCAATGACTTGCTGACTACGGAAGATGCAGACCGGCTCAAAGGTCGGGGGTTTTTGCCCCCTGAACGCATCATCGGCGTGGAAACGGGTAGCTGTCCACACACTGCTATTCGGGAAGATCCATCCATGAATATCCTGGCGGTGAAGGATTTGGAGTTGCTCTACCCACAACTAGATATCATCTTCATTGAAAGCGGAGGTGACAATCTAGCTTCTACCTTTAGTTACGATTTGGTAGATTCCTATATTTTTGTAATTGATGTGGGAGCCGGAGATGATATTCCTCGTAAAAAAGGCCCTGGTTTTGCACAAGCTAATTTAGTTGTAATCAATAAAATTGACATTGCTCCTTATGTAGGCGCTGACTTAGATTTAATGCGTCATCAAGCTCCCTTATACCGACAAGGAAAACCAATTGCTTATACCAATTGCAAAACGGGAGAAGGATTAGATCAAGTGATAAATTTTATTCTGGAGACTGTTCTATTTTGCAGTCCTTCTGTAATCGGAAGCTGAGATTTATTCAGATTATCGACATTGAAAACCCTCAAAAAAACGAAAAACTTAGAGTTAAGGCTAGAGTGCGATCGCAACGGTTATACAATTGTCAGCCATCAGTATACTGCTTATCCATTAGGTATCTCTAGAACTTTCCGTTCTGATCTTGCCAATCCTGAGCACACTTATTTATATATCACTAGCTCTTCTCCAGGATTACTAGCAAATGATCAGCTAAATATTTCGTTGCAACTCGCCGCTAATACTCATCTTTATCTTACTGATCAATCTGCGACCAAAGTTCATCCTATGCCCGGTGTCAGTTCAAAAGCAACTGCACATTATGAAATTGAAATTGGCGAAGGAGCAACCTTAGAATTTATCCCTGAACCGATCATTCTCTTCAAAGATGCAACTTTGGAGCAAACAACTTGCATTAAATGTCATCCGCAAGCAAAACTCTTCTTGAGTGAAATTATTGTACCAGGGAGACTTGCTAGGGGAGAGTTTTATGATTTTAACTACTACTCTAACCGCCTGCAAGTGACTTCTTGGGAAGGAGAGCTATGGTTTACCGATGCTATGCGCTTGGAAGGAAAACACAATGATTTCAAAAACTGCCAACTGTTTGCTTCTTCTCCTATTCTAAGCAATCTAATTGTTGTTTTACCCCAGACAAATCTACAATTATTGAGTAATAAATTAGAAAATATAGAAGCTGCTAATTGCGTTGGTGTCATCGTAGCAAGCTCGATTTTACCTCAGAGCAAAGGTCTTTTAATTAGAGCGATCGCAAGTGGCACTCACGGACTCAAAAATTACCTGCAATACGCTTTAAAATGCGTCCGCGATTGCAGCCATCAACCTGTTTTACCCTCTATTTCCCAATGATTGAACTAGCAAAAACTTACCTCGGCAATATCACAGAGAATGCTAACTTATGCGAACGGATAAAAAAAGTTAGCAAACAGCATTGCTTAGAAGTTTATCTAAGTCAAGTAGATAGCCGTAAAGGACGAATTCACTCTTGCGCCACCTCTGGCGTCGATGTTGGGATTGTTAAAAATCGGGATTGGTTCCTGCGAGAAGGAGATATCTTTGAAACTCAACAGGGTAAATTACTGCTAATTCACCTACAAGAGCAAAAGGTGATGGTACTAAGTTTTGCCGAGTTAATAAACGATTCTTCCTTAAAAACCCTAGGCGATCGCGCCATTGAGTTAGTTCATTTAGGTCATGTTTTAGGCAATCATCACTGGCCGATTATCGTTCAAAATGGCAAGCTTTATATTGAGCTAGTTATAGATGCAGAAGTTATAGAAGCAACAATTCGGAATTTTTCTATTCCTGGCTTACAAATTGACTACGAATGGCGATCGCCTAAACAACACTTTACCTTTTCGGAACACACGCACCAGCATAATAATTCGTAATTCGTAATTCGTAATTTGGCTTTATGAGTGAGTTTACAGTTGCTCAACAACTGGCCCTAATGCAGTTGTCTGATTCTTTTTTCCCCTCTGGTTCTTTTACCCTATCTCACGGATTAGAAGCTTTGGTGCAAGAAGGACAACTGTGCTCTGCACAAGATTTGCAAACTTTTCTGCGGTTACTATTGCGTAATCAGATCGGGCCGACGGATATTGTAGCCTTGATTCATGCTTACCGAGGAAGTGCGATCGCTGATTTAGCAGCTGTGCGACAGGCGGATGCTCAACTATTCGCCCAAACCCTAATCGAAAAAACTCGTGAGACAGCACGCAAAAGCGGACGCGCCTTGCTAATGGTTGCTAGTGCGACTTGGCAAGATTCTCAATTAACAACCCTCAGTTTAGATGCAGCTAAAGGGGAAATTCACTGTTTACATCCAGTTATCTTTGCCGTAGTTGGTAGAGTAGCTCTGTTGAGCGAACAAAATACAGTGCTGGCTTTTTTGCATAGCTTGATTACAGGATTATTAGGGGCTGCAATTCGTTTAAGTATTCTGGGACACCTCCAGGCGCAACAAGTCTTGCTCCAGCTAGCACCCGATATTGAAGCAACCCACCAAATAGCTGCATCTTTGACCCTAGATCAGATGTGGTCTTGTACCCCAGCGATCGACATTGCTCAAATGCGGCATCAAAAATTGGCTCATAGGTTATTTGCTAGTTAGGGAATGGGAAGATAGGGAATAATTTTGCCAATGCCCCATGCCCCATGCCCCATTC
>NZ_JADEXR010000251.1 GCF_015206995.1 aff. Roholtiella sp. LEGE 12411 | reverse complement strand
GGGCAGGGGGGAGGATAAATATTGACTGTTGACTGTTGACTACTGAACTTGTTCGCTGCTGCTAAGATGGGCGATCGCCTGTTTAATCCACTCTTCCACATAAGCATCTTTCGGTAGTCCGATGTCTTCGCTTACCACATGCAAGGCGTGACTAACTTCATGGGCAGTATATCCCAAGGCGAAGAGGGTCATTTGCACTTCTTCGAGAATTCCAGGTGCTGGCCCACCTGTGGCGACGAAGAACCCG
Organism: aff. Roholtiella sp. LEGE 12411; assembly: GCF_015206995.1. Lineage (GTDB taxonomy): Bacteria > Cyanobacteriota > Cyanobacteriia > Cyanobacteriales > Nostocaceae > Komarekiella. The sequence continues at coordinate 4,851 of NZ_JADEXR010000251.1, read as the reverse complement.
GCTGATTTGCGCCACTCGACTAACTTGCTTTTTAGTTCCAGACAGATGCGTTCGGCGATTTTTTTACCGACACCGGGAGCTTGAATTAAGACTTGTACATTGCCAGCGATAATTGCTTGGACTAAATCTGGTAGTTCCAAAGTGTCCAATAGGGCGATCGCTAAAGCAGCACCAATACCGCTGACAGTGAGCAAGTGGCGAAATAAATCGCGTTCTGCTGGCGAAGCAAAACCATACAATAACGGCACTTCTTCGCGAATTTGGAAATGGGTGAAAATCTGCGCCACTCCTCCTGACTCTGGTAACTGGTTTGCTAACCGTTGAGGAATTTGCAAATCATACCCTAACCCATTTACTTCTAGAGTCAGAATCATGCGATTAGCGCCAATCGTTTGGATACCAGCAACAAGACCTTTAAGATAACTAATCATTTCAATAAACCAAAATATTTCAAACCTTCGATAATTCCACCTGCACAAAGACCTTTTGCCAGGTAGCGGTGATCAGCGGGATACTCGTCATGCCATTGGAGTAGCTCTGGACGCGCATTCCCAACAATGATTCCCCGTTCGTTGCCTACAGCAAATAAAGCAATATCATTACCCGAATCACCACAGACAACTGTTTGCTCTGCTGCAAATTTCCACTTTTGGCGAAGAAACTGCATTGCCTGACCTTTATCGCTGGTATGGGGTACAATGTCAAGGTCAATACCGCTACTATAGATTAACTTTATATTTAATTTATATTTCTGCAACTCTGACTTAAGTTGTGGTAGAACATTTGCAGCTAAATCTTGTGGGAGAAAAAAGCTCACTTTGAAGGGACGCTGTTCTGATTCGGGTTGGGGATCTAGCTCCGTGTATTTACTAGCGATAGATAATACAGTTTCGCGTTCCCAGCCTGGAGAAAGGATTTCTGACCAATCTGAATCGGGAGTATCCGTACCATCGAGGTAAATCTCTGTACCTACGGAAAGAACGAGAGCATCAGGATGCAAAAGATTTTTTTCAATTTGGAGTTCTTTGTAAAGTAAAGGCGATCGCCCAGTAGCATAAACAATTTTAGTGCCGTATTCTTGGCGATGTTCACTGAGTAATTGGGTTAGTTCTGCCAAAGCGTTGTCATTGCCTACGAGGGTGTGATCCAAGTCGGTTACAAAAAGAAATGGTTTCATAGCTTTGATTTGCCCCAAGTTAGTAGTTGCAGAAATACCTAAAAACTTCAAAATTAGCTAGATGTAACCCATGCGTTCCGAGTTAATCTACCAGATTTTAGCTCTTATACCAATTTAAAAAAACAATGTGACAGATACACCATGTAGAGACGTTGCAATGCAACGTCTCTACTAGTCAAAAATTACCGATTAATCTATCATTTATCTCCACTGCTAGGTGCGTTAGCGTAGCTTACCGAAGGTATCGCAATCGCATCAATTTGGAGCAAAAGACCAGATAGAACTAACCAAATCACCCAATGTTTTACCTTTACCTGCGATGAAAACAGGAGGATTTTGGCGCTTTACTGCTGGCGTGATATCCTCTAAAATCGTCGCAATTACACGGGCAGATGATGGTTTAGGCTCGTCTGTTATCCGTTTTATCTGACTATTCTCAATAAGACTTTAGCAGTTTAGCTGATTTGCAGGCTTGACTTGAAGCGCGATGGTAACACGCCTAAACCAAGCCTTACTTTGAAAATGGTTTTAATTTTTGATATCATATTAGCTTATATATGTCAAGAATAAATGCTAAAATGTTAATCACTTTTCACAATTGTTAAACAAGCTATGCAAAACACTGACACGACATTAAAACTTCGCCTGTGGACAGTTGACGAATATCACCGGATGGCTGAAGCTGGGATTTTTGGTGCAGATGAACAAGTGGAACTCTTAGAAGGAAACATAATCTGGATGAGTGCGAAAGGGACAGCCCATCAGTCAGCAGTGGATAGAACAGATTACTTACTGAAAAACAGATTAGAAAATCGGGCTTGGGTATCTATTCAAGACTCAGTTAAGTTAAATGAACGGTCTGAGCCAGAACCGGATCTTGCGGTTGTTAAAGTAGATCCGCTGGACTATGCAGACCACCATCCTACCCCGCCAGGAGTTTATCTGATTATTGAGGTAGCAGATAGCAGCCTGAAACTGGACTGTGAAACCAAAGCCAAAGCCTACTCCAAGGCGGGAATTAAAGATTATTGGGTGCTAGATGTGGTTAGTCGTAAATTATATGTATTTCGGAAACCAACTCAAGATGGCTATCAAAGTAAAGTAATTTTGAGTGAAGATAGGATTATTTCACCGTTAGAATTTCCTGATTTACAGATTGCGGTATTGGAGATTTTACCGATGGTGGCTTTGAGTTGAAGGTAAATTTATCGACAACTCATTTCATGCGATCGCTTGTCTGTATGTAGAAGTGCTATATCGAATAATACAAGGGAAAAGATTTCGCATCTTTCGGTTTCACATATACCCGCTGTTGCGGTTGTAACTCTAATTGGTTAAAGCGATCGCGTGTTAAATGCGCCGTCACCACTTGCCCATCATCTAATGTTAATTCTACTTGAATTTCCCAGCCCAAATGGATCAAACGGCTGACTGTCGCAGGTGCAGTAGCGCCGTTGGCAGTCTTTTCTACAATCACATCTTGCGGACGCAAAAATACTTCTGGATATGGCGAATCGAAGCCAGTGCTTTGGAAAATCTTTGAGGTACTGGGTAACACGTTCACCGGGCCAATGAAGCTCATCACAAATGCTGTAGCAGGATTATCGTAAATTTCTGCTGGTGTCCCCACCTGTTCTACACGCCCTTGATTCATGACCACAACTTCGTCGGAGACTTCCATTGCTTCTTCTTGGTCGTGGGTGACGAAAACAGTGGTAACATGTACTTCATCATGGAGGCGGCGTAACCATGCCCGCAAGTCCTTGCGGACTTTAGCATCGAGTGCTCCGAAGGGTTCATCTAGCAATAATACGTCGGGTTCTACTGCCAGTGATCTTGCTAAGGCTACCCGTTGTCTTTGACCACCAGAAAGTTGTGATGGGTAGCGATCGCCTAGTCCACTTAACTGCACCAATTCCAGTAACTGTTCTACTCGCCCCTTAATCTTTTTTGCTGGCGCCTTGCGGATTTCTAAGCCAAAAGCAATGTTTTGCCGCACAGTCAAATGTTTAAATAGGGCATAGTGCTGAAAAACAAACCCAATATTCCGCTCTTGCACACTTTGATATGTCGCGTCCTTGCCAGTGAGTAAGATTTTGCCTCTATCTGGCATTTCCAAACCCGCAATTAACCTCAGTAAAGTAGATTTACCTGACCCCGATGGCCCCAGCAAGGCAACCAGCGAACCACTCTTAATTTCCAGGCTGACCTGATCAACTGCTTTGAAACTCCCGAATTGCTTGGAAACGTTCTCAACTACTATACCCACTGCTAAGTACCTCTGCAACTAATCTACGGTTTTCTGCTAGGTTTACCGTGTCTAACATATACCATAGATGCTTTTGGATTAACAAGATTTAGCTTGGGGAGTGGGAAAGTGGGGGAGTAGGGGACAATGGACTTGAATCAATTAAGAATTACGAATTACGAATTACATCCCCTGCAACACTTGTCTGATGGTATCTGATGGTACGTCATCGGTAACTGTCACTACACCAATCTGTGTCGGCAAAACAAACCGCACTTTACCCGCTTTGACTTTCTTATCTAACTGCAAAGCCTCAATAATTGCTTCTATGTCTACCCCATCCGGTAACTTAACTGGTAAACCCGTTTTTTGAATGAGGGCGTTTTGACGTTCTGCGTCTTCCTTTGCCCACATTCCCAAATTCACAGCAATTAGTCCTGCTGCTACCATGCCAATGGCAACTGCTTCACCGTGATTCACTAGACGATAACCAGTCAAGCTTTCTACTGCATGACCGATGGTATGACCATAGTTGAGAATTGCCCTCAGTCCCGCTTCTTTCTCATCTTTGCCAACTACATCAGCTTTAGCTTGACAAGAGCGCGTTAATATGGTGTCTATTAGTTCGGCTTTGACATAGCGGAGTTGGTCAAGGCGTTTACTCTGTTCCAATTGAGTAAACAATTGGGCATCCCAAATCACGCCGTACTTGATCACCTCTGCCATTCCCGCCCGAAACTCGCGCATGGGGAGGGTTTTCAAGACTTGTGGGTCAATTAATACTAGACGCGGTTGATGGAATGCCCCAATCAAATTTTTACCGTGGGGATGATTCACGCCAGTTTTGCCACCAATTGCCGAATCTACCATTGCTAAAAGAGTGGTAGGCACTTGTACAACATTAATACCCCGCAGCCAAGTTGCCGCTGCAAAGCCAGTCATATCGCCAATTACACCTCCCCCCAAAGCCACCATAGTGGAAGAACGTTCGAGACGGTTTTCTAAGGCTGCATCGTAGAGCTTTTGAATTGAGTTGAGGGTTTTGTATCGTTCACCGGGTGGTAGGGTACAGCTAGCAACTTCAAATCCAGCAGATGTCAGCGATGCAATCGCTCTTTTCCCGTAATGCTTAAAAATCGTCGGATTAGAAACCAGTAATACCTTCTTGCCTAGATTCAGGCCAGCCATCTGTTGACCTAGTTGATCTAAGCTTGCAGGTGCGTTAGCGTAGCTTACCGAAGGTATCGCAATCTCATAAGACTGCTCTGGTAAATTTACATTAATTACAGAAGTCATTAGTCAACCCCAAACAAGCACCCATGCGCTGGTATTCTACCGCAATCTGGGGAGTAGGAGAGTGGAGGAGTGGGAGAAGAAAATAATTAATGCCCCATGCCCAATGCCCCATTGCCCCATACCCCATACC
>NZ_JADEXR010000041.1 GCF_015206995.1 aff. Roholtiella sp. LEGE 12411 | reverse complement strand
GGGCATGGGGCATGGGGAAGAAGTAATAAAGATGTACTGAATTTTTTTCAAAAATCAAATATGATTCCTATAGAGTAATCTGATTTGATTCGTGAACTGACTCGTAGAGATGGGGAATGGAGAATAGGAAATAGGGAACAGCAAAAAAGGGAGTTAGAGGTATACGCAGTTTTTTCCAAAATCAAATATGAATCCTATAGAGCAATAAATCGCTGATTACGAACCAGAGATTTAGCTTGTTAACCTTGTACAGTTACTGGATGGCTAACAACACCTCCGTAGAGCAATCCAAAATCATTCCACGGAACTGTAATCGGCTGTGTGTTACCTAAATTGTCAGTAGCACGAGCTTGGAGAGAATACTCTCCAGGAATTGGGTTCCATTCAATGTCCCAACGTACCCATGCAAATGGAAAATTAGGTTCTCTCAATCGTGCAAATTGCCAGATTTTACCACCATCTAGGCTGACTTCCACACGTACAATCTTCCCTTTTCCAGACCAAGAACGTCCGCGCAGTAAGTAAGGTTTAGCAACAAGTGTAGCTGGCCAAGCTAACTCAAAGGCGCTTTTAACATTTTGGTACTTAATTAATTTACCTTTGTATGGAGAAATAGCTGGGTAATCTGCACCAACTAGCACCATCTGCTCTAGCACCCATTGGGTGTATATTGGTGTTTCAGAAACCTCAATTCGTTCAATCCATTTAACGTTAGCATTTCCTCCCCAACCAGGAAATAAAGCACGGCATGGCTGACCGTGGTCTGGAGGTAATGGTTCCCCATTCATTGCATAGACGAGGAGCGAATTATCTGCTAGTGCCTTTGAAATCGGAACTACACTACTAAACTTGGATTGCTTTGAATCCAGCGAATCTAAATCTCCGCCTTCAACTAGTACGTCTGTTGCAGTTGATTTCAATCCAGCTCGCTCAAACAATATGCTCAGTGGTACACCAGTCCACTCAGCGACACCAATAGCGCCAAGCCGCCACCGCGTTCCAGAGAGTGGCTTGTTATAAGCGTCTTCAAAGAAGCGCCGACCATTAGCAGCACACTCAATAGCGCAAGTGACTGATATGGATGGCATAGTAATGATTTCATCGTAAGAGAATTCGCACGGTGTGGAAATGCCAGTTCCTTGAATCTGCAAACGCCAAGTAGATGGGTCGAAAGGAGGAGGCGTATTGCGATTATGAACGTAAAACCAATCATTTGGTACTATGTACCCACGTTCATACATCGCTTCCCAGTTCATCTCTAATGTGCCTTTGCTATGAGAGATATATCCTGGTGGCAATGGCTTAAGTATCTTACTGCTTTTGGCTTTGACAGTAGCAGAGGGATTTGACAGACTTGATGTGCTCGTCTGGCTGTGAGCAGGTGCAGGTCTAGCCAATCCTCCAATGGCTGTTGCGCCAACCATAGTGGCTAGTATTTGCAAAAACCGCTGGCGCGAAATACCTGCATCTGAGCTTTTTTGCCAAATGTATTCATCAACCCGTGCTTGTAGGTAATCTTCCTGGTCAAAGAGGTTTTCATCTCTCAAGCTATTACCCCCTTGTAATTAAATATTCTCAGGTAGCAAAGGTGTTTAAAGTTTGCCTCTGCTACCTGAGAGGATCAACAAATATCAGTTTTAGCGTCAAGAACAGATGAGACTAATCGTCTATTGCAGCCCAAACGCCAGTTGTTTGATCTTGTTTGTAGGAAGGCAAATAGTGATCAAGTCCATTTCGAGCTATTTCCGAAATCGCGTCAAGGAACCGATCGCAATCTTCCAATGTATTATACACAGCAAAGCTTGCCCGAATAATGGTAGGAATGTTACGCGTAATTCCGCTTTCTACTTCCTTAGCAATCTCGCAGTCTTGCTCGTCCGAAACATTTTTGAGTTTGCGAATGTATTCATAAGTGCAGAAAGCCCCGGCTCGAACTCCAATTCCATATTCTTGGGCCAGAATCTCTGCTACTAAACGTCCGTCAAACCCATTAATGTCGAAGGGTATGACATGAGCTAAATTATCTCCTGAGATGTGTACTTTCACACCAGGAATCAGCCGCAGCCGTGTGAATGTAAATTCAACTAGAGAGTGTTCGTATTCAGCAATGCGATCGCGTCCAAGTGCCTCTATAATTTTAATTGCCTTGGCAATAGCGATCGCACCCATTGCATTTGGTGTTCCGGGGTCATGTGCCCGTTCTGTATAAAAGCGCTTGATCTCTAGGTTTCTGGTAATATACGGCAAGTTTCCACCGCCGATTTGATAAGGATAAGAGCTATCAAAAAACTCCTTCGGCCCCAGCAAAACCCCTGTTCCATAAGGGGCATACATTTTATGTCCAGAAAAAGCTACAAAATCCAAATGACATGGGTCATCATCTGCACGCATATCTACCCGCTCATGCTGGATTAACTGACATACGTCAGCAAACATCTTAGCTCCATACCGATGTGCTAAAGCGGCAATTTCGTAAATAGGTGGTTTGTAACCTGTAATGGTTGAAGCACCTGTAATAGTCAGTAACTTGATTTGCTCTGCTTCGGGGCGATTTTTGTGCGCTTTGAAAATATCTTCAATTTCAGCAACACTCACACTTCCGTCTGGTTGAGTTCTGTACTGAACAATTTCGTCTCTAGTTACCCAAGGTAGAAGGTTTGATGAATGCTCAATATCAGAAACTAAGATTTTGCCAGGTTTTTTTGCCCACAGTGTAGCAGCTCCATTAATTGCTTCTGTGGTATTCTTGGCAAAGATTACATAGTTCTGTGAGGATGAGCCGACAAAATCCCGAATCACGTCTCGGCTTGCATCATATTCTCGCGTAGTAATAATAGACTTTTGCCCAGAGCCTCGATGCACGCTGCCATAGGTGTCAAGCATATCATCTACGTGCTGTTTGAGGGTTGTAAAGGGAGTGGTTGTCGCTCCATTATCCAAGTTGACGTACTTGATGTTGTTTCCGTTACGAGTTTTGACTCTGAAGGATAGAGACTCATCTGTAAATAAAGGTCTAATTTCTTTGTCCCAAAAGCTGTCAATATTTTCTGCAAATAGCAGCAATTGGGTTGCTTCTGGCTTTATTCTCTTGCCAAAATCGAGCAATTCAGTCATTTTTAACACCTCTTATGTGAAATTTTTAATTTCCTGTAAGCCTAACTGTCACAATGCTTGATCTAGTCCAGTAATCACATTACTTGGTAGGTAATGTGGTGTTTAACAGTACTTGGTAACTAACGGAAAACTCGGTGATTGGAAGTATTTTTTAATAAACAACAAAACAATAAAAAAATATAGCCGTAATTATACTGAACTATAAAATACTTAACCCCACAAATAATACGGTGTATTTATTTTTACTAAAAATAGTCTGTGATTGAAGTATTTTTCTTTCAATCATCAGAAAAAATTAGGATGTTGATAGTAATAAAATAGTACAAAGTTATCATTGAATCAGCCTGAAAATGCTTACAATGAATGTCTTTACTGAAAAGAAGCCTGTGCTAAGTTTTATATATCTTTGAGAAAAGGACATAAATTTAGTTAGCTAATATTGTTTTTTATTAACTATTTATTTACGTGTTTTAACGTAAATATCAATATTCGTTGACTTTATAATTACAGTAAAAGCTCTTAATTGTTTACTAGAATTATGGCTAACATAACTCAGCCCTTTTGAATCAGATGTTAAATGATAGATGACTATATAAATATCAATCTAAAGTAGTAAATAATCCCAGTATAAAATGTCTTCAGAGATACATTTTTAATGTATACCCTCAGATGGTTGTAATTATAGGCTTAATAGTATGTGTAAAAGCCCGACTTTTTTATACTGAGAAAGTTAATAAGCCAGTACATCTGGCAAACTTGTAGCAAGTGACGCGCGATTTCTAATCGCCAGGATACATGAAAACGGACTTTTCAAACATCCTCTTAGTTACCATAATAAAGAACCAGTTAATCAAAATTTGTAGTCACATCTACGGAGGAGGCGATTTGAAAAAGCGTCCACTTGGGTTAGTAGCGATTATTATCTACAAAGTATTAGTTGCTTTACTATTTACGGTTACTTCCATAGCTTTATTCTTGGCATTAAATAACTATCAAATTCTAGATAATTTTTCTCAGAATTATGTCTTAGAAGGGAAAGCAAGAATTATTGATTGGCTTTTAGATAAAATTATCAACTTAAAGCCTAAAACCCTTGCCTTCAGCAGCTTAAGTGCAGGTATTTATGCTATTGTTACCACTATTGAAGCGATTGGTTTATGGTACGAAAAGCCCTGGGCACATATTTTAGTATTATGCCTTGTTGGAATCAGCATTCCGCCAGAAATCTATGAGTTAATCCAGGGTATATCTCTGATAAAATTAGCCATTTTTTTAGTGAATGCAGGGGTATTTTGGTATCTGTTACGCAATTTTCCTAAAAATTACAACTAAGCGATCGCACAGCGAAAGACCCCATATTGTACAATCGCTAGAAACACAATCTGGAGAGCGACTTGCCTAGATCGATTCACTCTACTCAACCACCACTGAGATTTATTCCCCTACGTTTTAACCGACTCATACTCCAGATTACTCAGTGGTTACTGCCGATTTTGCTCCGGTTTCGGACTCGACCCTGGCTACCTGCTGGTATCGTCAATATTGAAGCCAAAAATACTGAAGTATTAGCCGAACTGTATCAACAATTCCAGTCAGGCAAAATTCGTTTTTTGATCGCATTTCGCCATCCAGAGGTGGAAGATCCCCTTTGTATGCTATATCTGCTTTCCCGCATTGTGCCAAAGGTTGCTCGTCAGCAAGGTATCAAGCTAAAATACCGAGTTCACAGCTACTTCCTTTATGACCGAGGTATGACGCTCTGGGCTGGGGACTGGCTCGGTAAATTGTTCTCTCGAATCGGGGGTGTTCCAGTTCGTCGTGGTAGAAGACTAGACCGAAAAGCCATCCAAACAGCACGGGAGTTGTTTGCTAATGGCAAATTCCCGATCGCAGTTGCACCCGAAGGAGGTACTAATGGTCTTAGTAGCATTGTTAGCCCTTTGGAACCTGGTGTTTCCCAAATGGGTTTCTGGTGTGTAGAAGACTTGCAAAAAGCCAATCGTTCTGAGACTGTTGTGATTGTGCCGATCGCCATCCAGTATCGCTACGCTGAGCCACCTTGGTCAAAACTGGATTGGCTATTGAGTAAATTGGAAACTGATAGCGGCTTACCAATTCAAGAAATTGCTCAGGGCGATCAAGAACAAATATACTATGAACGCATCTGTCGGCTGGCTGAATATCTGATTACCGAGATGGAAGAGTTTTATCGCCGCTTCTATCATCAAGACATCCCCAAAACTATCTCAACTGATGAATCTACCAATTCTAATCAGATACTGATTGACCGACTGCACCATTTAATGAATATAGCTTTACAAGTAGCCGAGGAATATTTTGGACTCCAGTCACAGGGAACTTTTATTGACCGTTGTCGCCGTTTGGAAGAAGCTGGCTGGAATTATATTTACCGAGAAGATTTAGCAGATATCAATACTTTATCACCCTTAAAACGTGGACTTGCAGACTGGATTGCTGAAGAAGCAGACTTGCGGATGCGACACATGCGCTTAGTGGAGAGTTTTGTAGCAGTTACAGCCACCTATATTCAAGAACAATCAACCGCAGAAAGGTTTGCAGAAATAGCGTTACTGATGTTTGATATGCTCTCTCGAATTAAGGATACAACACTTCCGGGGCGACCTCGGTTAGGTTGGAAAGAGGCGCAAATTACGGTGGGTGAGCCAATTTCAGTTACTGAGCGCTTAGCAAGTTCTCAAGGCGATCGCCACGCAGTTAGACAAGCTATGAGCGATTTGACAAAGGATTTGCAAGTTGCATTGCAGAAGATGATTAGTTAACGCTCTTCCATCACTCTGATCAAAGAAAAATCTCAGCCAACTTTTAAATAAGCAGGACTTACGCAAGTGTCATATTTTTAACGCCAGAGGTTGTCCAGAGTCAAAGGTCAAAAGTCCAAAAAACCTTGATTCTTGAACGCCACTTGCTTCAAGTCGGCAGAGCCGCAAGGGCGCAGTGGCTCCCCTTGACCCTTGACTCTTATACCAGAAGCCTTGTGTGCCAGTTGCGTAAGTCCTAATAAGGTACAGAAACGGGGTTTCGAGCTTTATTTTCTAAGATTATGGCTAGAATCATCTGTTTGAAATGAAAGTCTTGTGTAGCAAGGATTATTGTTTTTTCCTGTGGACAGAGTGATGGAAGAGCGTTATGTTATGTCCGGTTGAATACTTATAGTTAAGGCTGACACGGGAACGCGGGGAATTTTGAATTATGAGTAATTAAGCGGACTTGATATTAACCTGCTTCTCTAGTTGCAAAAAAGTTACAGTTGTCTGGTGATTATTCTTTATTAATTGTCTTAACTGTCTTAACTGTCTTAACTGTCTGCTTAACTGTCTTAACTGCTATTGCGTTTTTCTGAGAAAACTGAGATTATTTATTGGACAAAATTTATCACGCAAAAAAAAATAATTTCAAGCAAGATTGTGAAGCTACCCATATTGAAAAGAATATCAAATAAATTTTCTTAACGTGCTACGATATCGAACAGCAAAGTTCCATATTCTTTAGAAACAAGATTGAAAAATAAAAAACATAATATTGAAATTTTCGCAAGTTATGTAGAGGTTTTACAATCACCAATTCAGCGCTAAAAACTATTGCTAGTCAAACTTATTTTGATAATTATCGTGTTGTGATTTCCTCTAATTTCAAGTGTTTATATACTGTAATTGATGAGGATTGGTCGCTAATAACCCAGCCAATCTAGCTGTTTTTGGGTGTAAATTAGTAGACAAACAGAACAAATAAGTCTTAGATACAGATAATATCTTGCTAGTTTATTGAGGAACGAGTTTTATAAGGATTTTCTAAGTCAAAAATTGATAATTGTAATGGGGAAAACCTATTTTAAAAATTTTATTTGACGATGGCAGTCAAGAAAAGATAAGTTATGTAGCTTACTATCCAGCTAAATATTATTTTGTTTAGCAGTAAATTTGCTAATTTCATGAGAAATATATAAATTAGTTTAAATAAATTTTATGACTACACAACATTTTTTTAAAGATATCTGTAAACAAAAAATTGTTATTACAGCTACATTTACAAGTGAACCAATTGAGGATTATTTGTCGTATTGGCTCAAAGAGATAGGAGTCCCTTACTTAATAGAGTTTGCTCCTTACAATCAGGTATTTCAAGAACTACTCAATCCAGCTAGCTTTTTGGCTAACAATCAAGATGGAGTTAATGTACTTCTGGTTAGGTTTGAAGATTGGGAAGGAACTAAGAATCGTCTCCAATTGACAGTTGAGGATTATTTAAAAGAACAAATTTTTGGCGATCGCTTACGCCACAGCTTACCAAATCACTTAGAAATCGCTCACCTTAACCAGTACGAAACGGAGTATCTATACCAAGAAATTTTTGTAGATCGCGTCTATTTAAAGCATGGAATTGTCTTCAATGAAGACGACTGTATAATCGATGTCGGAGCGAATATTGGCCTCTTCACTTTATTTGCTCAGCAAAAATCTCCCAAAGGAACTATTTACGCATTTGAGCCTGCACCTCATGCTTTTGATCAATTACAGACTAACGCCAAGCTCTACTGTCAAAATACCCATCTTTTCAACTGCGGATTAGGTGGTGAACGCAAAGAAGAAACCTTCACTTTTTATCCTCGTTCCTCGGTTTTCTCAAGTTTTGCAGCTGATACAGAGCAAGATGAAAAAGCTATTCGCTCAGTCATCATTAATATGCTGCAACGCGATAATTCCTTGGATCAAGAGTCATTAGAGCGCCTAGCTGATGAATTTCTCAAAGATAGACTAGAGCAAGAAACTTATCAGGCTCAATTACGAACTCTTTCAGAAATTATCGAAGAATACAAGATTGAAAAAATTGATTTACTGAAACTAGATGCTGAAAAAAGCGAGTTAGCAATTCTCCAAGGAATTAAAGACCATCACTGGTCATTAATTAAACAAATAGTCATGGAGGTGCATGACCAAGAAGGCAGTACAATTAAACACGTCATGCGCCTGCTTGAAGACAAAGGATTTCAATTTATCGTCGATGAAGAATCTCTGCTACACGGATCAGGACTCTTTAATATCTATGCTACTCGCCTCAACCAAAAGCACAACCCAGGATCACAGCAATTTGGACAAAACGCAGCACAAATAGAGCAAACCGTCAGAGATTTTGGTAGTGCTTTAAAAACTGCAACAACGCGATCGCCAAATCCGTACTTGGTCTGTATCTGTCCTCCCTCTCCAATTAGTGATACAGCATCCAACACTTTACATGAAAGAATGCAAGATCTGTTAGAAGCTGATCTCAAAAATGTCCGTGGTCTATATCTGATAAAAAGTCAAGAATTGACCAGTACCTACCCAGTAAAGGAGTACTACGATCCTTACGGTGATGAATTAGGACACATTCCCTATACACCAACCTTTTTCTGTGCCTTGGGGACGATGCTGGCGCGGAAAATCTTTGCTTTAAAGAGCTATCCCTACAAGGTAATTGCCCTTGATTGCGACCATACATTATGGAATGGTATTTGTGGTGAGGATGGAGTTGCGGGAGTGAAAATCGATCCACCATTGCGATCGCTACAAGAATTTATCATAGAGCAGCAAGCGGCAGGAAAGTTGATTTGTTTGTGTAGCAAGAATCAACAAGAGGATGTATTTGCAGTTTTTGACCAACATCCAGATATGGTGCTTAAGCGCCATCATCTGGTCAATTGGCGGATTAACTGGCGATCAAAATCGGAGAATCTGAAGTCTTTAGCTGCTGAATTGCAACTGGGTTTAGATAGCTTTATTTTCATTGATGATAATCCAGTTGAGTGTGCTGAAGTTAGAGCCAACTGTCCAGAAGTCTTGACCCTCCAGCTTCCTGAAAATCAAGATTCCATCCCTCAGTTTTTACAGCATATTTGGGCTTTTGACCAACTCCACACCACCCAAGAAGACCAACAAAGAACTAATCTCTATCAACAGAATGTCCAGCGCCAGCGTTTACAGCAAGATTCTCTCTCCTTTACTGATTTCCTCGCCCAACTGGACTTAGAAATTGAGATTTCCCCAATGGAAAGCGAGCAACTGGCGCGGGTTGCTCAACTTACCCAACGCACCAATCAATTTAACCTCACAACAATCCGGCGGTCTGAGGCTGAAATTCAACAACTTTGTAATTCAGGAAAATTACAGTGTCGAACGGTCAAAGTCAAAGACCGCTTTGGAGATTATGGCTTAGTCGGTCTGCTGTTGTTTGAAGTTCAAGAAAATGCACTAATCGTAGACACATTTTTACTGAGTTGTCGGGTACTTGGTCGGGGTGTGGAACATAAAATGCTGTCCTATTTGGGAACTCTGGCTCAAGAAAGGGGATTGGGACGAGTCGAGCTTTTCTATACACCTACGAATAAGAATCAACCAGCTAGGGATTTCTTAACTAATGTTGGTAGACAATTTCAGCAGGAAAAAGATGGGGGTTGGTTATTCGAGTTTCCATCTCAAACCGCATCTGAGTGCAGTTACATACTTATATCCGATGGGGATATCGTAGATAAAGAGTCTAATGGGAACTTAGTAGAAGCAGCCTCCTTAGAAGCTAAAAAAGTACTCATATCCGATAGATATATCGTAGATAACAAGCCCGATCAAGAAGCGAAATCTATATCTAATAACTCGTTCAAAGAAGTCTCCGCCGCAGACTTCTTTGAACGCATCGCTCAAACTCTATATAGTCCCGAACTTATTCTCAAAGAGATTGCATCCCGACAACAGCGCCAACGTCCTCAGTTAGATATAGAATTTGTTGCTCCTCGGACTCCTATAGAAAAGGCGATCGCACATCTGTTTGCAGAAATACTGAAAGTTGACAGAGTGGGTATTGATGATAACTTCTTTGAACTAGGTGGGGATTCGATTCGAGGGGCGATTCTGATTAATAAACTGCAAGCGCAATTAAACGAAATTGTTCACTTTGTTGTTTTATTTGATACTAAGACAGTTAATGGGCTAGCAGCGTACATAGAAGAAAACTACCCCCAAGCAGCAGCAAAACTACTTGGTAAAGAAATAAGTTCAATTAGTGAACTACCACAAGAGCGCATCGATGAAGCTAAAGTTTTGCAAATGCGAGGGCTGATTCCCTCCATTGCTTCCCCAATCGATGATGACGCAATCAAAAACCCGCCAGCTATCTTTATCCTCTCACCTCATCGTAGCGGTTCTACCTTACTCCGCGTCATTTTAGGAGGAAATCCGCAGTTGTTCGCGCCTCCAGAATTAGAACTGCTGACGTTTAATACTCTTGGGGAACGAAAAGCAGCATTTTCTGGACGTTACAGCTTTTGGATGGAAGGGACGATTCGCACCATTATGCAAATTCGGGGGTGTTCTCCAGAAGAAGCGATCGCACTTATGGAAGAATTAGAAGCGAAAAATCTCACTACCAAGCAGTTTTACCAACTTATACAGCAATGGCTGGGCGATAAAATCTTGGTAGATAAAACCCCCTCCTACTCCATAGATGTAGAAACCCTCAAACGGGCAGAAATCAACTTCCAAAACCCACTCTACATCCATCTTGTGCGTCATCCACTAGCTACGATGCGCTCTTATGAAGAAGCCAGAGTAGAGCAAACATTTCCCTATCAACATCCCTTCAATCGGCGAGAACTCGCTGAACTCGTTTGGCTAATTAGCCATCAAAATATTCTCGAATTTTTACAACAAGTTCCTCAAGAACGCCAGTATCAAATCCAATTTGAAGACATCGTTAGCCAACCACAGACTAGTGTTGAAGGCTTATGCCAATTTTTAGGGGTGGAATTTCATCCTGATATGCTGCAACCCTACAAAGAGAAAAAGCAGCGCATGACCGATGGGATCTATGCCCAATCTAGAATGGTAGGGGATGTGAAATTTCACGAACATCAGAGCATTAATCCTAGCACCGCAGATAGTTGGAAGCAGTACTACAGCAGCGACTTTTTAGGCGATGTAACTTGGCGGTTAGCAGAGTCTTTGAAATATCAAAGAAATAACGGTGCTATTACTCCAGTTCGTCGGGGAAATCAAACAGAATCTCAGACTTTCCCGCTTTCTTTCGCCCAGCAACGCCTATGGGTTTTGGCACAATTGGAGCCGGATAGCCCTTTTTACAATATGTTTAAGGCTGTTCGTCTGAACGGGCGTTTGGATATAGAAGTTTTAGAACGCAGTCTCAACGAGATTATCCGCCGTCACGAAGTTCTACGAACTACTTTTAGTGCAGTTGAGGGAACGCCTGTACAGGTAATTGCTCCCCACGCAACTATGAAACTCTCGGTTGTAGACTTGCAACGATTGTCAGGACAAGAACAGTCAGAACAATTGCAACTTTTAGCGACTCAGGATCAATTGCAACCCTTTGATCTCAGTAGAGGATTGTTGCTGCGAGTGACTTTAGTAAGGTTAAATAACGAACCGCAGAGGTACGGAGAACACAGAGAAAGAGAGAAAGATTCTCAAATTTGGTTGACTCAGCAAAGTGTGCAACTCAAGTCGGAGTCTTATGCTTTGTTATTGACCATGCACCATATCATCGGTGATGGCTGGTCAATGGGAGTATTCATTAAAGAATTGTCGAGTTTGTATCGAGGCTTTTTGGTTGGCGAGCCTTTTCCCCTTCCAGAATTACCGATTCAATACGCAGATTTTACCATTTGGCAACGCCAATGGTTGCAAGGAAAAGTACTACAAACCCCAATCAATTACTGGACGCAACAATTAGCAGGCGCACCACCTCTGTTGGAACTACCTACGGATAGGCCCCGTCCTTCGGTGCAAACTTTCCGGGGTTGGTGTTTTTCGTTCCAGCTAGATGCAAAACTGACGACATCGCTGAAAGAACTCAGCCAGAAGTCAGGAACTACCTTATTTATGACCTTGATGGCAACTTATGCTACTTTACTGTTCCGTTACAGTGGTCAGTCAGATATTCTACTGGGAACACCGATCGCTAGCCGCAATCATCAAGATATAGAAGGGTTAATTGGCTTTTTTGTCAATACCTTAGTGATGCGAACTCGACTAGAAGGTAATCCCAGTTTCTCCAAGCTCCTAATGCAAGTCCGGTCTGCTTGCATGGATGCCTACGCCAACCAAGATGTTCCCTTTGAGCAGATTCTTGAAGCTTTGCAAATAGAGCGCAGTCTCAGCCACAGTCCTCTATTTCAGGTGATGTTTGCATTGCAGAATGCCCCATTAGAGGAATTAGAAACGCCTGAATTAGCTATCGCACCTCTACATCTAGATAATGTCAACGCCAAATTTGACCTCACATTACAAATGTGGGAAACAAATACAGACGAAGGAAACTCCCTACAAGGGTTTTGGCAATACAACACCGACCTATTCGATGAAGACAGAATCGCTCGCATGACTGGTCATTTCCAGACATTATTAGCGGGAATTGTGGCAAATCCTGAAGAATCGGTAGGTACATTGCCATTACTAACTGAGGGTGAACGTCATCAATTACTAGTGGAATGGAATGATACTGACACACCGTATCCCGATACTAAATGTATCCATCAAGTCTTTGAGGAACAGGTAGAACAAACACCTCATGCGATCGCACTGGTGTATGAGGACGAGTCTCTGACATACCGGGAGTTGAACGATCGCGCCAATCAACTAGCGCACTATCTGCAAAGCTTGGGAGTCAAAGAAGAAGTATTGGTGGGGATTTGCGTCGAGCGATCGCTTGAAATGGTAATTGGGCTGCTAGCAATTCTCAAAGCAGGCGGTGCTTACGTTCCTATCGATCCAACATATCCCCCAGAGCGGATCGCCTTCGTGTTGAATGATTCGCAAGTTAAGGTTTTGTTGACACAACAGCGATTACTTACCCAGCTATCGGAGCATGGAGCAGTAGTTATCTGTCTAGATCAAGATTGGCAGATTATTTCTCAGTCGAGTCGAGACAATTGCCTCAGCAATGTACAAACAACTAACTCCGCTTACGTAATTTATACCTCTGGTTCCACCGGACAGCCGAAGGGAGTAGTGGTTGCCCATCAAGCACTGCTAAATTTGGTGTTTTGGCATCAACAAACCTTTGAAATCACTTCATTAGATCGAGCCACTCAGTTAGCAGGAATGGCATTTGATGCAGCAGCATGGGAATTGTGGCCTTACTTGACAGCAGGAGCGAGCATATACTTAGTTGCAACTGAGGTAATTAACTCACCCATAGAACTGCGAGATTGGCTGATATCAAAACAAATTACCATCAGTTTTCTGCCAACGCCCCTGACAGAAGAGTTTTTGTCCCTAGAATGGACTGAAAATCTAGCTGTGCGAACAATTCTAACTGGTGGGGATCAGTTGCATAAATATCCATCAGCTTTGGTTCCGTTCCAGGTGGTAAATAATTATGGGCCCACAGAAAATACTGTGGTGACAACTTCTGGGGTGGTAGCTACTGATCAGCACCACAATATTTCACCTCATATTGGTCGGGCGATCGCTAACACGCAAGTCTACATCTTAGACCCCTATCTCCAGCCTGTACCCATTGGTGTATCAGGAGAATTGCACGTCAGTGGAGCCAGTCTCGCCCGTGGCTACCTTAACCGCCCAGAGTTGACACAAGCAAAATTCATCCCCAACCCCTTTAGCCCTCAAGAAAAGGCACGTCTTTACAAAACTGGTGATTTGGGACGCTACCTCCCAGATGGCAAAATCGAGTACCTGGGACGCATTGACAACCAAGTTAAAATCCGTGGCTTCCGCATCGAGTTGGGGGAAATAGAGACAGCACTGACTCAACACCTCCATGTCCGGGATGCCGTTGTCGTTGCGAGGGAAGACAAGCCCAATTTCAAGCGGTTGGCGGCTTATGTTGTCCCAGAAGGCAAGCAGCACAACACTCAAGAAGAATTGCGCCTGTTCCTCAAGGAAAAACTGCCTGAATATATGGTGCCTGCATCCTTCACAATTCTAGACACCTTGCCGATTACGCCCAATGGAAAAGTAGATCGTCGCGCCTTACCAGCACCGAAGTTTGAGTTTAATGACACGACTGGCTTTGTCCTTCCTCGTACCCATCATGAAAAAGTTTTGGTGAAAATCTGGCAGGATGTTTTATTATTGAAGCAAGTTTGTATTCACGACAACTTTTTTGAATTGGGTGGGGATTCCCTAATTGGAATCCAAATTGTCTCCAGAGCTAATCAAGCTGGATTAAAATTAACTCCCAAACAGCTATTTCAGCACCAAAACATTGCTGAGTTAGCTGCTGTAGCGGCGACAACTACCTCCTTGGGGGCAGAACAAGGATTGGTTAAAGGCATTGTTCCATCAACACCGATTCAGCATTGGTTCTTTGAGCGAAATTTACCCGAACCCCATCACTTTAACCAATCTTTCCTATTAGAAGTTCCGCCAAATATCCAACCGGAATTACTAGAGCAAGCAATACAAAAGTTAGTGTACCATCACGATGCTTTACGGCTGCGGTTTGTGCAGCAAGCAACGCAATGGCAACAGTACAACAGTGATGTGTGCGATGAAGTATCGTTAGTGATTGCTGATTTATCCAACCTGACTCAAACAGAACAATCAAAAGCAATTGAGTTAAAGGCAGAAGAAATACAGCGATCGCTAAACTTAGCAGATGGGCCACTGCTGCGGGTCGTTTTATTTAACTTCGGCAAATCTTCCCCAGGACGTTTGCTCATCGTCATCCATCACTTGGCTGTAGATGGGATTTCCTGGCGGATTTTGCTAGAAGATTTATCTCAGGGATACAAACAGTTAGATAGTGGTAACAATATCCAACTCCCTGCAAAAACAACTTCTTTTAAGGATTGGGCCATCCGATTGCAGGATTATGCAGGCGATCGCGAACTACACTCAGAGCTAGATTACTGGCTGCACTCAAGCTCCTTTGCAGTTACTCCCTTACCGTTGGATTCTCCTGCTGTTGAGTCAGAAAACACCGTCGGCTCAAGTCGCATTGTTTCTGTATCCCTCAGTAGACAACAGACTCGCGCCCTATTGCAGGATGTCCCGATCGCCTACAACACCCAAATTAACGATGTGCTATTGACCGCATTAGTACAAAGTTTTGTTGGCTGGACAGGCTATGACTCCCTACTGATTGAATTAGAAGGCCACGGACGGGAGGACTTGTTTGAGGATGTAGACTTATCCCGCACAGTAGGCTGGTTTACCAGTATATTCCCCGTTTGCTTAAAACTTGCAGGTCTTCACCATCCCGGAGAGGCTCTCAAGTCGGTCAAGGAGCAACTGCGACGCATCCCCAACCGAGGTATTGGCTATGGCATCCTGCGGTATCTGAGCCACGATGCAACTATACACAAGCAACTTGAGCTACTCCCTCAAGCTCAAGTGAGCTTCAACTACTTGGGTCAATTCGACCAAACGCACCTAGCACCCCTTGGTTGGAAATATGCTCAAGAGTCTAGCGGTTCTATTCACAGTTCCAAAGGACAGCGCCGCCATTTGTTGAATGTAAATGGATTAGTCATTGAAGGTAGATTGCAGATGGAGTGGAAATATAGCGAAGCTTTCCATCACCAGGCTACTGTAGAAAATTTGGCTAACAACTATGTGAAAGTCTTAGAAGCTATTATTGACCACTGCTTATCCCCAGAAGCAGGAGGCTATACTCCTTCAGATTTTCCTGAAGTTGGTTTCAGCCAAGAAGCGTTGGACGAACTGCTAGCAGAAATTGAATGAAGTTGTCATTAGTCATTAGTCATTAGTCATTTGTATTTGAAAGGACAGATGACAAAGGACAAAGGACAATTGTTTGAATTTTTCCACACCAACCATATTCATTGTTTGTTTATGACAATCTCGAAAGCAACACTCACAACCGCGCGTGATACAGGGATTTTAGTTAATAAGCTTGCTTCCAAAATATCCTGCATCTCTTATCAAAGTATGCGTCGGTCTAGCAGAGTATTGAGAGAATTTGTACTTTATTATTTTCCAATTTATAACCTCTCAATGAATGACTTTTTTCGGTTTTATCCCATCTTAGGTTTTATTGAAGCTCTGGTTTATCAAACTGATGATGAAGTCGAAAAAATTCAAGGTGAAGGCTACGATAAGCTGCACGTTTCTCCTTGGCATTCTAAGCAAGAAATGATTTTGGCTGTTTTAGAAGAGTATAATCTCAAGCATTGTAAAGTTGAATTTTATATGCAAAAGTTGGGAGAATATTTTGAATTAGAAACCCAGATATTAGCTACCTCTCATGTTACTCATGGAATGATTAAAAAGGCGGCGGAGTTACGTTCTTCCGATTATCGAGTGCTCCACTGTACTTTGCTCAAAATGTTAGGACTAAATTACTCAGAAGAGGAATTAAATGAAGAAGTAAGACTGATGTGGCCTTTAGAAGTTCTAAATGACATTGAAGACGATTTGATGTTTTACTCAGAGGATGTAGCAGCTAAACATTATAACACCTACAGAATGTTTGTGAAAGTTTATGGAGAAAAAGCTCCTTATTACTTAAAGAAAGAATTAGATTTTTATGAAAGTTTATTTCATAAACAGATAGGAAAATTTTCAGGAATGAAACGAGAATCTTTTATCAAACCTTGGAATGCTTATCGTCTCGATCATCCAGTACCAGTAATCCCCGAACCGATTCTAGAAGACTAATATTAAGTATTGCTAATAGCTAATAACCAATTGCTCATTTATTTCCACTATTAGTTATTAGCTATCTCTTGATCAAGCGAAACTAAATGCATAAAAAAAGTCTAGTTATAATCAAAATAGCAATTCGCAAGTCATCACAAGCTACAATGCTTTAAACACACTTTTTTAGACTAGCAGTTTAGTATAAGCGTCAGGGTTAAGATGGTGGAAAAACAGCGCGGTGTAACAATATGGTTAACTGGTTTGAGTGGTGCTGGCAAAACCACTATTTGCCAATTTTTGAACACAGAGTTGCGATCGCAAGGATATCAAATTGAGGTACTTGACGGCGATGTAGTTCGTCAAAACTTAAGTAAGGGGTTAACTTTCAGCAAGGAAGATCGAGACGAGAATATTCGGCGAATTGGTTTTGTAGCTCAATTGCTAACTAGAAATAATATCATTGTACTGGTTTCGGTCATCTCGCCATATCGAGCAATCCGAGAAGAAGTCAAAGAACGGATTGGAGATTTTATTGAAGTGTACGTCAATGCACCATTAGAAGTTTGCGAACAGCGAGATGTCAAAGGTTTGTACAAAAAAGCCAGAGCCGGCGAAATAAAAAATTTCACTGGAATTGACGACTTATATGAAATACCTCTTGAACCTGATGTTGAATGCAAAACTAATCAAGAAAGTATTGCCCAAAGCTCAAATAGAATTTTAAGTAAGTTGAAAGAATTAGGCTATACAAATTCCATATTGTTGCCAGAAGTCGAAAGTTGCTCGCGGATATGATGAAAACTAGGAAAACATGAAATGATTTTAGTAGAAGAAAAGAACCTGTGTCAACTTTTCGTGGAAGCTGGACGAGAGCAATATTATTTTGCTGCTCTGGGTAATAATTTTGCCAATAATGATGAAGTAGCATGGAATAATTTCGTTAGCATTTTATTATCAGCAAAGGGTGATTATGCTGTTGAAACAGTATATAAATATCTAGTAAATGCAGTTGCTGAATATAACAAGCAAAATCAGACAAAATTCAATATCAAAATTGTTTATGATTACTTTATTGCTAAAATCATTCGTTCAATCTTTGTTGAAATATCGGAACTAGAGAAAAACTGGTATTTTATTTGTCGCGTTGCAGAAATTCCCCAGCCTGGAGATTTTGTGACTGTTCAAATTTTTCAGGAACCGTTGGTGGCTGTACGCCAATCAGACGGAACAATTCGCGTTTTCCTCAATGTCTGTACTCATCGCCAAGCACCGGTCTTTGAAGGCCATGGTTGTGTAGGTGTAGATAAACCGGCTCTTTGTCCTTATCATGGATGGGCTTATGGTATAGATGGTCACTGCAAGAATGCACCAGGGGCAAATAGAGGAGAGTTTGGTGCTGATTTCGATCTGAGAAATTACAGTTTACAAGAGTTTGAGGTCAAGATTGAGGAGAATCAAGGAGTATTTGCCAAGCTTTCAGAAAATAGTCATCTCAAGCAAGAATTACAATCTGAGAACCATCAAAACATCGGGGTAGAAATTACCAATCTGCTTAATTCCGTGAGTCCAGGCTATGCAGATGGTGAAACAGCCACACTTCCAGAACCAATCCGCCTCTGGTTGAGAATTGGTTATTTAGAAGCACAGCTAAAGCAGCTAATTGCAGATATTACCCAAGGAAGAACAGGCGATCGCCACCAATTAATGTTGGAGTCATTGATTGGGGAACTCAAACAAGCTATCCTGACTATCGATAGTGATGGGTCAACTCCAGAACTAGATGAAGTGCTTCAACGAGTTTACAACAGTAGTGACGAGCAAAGGCAGTTTATTGAGTACTCCAAAATTGATATTGATGGCATAGAGTGTTCCGAATCATCTCAAAGAAGACAAGCATTGCCAATATGGATTTATGGCGATGCAGCATTGTTTGCTTTGGAAGTTGAGCATTTAATTAAACCAACCTGGCAATTTGTTTGCCATATCAACGAAGTTCCCCAACCGGGTAACTTCACTTGGCTGGATATTGTCGGTGAACGAGCCTACGTCATTCGCACTGCAAGCGGTGAATTATTTGCTGGCAAACTTCAGGATGTGATACAACGTGGGAGCTATCCGCAATTTGGTTTACCCAATTACGGTTTAGAACCCATCGACATTGACATTTTTTATGGATTTATTTTCATTCGCTTTACTTGGGAAGGCTCAAGATTAGCTGAAAGTTGGCATCTACCCGGCTTATTAGAACCCTACCAACTGGAAAATATGCAACCCATTGGTGGAGTCGGTAGGTATGACATTAATGTAGAGGTGGATTACAAACTGCTGTGGGAAAACTTCTTAGAAGATTACCATTTTCCCATGATGCACAAAGGTTTAACCCGTCGCTTTGGAGTGTCGAGCGATTGTGAAGGCATCAACGGCATGATTATTCCCATGCGCGATCCGGCTTCACCCAGCTTAACCCCAATCGAGCGACAATATTATGATTGCGCCAAAGCGATCGCTCGACATTCTTGGGAGCGTGAGCAGCAATTACAAGATTTTGCGTCTGAAAACCATTCTTTGCCCGAAACGCTGTGTTATTCAGCCTTCTGCTCGATGTCAGCCCAAGAAGAAATCCCCATGCCTTTTTCTTTGAGCGTATTTCCTGAACACGTCCAAACTTTTTCGTTAGTTCCCGCCGGGCCAAGGGAGTGTCGGTTTCACGTTCGCAGTTACGGACATACCCTCAACCCCCACGACACTAACAGCAAAGCTGTTGAAGAGGCGCGTCTAGCGAACACCCAACTTCTTCTGGAATCGTTGCATGAGGACATTCGCGTTAACTACATTTGTCAAGATAGCGTTTCATCGCGACTGTTCGAGAAAATTGGAGTATTCAGTATTGCCGAGTTTGATGTTGCTAAATTTCAGGAGGCTATCCGCATTAAGTTGCCAATAACCAGTCGCCAAAGAAAACCATTGTAACTAAGCTAAGGGACTTCCAAGTTGCACATTTACTAGCTAAGACCGTCATTAATCATTTGTCATGCGTCCTTTGTAAATACTTTTGACTAATGACGCATGACAGCCCTAATGAATGATTGTGCAATTTAAATGTGTTTTAGCTTACTACTGTCAAAGGGAACAGGGAAAGGTGTGTAATTAATTCTGTTTAGGTATTCATAACATGAAATTAGATGACCGCAATCAATCCACGCAAAATGCCCGCCACATTCAGGGCATAATTGCGATCGCGATCGTTAGTCTAATATGGGCGACGACCTTTCCACTGACCAAAGATGCAGTCACTAACTTTTCGCCATCTGTACTTACCGCCAGTCGTTTCAGCGTTGCAGCAGCGATATTTACCCCGTATTTGCGCTCCTTAAACGCTCACATATTACGTGATGGCACAGTTTTAGGACTTCTACTTTTCGCCTGCTTTGCCTTCCAAGCGATCGGGCTAGAAACTGCCAATGCCAACCGGGGAGGATTCATTTTCAGCCTAAATGTGATCATTGTACCCCTGTTGGCAGCGTTATTCGGTCAGCCCTTGGTGCTTAAAACTTTACTCGCCGCCGGATTTGCCCTTACAGGTATCGGCATTATGTCCTGGGAAAATGGCTCTCTAGGCATAGGTGACTTGTTGTTGTTTGGCGAAACCTGCATTTACGGGGTTTATATGCTGGTACTTCAGAGAACGGCACAACGCCACTCAACTCTATCCCTGACTGCAATCCAACTGTGGATTGTAGCAGTGTTAAGCGCCGTCTGGGCAGCGCCGGAGATGGTCGGGCAATTTGAGACTCTGAGCAATAAATATGGCATTATCCTCTACCTCGGTCTGGTAGGGACTGCTGGTACTATTTGGTTAGAAACAATAGGCCAGCAATGGATTTCAGCAACTGAAGCGGCACTATTGTGTACCCTCGATCCGGTACTCACGTCCGTTTTTTCCTTTTGGCTACTCGGCGAAAAGTTTGGAGTACGCGGTTTGATTGGCACAGTTTTGGTATTAACTGCATTGATTTTAAGTCAGAGTAAATCTCAATATATAGATAAAAAATTAATCTTTGGCACAGAACATATTTAAAAATTACTAATTTTAACTTTCTTTTTTCTACCATACGACCTTGGTTCAAACTATGCTGAAGTTTTCGATTGAATTTCAACCTCCTATTCCTCCTGCAAAAACTTTGACTATAGGCACATTGGGCCCTAGTGGTACTAGTAGTGACTATGCTTCCAGCTATATAGTCCAACAATTAGAGTCTGAAAAATTGACTGGAAAAATTCAGTTATTTGATAGCTTTCCAGATGTCAAAAAAGCTTTGCTGCAAGACAAGGTAGATTTGGCTCTAGTTCCTCATGCATACCACCTGATTAATGAGTTTTATATGGAGCCCAATTTTGATTTAGGTTTCATTTTTATCTATCCTACTCCGGTTTATGGATTGGCTAAGAAGAAAAATACAGAGGTAGTTTTCAAAGGAGCTAGAATTGTTACCCATCCTGCACCATTACCTTTGTTGTCAAGACTCTTACCAAACTCTCAAGACCAATCAGAAATTCAGGTTGATTTGTCTCCTTCTACTAGCGATGCGGCAATTCAAGTACAGCAGGGTTTAGCTAATTTAGCTATTACTAATGCAAACGCTGTAGAAGCTTATGATTTAGAGTTTATTTCCACTTATGGAAAAATTCCTATGAGCTGGTCGATTTTTTATAAAAAAATAGCAGAAAGTCATGTCTAAATTTTTTCCAACACCCAAAAACACAAAAATTAATTCAGACGTAGAGTTAATAGCTTATGAATGTCAAGACACGCTTTTGCAATTAGTCTATCTAGCTCCAGGAGCTAATTTTGCACTACATGAACATCTAGAAAGTCAGATGGGTATGATAATTTCTGGCCGTTTAGAAATGAACGTCAACGGAATAAAAAAAATTATTGAACCGCTGCAACAAGCCTATGT
This sequence comes from aff. Roholtiella sp. LEGE 12411, assembly GCF_015206995.1. GTDB lineage: Bacteria > Cyanobacteriota > Cyanobacteriia > Cyanobacteriales > Nostocaceae > Komarekiella. The sequence continues at coordinate 23,719 of NZ_JADEXR010000041.1, read as the reverse complement.
TGCCAATGCTTATATTCCTCACGGTTCTGTAAATATTTTTCCAGAAACAGCACTTGTATTCGATGTAAAACGGATCATAAATTCATTAAAATCGGAAAAAACTGACGAAGAATTTATCACAGTATCACCTAAAAAAGATGAAATTACTGGCTTTCCATGCCAATCTATAGTTGCTTCTTGGTTCGAGATTGCAATTACTGAAATTCCGCCAGGAGGGACAATCCCAATACAGCAATCTGATAGCGAACAAATGGGAATAATTCTAAATGGTCAGTTGATGATGTCTGTGGGAGAAGAACAGCAGCAACTAAAATATGGTAGTATTTATTACGCACCATCTAATATCTTTTGTAGAGGATATAATTCCTCTGATGAAGCAGTATCTTTGGTTAAAATTTTGATTCCGCCTCTTGCTAATTTATTGGAACAAAATGCTTATTTGAGTGAAATAACTGCGCGGCTAACTACAACCTAGAGGACTATTAATATGGATTTAGGACTAACAGGAAAAGTAGCTTTAGTGACAGGAGCTAGTGCTGGCATTGGTTATGCCATATCCCAAAAACTGGCAGCAGAAGGCTGTAATTTAATAATTTGTGGAAGAAACACAGACCGATTAGAACAGGCTTATCAAAGTCTGGTGAATTTACCAGCAAAAATCATCACTTTCTCGGCTGATGTGCAAAAGGCAACTGACTCTGAAAAATTAACTCAGAATGCTCTCAATCAATTTGGGAAAATTGACATTTTAATCAATAACTCAGAAGGGGCAAAATTTAGTGGTGCGGCGATAGAAACTTTATCAGATGAAGATTGGAGAGATGTTTTTGAACGGAAATTGCTAGGTTACATCCGCATGACCAATCTGGTTTTACCTACCATGAAAAGTCAGAAATGGGGACGAATTGTCAATATTATTGGCACATCCGGGAAAGAACCTTCCTCTCGTTTAATTAAATCAGGAGTGGCGAATGCAGCATTAATTAATTTTACCAAATCTGTAGCTACGGAAGTTGCCAAATGGAATGTGTTAGTTAACTCTGTTAACCCCGGTATTATTGATACACCAAGACATAGAGAATATTTAGAAATATTTGCTCAAAAAGAAAACCGAAATATTGATGCGATCGCACAAGAAATAGATAACACCATTCCTGTAGGTCGTCGCGGACTTTCTAGTGAAGTTGCCAATTTAGTTGCTTTTCTAAGTTCAGAATGCGCTAGTTATATCACTGGTGTAACTATTTCAGTCGATGGTGGATTGTCTACAGCAGCTTTTTAGTAACAAACATTTTCTCTAAATATAAATAAACGAACCGCTTTCATATTAAAATTGCGTTTTTCTCTCTGCGGTTAATTAACAAAATATATATTACAAGAAACACAGCAATGATAGCTATACAAAATCAAAATAAAACTAAAGATATTGAAGCCATCTACCCTCTATCGCCAATGCAGCAGGGGATGTTATTTCATACTCTTTATCAGTCAGAATCAAGAATATATTTTGAGCAGTTTCGCTTCACTGTTCATGGCGAGCTAAACAAGAGTGCGTTTGAGCAAGCTTGGCAACAAGTAGTGCAGAGACACTCGGCTTTACGGACTCTTTTTGTTTGGAAGAATCGTAAACAACCAGTTCAAGTAGTGCGTAAACAGGTTAATTTACCTTGGATTAATATCGACTTGCGTTTGCTCTCAACAGAGGAACAGCAAACACAAATTAATTCTTTCTTAAACACAGATAGAGAGCAAAGTTTTGAACTTGACAAAGCTCCCTTGATGCGCTTTGCTTTATTTCGGTTAGCAGACCAGACTTATCATTTTGTCTGGAGCTTTCATCATATATTGCTTGATGGTTGGAGCTGGCCGATTCTCTTCAAAGAAATCTTTGCTTTTTACGAGTCCATCAACAATGGTCAACAGTTATATTTAACTCCACCTCGCCCTTATCGAGACTACATTAATTGGTTGCAGCAGCAAGACTTGTCTAGTGCAGAAAGATTTTGGCGGCGAACCCTTGAGGGTTTTACTGCTTCTACCCCTTTAGTTGTGGAACAAGCAACAGGGCAGATTGCTCACCAGCAGCAAACTACTTATATTCGACACCAACATCTATCAGCCGAGGCAACTGCTACCTTAAAATCTTTTGCCCAACAACATCATCTCACCGTTTCTACCTTAGTGCAGGCAGCTTGGGCGTTGTTACTGAGTCGCTACAGTGGTGAGTCTGACGTGTTGTTTGGGGCTACAGTGTCTGGTCGTCCTCATAACTTATCTGGCGTAGAGTCGATGGTGGGGTTATTTATTAACACCCTACCTGTACGGGTAAAAATTCCTGAGACAACCGATTTGTTGCCTTGGCTGGCGCAATTGCAACAAGAGCATGTAGAACGAGAGCAGTATTCATATAGTTCACTGGTAGATATTCAAGGTGTGAGTGAGATTCCTCGGAATCAACCTTTGTTTGAAAGCATTGTCGTGTTTGAAAATTATCCTGTAAACGCAACCTTGCAAGCACTTCCAGGAAATTTAAGCATAAGCGATCGCCAAGCTCTCGGAGAAACCAATTATCCCTTAACCGTGGTGGCAATTCCCGGTGAAGAACTGGTAATCAAAATCAACTACGATCGCAATCGCTTTGACGCAGATACCATTGACCGCATGATTGGTCATTTGCTCACGCTGTTACAGGGGATTGTTGAGTTACCTCATCGCAGTGCAGGCGAACTACCGCTACTCACACCAGCAGAACAAGATTTACTGTTAGTAGAGTGGAACGCTACCCAAGCCGCCCAACCCATCAATTATTGCATCCATCAATTATTTGAGCAGCAAGTCGAAAAAACACCCGAATCTGTGGCGGTGGTATATGACAAACAACAATTGACCTACCGAGAATTAAACCAACGCGCCAATCAACTAGCCCATCATCTGCAACGTCTGGGTATCAAACCAGATGTACCCGTAGGAATTTGTCTGGAACGTTCATTAGAGGCAGCAGTTGCCATATTAGGAACCCTCAAAGCTGGAGGCGCTTGTGTTCCCCTTGACCCTACCTATCCCCCAGAGCGTTTAGCATTTATGCTGGGGGATACTTGTGCAACCGTCGTATTGACCCAAGCTAGTTTAAAGTCATTACTGCATGGCAAATTTGCTCATCATCTCATTGTGTTAGATGATGATTGGGACGATATTGGCGATGAATTGGAGTTCAATCCGCAAGTTGAATTAAAAGCTGATAATTTAGCTTACATAATCTACACTTCTGGGTCTACAGGAACTCCTAAAGGTACTCTCGTCCCCCATCGATCGCTCACCAATTTAATAGAACACCATCAGGCGAAGATGGCAACAGGCGTTGGTGTTCTCCAGTTTGCCTCCCTAAGCTTTGATGTCAGCTATCACGAAATGTTTGCGGCGTGGGGTTTGGGTGGCACACTATATATGATTGGCGAAAGCGATCGCAAGGATTTAGATCAATTAATTCAGTTACTTGCATTTGAACCAATTGCCAAAGTTTTTCTTCCCGTCACCTTATGGCAACAATTAGCAGAAATATACGGAGAAGAAGAACATCTATTTAAGAACATTAGAGAAGCGATCGCCTGTGGTGAACAACTCCAGATTACGCAACCAATGATTAAGCTGTTTCAGCGTCTGGAGAATTGTAGACTCTATAATTTCTATGGCCCCACGGAAGCAGATTTAGTCACAGCTTATACTTTTAGCAACCAACCAGAAGAATGGCCTATTTATCCCCCAATTGGTAAGCCTGCGGTTAACGTGCAAGTTTATCTATTGGACTGCAATCGCCAACCCGTCCCAATCGGCGTTCCTGGGGAACTCTACGTTAGCGGTGATGGTTTAGCTCGTGGCTACCTCAACCGCCCAGATTTGACAGAGCAAAAATTTGTCCCAAATCCCTTTTACAATTCAAAATTATATAAAACTGGCGACTTAGCTAAATATTTACCAGATGGCAACATCGAATTTTTAGGACGGATAGACGATTTAGTAAAAGTCCGGGGTTTTCGGGTTGAACTTGGCGAAGTTGAAGCAATCTTGAGCAAACATCCCCAAATTAATCAAGCAGTGGCTAAGGTGTTTGGGCAAAGTGCCAGAGAAAAATATTTAGTCGCTTACTTCGTACCAATTCAAGGACAGACAGTTACCGTCGAACAGTTGCGTACTTTTCTTCAAGACCAGTTGCCAGAATACATGATTCCATCGGCTTTTGTGCAAATGGAGTCTTTTCCCCTGACCCCCAATGGTAAAGTTAACCGTCGCGCTTTAAGCGAACCAACAACCAGCCGACCAGAATTAGCTCAAACTTTTGTTGCACCCCGGACTCCCACGGAAGAAATTTTGGCAGGTATTTGGAGGGATGTTTTGGGGCTAGAACAAGTTGGAATTTATGACAACTTCTTTAATTTAGGAGGACATTCTTTACTTGCTACCCAGGTGATTTCTCTGACACGCAAAGCATTTAAGATAGAATTGCCTCTACGAAGTTTATTTGAATCTCCGGCGATCGCTAGTTTCGCTCGAACAGTCGAGGCAGCTATTGGGCAAGAACTTTTGCAGGAAATCATCCCATTAAAAGCCGTCCAGCGTGACTACTTACTACCCATCTCCTTAACTCAATTAGAGTTTTGGTTTTTCGAGCAATTCTATCCTGGCAATCCTGTTTACAACTTGCCGCTAGTTTATCGCGTCACGGGTTCGCTAGATGTGAAGGCGTTAGAGCATAGTTTAAGAGAAATTGTGCGTCGGCACGAAACCCTGCGAACTACATTTAAGGTTGAGAACGGACAAGTGGTGTATGCAATTTCCCCTGAGCCTGTCTTTGACTTCGCCGTAATAGACTCACAAGACATCCCGGAAACGGAAGCGAAACGACAAGCTGAGAAAGAAATTAAGCAGCCTTTCGATTTGGCGCGAGGGCCGTTATTGCGGAGTAAACTTTGGCGTTTGAGTGAAACCGAGCATTTGCTCGTAGTCACTACACACCATATTGTTGCCGACGGTTGGTCTTTTAGCGTGTTAACCCAAGAACTGGCAACTTTTTACGAGGCTTTTTCTCAGAGTGAACCCTCACCCCTAAACGAATTACCCATCCAATATGCAGACTTTGCCCATTGGCAACGACAATGGTTACAAGGGCAAGTTTTAGAATCACAGATGCAATTCTGGAAACAACATTTAGGTGTTACCCCTCCAGTCTTGAAACTACCAACTGACCATCCACGCCCATCAGTGCGAACCTTCACAGGTGCGCGTCAACCGTTGGTAATCTCCAAAGACTTAACCAAAGCACTCAAAACCTTGAGTCAGCAAGAAGGCGTAACCCTATTTATGACCTTGTTAGCAGCACTCAAGACATTACTTTTCTGCTACACAGGACAACCAGACATCATCGTTAGCAGCACTGTTGCCAATCGTACCTGCCCGGAAACAGAAGGACTAATTGGTTTCTTTGTCCACTTACTGCCATTTTGCACCAACTTAGAAGGCAATCCCAGCTTCCGCGAACTACTGCGACGGTTGCGGGAAGTAGCTTTAGGAGTGTATGCACATCAGGAAATGCCCTTCATCAAACTAGTAGAAGAACTGCAACCAGTTAGAGACTCTAGTTACACATTGCTAGCTCAGGTAATGTTTGTCTTCCAAAACACTCCAGAAGATGATTTAAAACTGGCAAATTTGACTTTGAAAGAGGAGTTCATTGCAACGGATACCAAAGACACAGCAGAGTTTGATTTAAATCTGACACTCCAGGAAACATCAGAGGGAATTGAAGGCACTCTAGTCTACAAAACCGATTTATTTGAAGCTGCTACTATTGCCAGAATGATTACGATATTTCAAACTTTGCTGGAATATATTGTTACCAATCCTGACCAACGTCTTAGTGAACTTCCTTTTTTATCTGAAGGAGAAAATTTACCGATTCAAAATTCCAAATTACCAGTAACGACGAAAATTTATCATAATAATTTTGCTGAACCTACCAACCCTACAGAAGAAATCGTGTTGGCTATTTGGAAAGAGGTTTTAGAGCTAGAAGACATCAGTACTCAAGATAACTTCTTTGAACTTGGGGGACATTCCGCTCTTGTTCTACAAGTCATATACAAATTACAAAAAGCTTTGCAAGCAGATTTACCCTTAGTTTCCCTGTTTGAAAAACCTACCATAGTTCAGCAAGCAGACACTATCCGCAATTTAATAAAAAGTTTATAGGAATCTTAAAATGAATTGTGAAAATTATTTTATAGAATTCATTTTAAAACCCCTCTAATTCAAACTAGAAAAACAATTGTGAAATCCTCCCTTTTCGATCTAACAGGTAAAGTTGCCATTATCACAGGCTCCGCACGAGGCATAGGTAGAGCAATAGCTCAAGGATTAGCATCTGTAGGCACAAAAGTTGTAATTGCCGATATCAAAGAGCCGGAATCAGAAAAAACTGCACAAATGATTCAAGCAGATGGAGGCGAAGCGATCGCCATTCCCACCGATGTCAGAAATCGCCAAGATTGTTTACGCCTAATTGAGCAAACTGTAGCGCACTATCACAGACTCGACATTATGGTGTGTAATGCCGGCATTGACATCATCAAATCGGCGGCTGACTTAGAAGAATTAGAGTGGGATAACATCATCAACGTCAATTTGAAGGGATACTTTCACTGCGCTCAACTGGCGGCACTACAAATGATCGAACAAGGCATAGGCGGCTCAATTATCATGAACTCTTCCATCGGGAGTGTAGTGGGAATCAACGGCTCGGCGGCTTATACAGCAGCCAAAGGAGGAGTAAATTTACTAGTGCGATCGCTTGCTCTGGAATGGGCAGATCATCAAATTCGTGTCAATGCTTTTGCTCCTGGCTATATCGACAACATCATGGAAGGTACTGAAACATTTCAGCGATCGCCACAAGAGGATCAACAACATCTAAGTGCTGTGATTCCTATGCAGCGACGCGGTAAACCAGAGGAACTCATCGGCCCAGTGATATTTCTCGCGTCTGAGGCAGCTTCTTATGTAACGGGGGCAGTTTTGATGGTGGATGGGGGATACAGCGCCATGTAGGGCAGGTACAAGAAGTTTCTCAAGAACACAACTATGCGAAGATTGATCACATTTACCGCTATCCGCCGTCGGCAATCGCCACTTTTACTAGGATTTATCCTGGCGTTTGTCCTAGTTAGTTGTGTCCAAACTAACTTGCTCTACAAAGCAGTAGCCGGATCTCAAATCATTGTTAGTAGTTCTATTGAACCCAATACCTTTAACCCTCAGTTGATGGAGCAGGGAGTCGGGATTTTGACTTACCTTTATGAAGGTCTAATTCGTGAAAATGGTCGAGGAGAAATTGAACCAGCATTAGCGCGATCGTGGGAGATTTCTGAAGACCAAAAGCAAATTATTTTTACCCTGAGAAAAGGACTGAAATGGTCAGATGGTGAACCGCTGACTGCCGATGATGTAGTATTTACTTATAAAGATATTTATACGAATATCGCCATTCCTTCTTATGCAAAAGATTTTTTACAAATAGGTAAAACTCGCAGTTTTCCTACAGTGAAGAAACTGGATAATTGGCGGGTTGAATTTACCCTTCCAGAACCTTTTGCCCCCTTTATTCGCACAACAAAACTAGAAATTTTACCCGCTCACATCCTGCGATCGTCCATCAATACGAAAGACTCCGCAGGTAGACCGTTATTCCTTTCAACCTGGGGTACAGATACTCCACCCAACCAAATTATTAGTAACGGTGCTTATAAATTAGAATCATACATTCCAGGTGAGCGGATAACCTTTCGCAAAAATCCCTATTACTGGCGTAAAGATGCTCAAAGTCACACTCAGCCTTATATTGATCGCATTATTCAAAGCACGGTCAGTAATAATGATACGGCGTTAATCCAATTTCGTTCTGGAAGTCTTGATTTTATTGATGTAAATCCTAATTATTTTTCATTATTGAAACGAGAAGAAAAACAGGGAGAATTCACAATTTATAATGGCGGTTCTCAAACAGGAACCACAGCTATGATGTTTAATTTGAATACAGGACGCAGAAATGGTAAGCCTCTAATTGATCCTATTAAATCTCGCTGGTTCAATACAGTGGCATTCCGCCAAGCGGTTGCTCATAGCATCAATCGTCCGCGTATGCTCACCAATCTCTTTGGGGGGATAGGAGCACTACAAAATTCGCCCATCGCAGTGCAAAGTCCTTACTATCTTTCTCAAGAAACAGGTTTACCAGTCTACGACTATAACCCTCAGAAGTCAAAAGCGTTACTTCTCAAAGCAGGTTTTCGATACAACAATCAAGGTGAGTTATTCGATGTCGATGGGAATCGAGTCCGATTTACGCTCACCGCTAATGTTGGTAATAAGGTGTTGCAAAACATGGCTCCACTGATTCAAAACGATTTGAACCAGATAGGAATCCAGGTAGATTTGAATTTGATTGCAGTCGGCTTAGTTGTAGACAAATTAACAAATCGTCTGGATTGGGATTGTCAGATTATTGATGGTTTCCCAATGACGGTAGAACCCAACGAAGCAGTAAATATTTGGTCTACTAAAGGGAACTGGCATTTTTTTAATCGCCAACCCCAAGCCGGACAAATGCCGATTACTGGACAGCAGGTAGCAGATTGGGAACAAAAGATTGATGATCTCTACATTCAAGGTGCAGCAGCAAATGAAGCACAACGCCAGCAGATTTATGCAGAAACTCAACAGCTTAGTCAGGAATATTTGCCGTTTATTTATTTAGTGAACTCATTATCAATGGTGTCCGTGCGAAATCGTATTCAGGGGGTGAAACACTCTGCTTTACAAGGAACATTTTGGAATGTTTATGAATTGAAAATTTAGATCCCCAACTTCTTAAAGAAGTCAGGTATCTGGACACCGCGCAGAATTACGAAGAGGAATTTTTTACCAATGAACCCAATCAAAGAACGTGAACCCCAAATAATTGTTTCCACACCGATTCCGATGATTGATTTCCATCCGTTTATAGTCGGTGATACCGCTACCAAGCAAGCAGTTGCCGATCGCATTTCGTCTGCTATTCAAGAAACTGGATGTTTTTACCTCGAAAATTGTGTACCTCAGGGCTTGGTTGAGCAAGTTTTTGCTCAAGCACAGGCTTTTTTCGCACTACCAGAGGAGGAGAAAAATCAAGCAAAACTGTTTCCTGGAACAAGTCGAGGCTACGTTGCTCGTGGAAAAGAGCGGGTATTACTGGAAGCATTCAATTATGGTTTAGATGTTGCACCAGCTGAAGCGGATGGAACTCACCAGAGGTTTGGTGAACCAAATCAATGGCCTGAAAACCAAACAGAGTTTCGCCAAACCCTATTGGAATTTTTTACAACTTGTCGTGATGCGTCCTTTAGTATTTTACAAGCACTGGCGATCGCCTTAAAAATACCAGAGTCCTACTTTACCGATTTCCATCTAGAACGCAACTTCAACACCTCCATCAATCACTATCCACCTTTACAGGAAACTCTTTCCCCTGGCGAAACTCGGTTTGCTGAACATACAGATTACGGCAGTATTACTTTAATATTTCAAGATGAGACGGCTGGGCTAGAAGTTTGCACCAATGCAGGGGAATGGGTTGCAGCGCCCTACCTCCCTGGTAAAACTCTGGTTATTCTTGCAGATTTAATGCAGCGCTGGACAAACGACAAGTTTCCCGCCACCAAACATCGAGTTCCCCTACCCTCCAAATTCCCTAGTAATCCCAGGTACTCGATTATCTATTTTGAATCTCCCGATTATGATGCCGAAATTACTTGCTTAGAAAATTGCATCAAGGCAAATGCAACTCCCAGCTATCCACCAATTCGTACCCATGAATATATCAATCAAGTCGCTACAGGAAGCTATACATCTGAAAAACAATAGGTATCTCCGACAAAAAATGTAGAGACGTAGCAGTGCTACGTCTCTACTCAATTTGGCAACGCCGGATTTTAGACAACGCATAATTAATTTCCTTTTTAGAAATTTTTAACGATGATCTCAACCAACGAACTTTCAAAAAAATCTATTGTTTCAACGCCGATTCCCCTCATTGACTTCCATCTATTTTTAGTGGGTGACACGGTTGCTAAAGAATTAATTGCCAATCAAATTGTCAGTGCTTTACAGGATATGGGATGTTTCTACCTAAAAAATCATGATATCAGCGCAACTCTAATTGCTCAAACCTTTGCTCAAGCCAAGCATTTTTTTGCACTGCCGTTAGAAGAGAAAAAGCAGGTAGCTTTAACAGAAAAGTGTCACCGAGGATATATCCCTATGGGGATGTCAAGCATACTCAGCGAACAATTTTACTTTGGTAGGGAAATGAACCCAGAGGAATTGGATGCACTAGATCATCCTTTTCACCAACCTAACCAATGGCTGCAAAATCAACCGGAATTTCATGAAGTGATGTTGCAATTCTTCGCAGCTTGTCACGCAAGTGCGCTGAAAGTCCTTGAAGCCTTAGCCATTGCTTTGAAACTGCCAGAATCTTATTTTACCAAATTGCATTCTGAGCAAAATCATGCAATGGGTTTGCATCACTATCTTGGTGCATCTGAACCTGCCAAAACCCAAAACATTCGCCTGGGAGAACATACAGATGGAAATACTATCACTTATGTGTTTCAACATGAGGTAGAAGGGTTGGAAATTTGCACCAAAACTGGAGAGCGAGTTCCAGTTCCCCTGATTCCTGATACGGTTGTTGTGATGGCAGGAGAAATTTTACAACGATGGACGAACGATAAAGTTTATGCCACAAAGCACCAAGTTAAAATACCGTATGCATCCCAATCCATCCAACCAAGATACTCCTTTGCTTTTTTTGCTTCTCCTAATAATGATGCCGAAATTGCCTGTCCTGAGAGTTGTTTAGGTGCAAATGAAACTGCAAAGTATCCACCCATTCTGACAAGCGAGTTTTACACCCAAAGAAATAATAAAAATACATCGATTTTAATTTCTTCTGAAGATTAGACTTTTGGCAAAAGTTATAATTTTATATTTTCTCTCTGCGTAAGGCAAAAATAAAGTGTTTATTCTCAAGGCAACCTGACAATGAATGTAGATATTTTAAAAAAAATAGTGCCAAAACCACTAATTATGTTTGGTTATAGCTTGGTTTTTCTGCTTGCTTTGATTTCGACGGCTGGATTAATCAATACAGTTTTACCATCTTCTGGTACTCCTCAAAATCTTGATGACATCAGTGTTAAATTCCAATATTTTACTGAACACAAAGATGATTATAATGTTATTTTTTTGGGGCCAAGTACCACATATCAAGGAGTTACACCCAAAGTCTTTGATGAAACAATGGCAGAGAATGATAAGAAGATCAGATCTTTCAATTTTGGTATATTGGCGGCAAATGTAGCTGAAATGGATTTCTACTTGCAAAAAATTCTAGCTTTAAAACCAGCAAAATTAAAATGGATATTTTTAGATTGTTTGGATAACATTTACATGGAAGAAGCACCGAATTCAGCTAAAAATGTTTACTGGCATACTCCTATAAAAACGATAGAGAATTTTAAATTAATCGCAGAATCAACCTATAGTTTTAAAGATAAGATTAGCGGATATTATGCAAATTCAATAAGCTTTCTCCATCGATGGCTAGGGATTGGTTATTTTTCTAATTATTGGCAGCCAAAATTAGATCCATTATCCAAAAGAATAACTGGTGAAAAATTACTACAGGAAGCTGGATATTACGCAATGGATTGGCTGAAAAATAGTGAAGAGTGGAAAAAAACTTTTCAATTGAATTACTTGCAGAGTTATAAAATTAGATTAAAGCAAGCAAAATTAGGAGTTTTGGATCGAGAAAATACATCTGTATATCCACTCGATTCTTATGCGCTTAAAATTATTAAAAAGATGATTTATAGAATTGATAGTCAAGAGGAGATAAACAAAATTAAAGTTGAACCTATCTTTTTTATTCCTCCAATTCTAGATTCTGATGGGGACCATTCTGCTATTATGAGAGCTTACGATTTAGGACATATTTCGACCATATTGGCTTTTAATAATCCCAATACTTTCGCCACTCTCTATGACATTGAACGCCGAGCTGATGCTAGGCATTTAAATCACCAAGGCGCTCAAGAATTCACACGCGCTTTGGCTGCAAAGTTTTCTGAACATCTTAAGTTATCTCAAAAGGAAATATATAATCAACAGCCTATATCTATAAGTCAGAATTGATTTGGTAGAAGTTAATTCACCCATTATAATAAATATGGTTTTTACAGAATTTCGTTTTCTCTTTTTCTTTATTCTTATTTTCTGCGTCTACTGGGCTTTACAGAAACACAATCATCGTAAAACCTGGTTGCTAGCCTGTAGTTATATTTTCTATGGTGCTTGGGATTGGCGTTTTCTTTCCCTGCTTTTACTTTCTACAGTTGTTGATTACTTTGTCGGTTTGATGCTATATAGACCACAGGTAGATTGTTCAACAGTAGGACAAGAAATTAAAATTAGCGAAGCAGTAGATAGAGAAAAAACTAAGAACGGATGGATAAACACATTTTCTTGGGATGCACTACTAAATGAACCCCTAAATCAGCCGCAGCGCCAAGCATGGTTAGCACTCAGTTTAGTAGTAAATCTAGGATTATTAGGATTTTTTAAGTACTATAACTTTTTCGTTGATTCTGCCTCAAACTTATTAACTTTTTTGGGATTACCTATTAGTATTAAAACCCTTGCAATCATTCTTCCAGCAGGCATTAGTTTTTACACATTTCAAACTCTGAGCTATTCAATTGATGCGTATCTGGGTAAACTCAAACCTGTTAGAAGTTTTTGGGATTTTTCTCTATTTGTATCTTTTTTCCCTCAATTAGTTGCGGGCCCCATTGTCCGCGCATCTACTTTTTTACCTCAACTACTAACCCCGAAAAGTTTAAACGAGGTTGATTTTCGAGGATGTTTAACGCTTTTTCTGGTGGGATATTTTAAGAAAGCTTGTATTTCGGATAATCTCTCTCCATTGGTAGACCAGTATTTCACGAATCCAGAGATTTATACCGCCTTAAGTTGTTGGATTGCTGTTATTTCTTTCGTTATACAAATATACTGCGACTTTTCTGGCTATTCAGATATGGCGATCGCCTGTGCAGGTTTACTTGGATACAAGCTACCTCTCAACTTTAATTTTCCCTACTTTTCCAGCAATATCACTCAGTTATGGCAACGTTGGCACATTACCCTCTTCACCTGGCTGCGAGACTATATTTATACCCCTTTGATGAAAATGCGACCAAAAGATCAACGCACAGAACTCTTTAGGTCTAGAAATCTTCTCATTCTGATGCTTACCTCTGGATTCTGGCATGGTGCGGCTTGGCATTTTGTCGTTTGGGGGGGATTGAATGGCATTGCTTTAATTGTTCACAAGCAATGGTCATCCTGGATTGCTCCCTATAAACGATTGTTGCCACTGAGAAATATGCTAGGCATCCCCCTGACATTTTACTGGTTTTGTGCCTCTGCAATCTTCTTTCGGAGTAACGATCTAGCAACTGCTATACAAGTAGAAAAATCTTTTGTATTCCTGAATTCTCCTGGATCTCAAAATCTAGATATTCAAATTGGATGGATTTTTATACCTTTAATTGTGATGCATTGGGCAACCTATAAAGGTTGGTTTGCGGACTGGTGGCAGAAAATTCCTAAATGGAGTTTTGCGGTTTTCTATGGAGTGTTAGTTTCAACAATACTTCGGTTTGCAGCAATCAGTCCTCAACCCTTTGTCTACTTTCAGTTTTAGTAACCGTTAGCAATAAACTTTTTTAAAATTAAAAACTATGAGCAAGGATAGCATTCTACATCCCATCAAATCTTTCTTGAACCATCTGTCATTTAATTTACAATATGAATTGATGCTTTTATCGTTTCGAGGCAAAAATAGAAAGGAAGTTTTTAATGATATATATTATCGTAATAGGTGGGGCGATCGCGAATCTGTTTCTGGCAGAGGTTCTAATATTCAGCAAACATTAGTTATTCTCAAAAAATTACCAGCTTTACTGGAGAAACTCAATATCAAAACAATGCTCGATGCTCCTTGTGGAGATTTCTATTGGCTAAAAGAAGCACAATTAAATCTAGAAAAATATATTGGATGTGATATCGTTGCCGATTTAATTACCGACAATCAACGTCTTTATGGTAATGAGACTAGAGATTTTATTGCTATTGATTTAGCAACAGATACACTCCCTCAAGTCGATTTGATTTTCTGTAGAGATTGTCTAGTACATCTCTCATTTAAAGATGCTCTTGCTGTAATTAAAAACTTTAAAAAAAGCAATTCTCAATATCTTTTAACTACAACTTATCCAGGAATTCTTGAAAATAAAGATATTGTTACAGGTGATTGGCGAGCAATAGATTTACAATTACCTCCGTACAAATTTCCAGATATGCTCGAAATCATTGATGAAGAAACGACTGAAAGACAAGACTATAAACAAAAGAGTTTGGGTCTATGGAAATTGAGCGATATAGGGAATAGGGAATAGGGGATAGGGAATAGGGAATAGGGGATAGGGGATAGGGAATAGGGAATAGGGGATAGGGAGTAAAAATTTACTAGTTTTTGAGAGAAACAAATAGGAGTTTTATATAAAAAAATGCGTATTCTGGGAATTTCAGCTTATTACCACGATAGTGCCGCCGCCTTAGTTGTTGACGGTGACATTGTTGCTGCCGCTCAAGAGGAGCGTTTTTCCCGTAAAAAACATGATGCGAGATTTCCCAAAAGTGCGATCGCCTACTGTCTGAAACAAGCTGGTATTGTATTGACACAAGTAGACCAAATCGTTTTTTACGATAAGCCATTAGTTAAATTTGAGCGGCTACTGGAAACCTATCTCGCCTACGCGCCCAAGGGATTGGCTTCCTTTATTGCCGCTATGCCAGTTTGGTTAAAGGAAAAGCTTTATCTAAAAACGCTCTTAAAAAGGGAACTGGCGACCCTTGGAGATTGCAAAAGAACGCAATTGCCCCAACTTTTGTTTACTGAACATCACCAAGCTCACGCCGCTTCTGCCTTTTTTCCCAGCCCCTTTGAACGGGCGGCGGTGCTGTGCCTGGATGGGGTAGGAGAATGGGCAACCACCTCCGTTTGGTTGGGAGAAGGACATCAACTAACTCCTCAATGGGAAATTGATTTTCCCCACTCTTTAGGGTTGCTCTATTCTGCCTTTACCTACTACACAGGTTTCAAGGTCAACTCTGGGGAATACAAACTCATGGGTTTAGCGCCCTACGGTGAACCCAAATATGTAGACCATATCCTTAACCATCTCTTGGATCTCAAGGAAGATGGAACCTTTCGGTTGAATATGGACTACTTCAACTACACCACGGGGTTGACCATGACCACCCCGAAATTCCATACGCTGTTTGGCAGTCCGCCCCGTGAAAGTGAGGGTAAATTAACCCAACGAGAGATGGATTTAGCTCGTTCTATCCAATACGTTACCGAGGAAGTCGTTTTGCGTTTGGCAAGAACGGTAAAGAAGGAACTGGATACAGACTATCTTTGTTTAGCCGGCGGAGTTGCCTTGAATTGCGTCGCCAATGGTCGAATTTTGCGAGAAACAGATTTTCGAGATATTTGGATTCAACCCGCCGCTGGAGACGCAGGGGGGGCAGTTGGGGCAGCATTAGCTATTTGGCATCAATATCATGATAAGCCTCGTTTTCCCCAGGATGGGGATGCTATGCGGGGTGGCTATCTAGGCCCTAGTTTTGGGGAAACAGAAATTCGTGAATATCTCCAGTCTGTAAATGCGCCCTATCAATACCTAGAAGATGATAAACTCATGCCTCATCTTGCCGAAATTCTAGAGCAAGAGCATGTCATCGGTTGGTTCTCTGGACGGATGGAGTTTGGCCCACGGGCGTTAGGCGGTCGCTCGATTATTGGTGATCCTCGCAGTCCCAAAATGCAATCGGTGATGAACCTGAAAATTAAATACCGTGAATCCTTCCGTCCTTTTGCCCCTTCCGTCTTAGCAGAACAGGTTTCCAATTACTTTGAGCTTGACCGTCCTAGCCCTTATATGCTTTTGGTTGCACCCATCAAAGCTGAACTACGGATTTCCATGACAAAAGAGCAGGAGGAGTTGTTTGGTATTGAAAAGTTAAACGTGAAGCGATCGCACATTCCTGCCATCACCCACGTAGATTACTCGGCTCGGATTCAAACGGTTCATCAGCAAACCAATCCTCGATACTATGAACTGCTGCGACATTTTCAGGCAAAAACGGGTTGTGCAGTTTTGGTAAACACATCATTTAATGTTCGAGGTGAACCGATTGTGTGTACCCCAGAAGATGCCTATCGCTGTTTTATGAGAACAGAGATGGATTATTTAGTGCTGGAGAACTTTATCCTTGCCAAATCTGATCAACCCCAGATCCACAAAGATGAATCTTGGAAAACAGAATTTGAATTAGATTAACGCTGATGAACGAAATACGAGAACTTGATCGCAAAGGACTACGGGATTTTGGACTGCTTGGCGGTGCGATCGCAGCTGGTTTATTCGGTAGTCTACTGCCCCTGCTCCACCATGAACCTTTACCCATTTTACCTTGGTTGATTGCCACCATCCTTTGGGTTTGGGCACTTATAGCCCCCGCAACCCTCAATGGTATTTACCAAATTTGGATGAAGATTGGCCTAGTTTTAGGCTGGATTAATACGCGCATCATTCTAGGCATTGTTTTCTATGCTTTATTGATGCCAATGGGTTTAGTGATGCGGGGTGTGTTCCATCAAGACACAATGAAAAGAAAGTTAGATGCTGATTTAGCAACCTATCGCGTTATCGCTCAAGTAAAACCTAGAGAAAGAATGGAGAAACCTTTCTAATGTTTGAAACAACACAAGACTTCCTCAAAGATTTATGGGGCTTTCTGAAAGAACGCCAAAAATTCTTCCTGCTTCCACTCATCGTTACACTATTGCTTTTAGGTATCCTGATTGTCTTCGCACAAACATCCGTGCTAGCACCCTTTATTTACACGTTATTTTAAGGAATGTAACGTGACAACATCATTAAAGGGTTGGGTAAAGGTAACGCTGAGCCTCGGTTTGCTGCTCGGCGGGATTTTCTTCGGGTTGGCTGTCGTTGAAATTGGCTTACGCATTGCCGGGATTGAGTTTAACACATTTTATACCGTTGATCAACACAGAGGTTGGGCAGGACGACCTGATGCAGCTGGGTGGGTTCGTGACGAAGGAGAAGCTTATGTTCAATACAATAGCGAAGGTTTTCACGACCGAGAACATCCGCAGGTTAAGCCAGAGAACACCTTTCGCATTGCCTTGCTGGGAGATTCCTTTACAGAAGCTGTGCAAGTGCCGCAAGCACAAGGAATTGCAGCAGTCATCGAACGTGAACTGAAAGATTGTCCTACCTTAGCAGGTCGTGACGTGGAAGTGATGAACTTCGGCGTGAATGGTTATGGAACCGATCAACAACTAATCTCCTTACAGCAAAAGGTCTGGAACTATTCACCAGATCTCGTACTTCTGAATTTCTATACTGGCAACGATGTGATCAACAACTCCCGCACTCTCACCGAAAAAATGGTGAGTAACACTGCTATGGATAATAGCGCCCTCATGAAACCCTATTTTATCGATCAAGAAGGTGATTGGGTGGTTGATGACTCATTTGTGAATATGGACATCTATCGCTCACAGAAGTCATGGTGGCATCAGGCTTATCTCCAAATTCAAGACCACTTGCGGATTTTACAAGTTCTAAAGCAACTAAAATATGCTTTGCCACTTCCTCGTCAAGATAACGAAAAACAAGACCCCCAGTTGGCAACCAAACCTGCAAAACTGTCTCCGTTAACTGACCATGAATGGCAAAATGTCTGGAAGCAAACAGAATGGCTTGTCTACAACACCGCTACTGATCCTGAATGGCAAAAAGCATGGCAACTAACAGAAGGACTAATTCGCTTAATACATGATGAGGCGATCGCCAAGAAAGCGAATTTTGCTGTGGTGACGCTAACAACTGCCCTCCAAGTTAATCCCGATCCTAACGTGCGTCATGCTCAGGAGGTATCAGGGCTAACAGATTGGTTTTACCCAGAAAAGCGGATAACAGCGTTAGGAGAACAAGAAGGTTTTACCACGATCAATCTAGGACAACCTTTTCAGGCGTATGCGGAAGAGAATAACGTTTGCTTACACGGGTTTGATAATACTTTTCCCTGTGATGGGCATTGGAATGCTTTAGGACATCAGTTAGCAGGAGAAATTGTGGCTAAAACACTCTGTCAACAGGGATTGACCAAAATAATTACTAATTCGTAATACTCGCCTTTGGCGAGAAGCAAGCTACGTAATTCGTAATTAAAAGAGTTAAGATTCATGCAAAAAATAAAGCCTTGGCTACAAAATTTATTTCTCATGTTGGCTGGAGTTATGGTTGGTCTGTTGCTCGTTGAGACTTTTGCCATTAGTACGGGAGTTGCTGTTCCCCAAAAGTCCAAGGCGCAAATTTTTTATCAATTTATTCAACCGGATGCTCAATTAGGCTACAAGCCGAAATCAAACCTGAAGGACTTTAAAACTGTTTGGCAAGAAGCAAAAGTTACAGAAGTTGCTAATACAGATAGTTATGGATTTCGGAATTTAAGAAAAGATTACACCAAATCCAACTTGTATTTTATTGGAGATTCATTTACATGGGGGCAATGGGTCAGTGAGGAAAAAACATTTCCCCGGCTTATTGAATCAGAATTGAAACAATCAGTAATTAACTTAGGTGTTCCTGGTTATTCTTTTGCCCAATATGAAACATTATTTAATGATTTTATAGCTAAATATAAACCTAATACAGTAATCTTATCTATAGTTGCTAATGACTTGACTAATTATTCAGCGGATATTGGTCAAAAGATATACAATACTCTTAAAGAAAGAAGTTATTCACCTTGGTATGAAAAAAGTTTTTTGTACCAGTTTGTGTTGAAAAATAACAAAAAAAGCTTGCATTTACCTATCTCTAGAGAAGCAGAGAATGGTTTAACTCTATTTAATTTATCGCTGGCGCAACCTGAATCAGGTGTTGGTGTAGATAGCGATTATTTAACATCTGATGCTGTTGTAAAAGTAGAAGCGGCATTATCACGCATCATTAACTTGACCAAAGAAAATCAAGTTAAGCTGTTTGTTTTTCTTGTACCTTCAAAAGAATCAGCATATATCAACGATTACGCCCAGCTATTTCCTGATGATGTAACTTTGCTGAAAAATGAAGAAATTGGGTATCAACGATTATGTGATATCGCTAAATTAAAAGAGGTAACTTGTGTCAATTTAACTGATGATTTTAGAAAAAATAGTCAGCAAGAAAAGCTTTACTTTGATATCGATGGTCATTGGAATCCTGCGGGACATCAACTAGCCACTAAGGTAATTTTAAAAAGTCTAAGAAATAATTCGTAATTAATTCAGGTTATAAGTTTTTATGACAATAAGCCAAACAACTACAGAGGAAATATCTAACGAGATGCCGACAGTAGAAATGGAACCTCTAGATGCTTCTCGACGTATTCCCTATCCTCCACCAACCCCATATCCAATGATGGGTGCTGCTTCAACAGAAGAGATGCCATCTTTTGCAATGGATGGAGTAAATCTTGGGGGTTACTCTCAGTATGGTGTTGCTGCTACTTCTGAGGCAGAAAATCGGCTAGATGTCTTTACCATTGGTAAGGATAGCGCTATGTACTATAAAAAGTGGGATGGCTCAATCTGGAGTGATTGGGAAAGGCTGGGGGGCTACTGTATTTCTGCACCAGTTGCGGTTTCTAGAGGCGAGAACCGGATTGATACTTTTGTGATTGGGGGCGATCGCTCCGTCTACTACAAGTACTGGGATGGCTCAACCTGGAGTGATTGGCTAAATCTTGGGGGCTACTCTCAGTTTGGTGTCGCAGCTGCTTCTTGGGCAGATAATCGGCTGGATCTTTTTATTGTCAACTGGGATGGAGCCATGTACCGCAAGTATTGGGATGGCTCAATTTGGAGTGATTGGGAAAAAATTGGAGGCTACTGTATTTCCACGCCAGCTGCGGTTTCTAGAGGAGAGAACCGGATTGACACCTTTGCTTTGGGTAGCGATCGCGCCATATACCACAAGTGCTGGAATGGCTCAAACTGGGTTGGTTGGGAAAAACTCGGTGGCTACTCCCAGTACGGTGTCACTGCTGCTTCTGGATCTGAGAATCGGCTAGATATTTATATCATCAGCCGTAATGGTGCAGTGTACCACAAGTACTGGGATGGCTCAAACTGGGTTGGTTGGAACAATCTCGGTGGCTACTCTATTGCTGCACCGGCTGCGGTTTCTTCGCAATCAAACCGCGTTGATACCTTTGTTCTCGGTAGCGATCGCGCACTATATCACAAGTGGTACAGCGTAGTGGAAAAATTCTAATTCAAAAACGCTTTAGTTAAGGAACCGCAAAGAACGCAAAGGAAGAAAAGAGTCCAATGACAATAAGCTATTCAACTACCGCAGCAATCGGTATGCCATTTCCGGCAATGAGTCCTGCTTCAACAGCAGATATGCCAACATTTTCCACGGATGGGGAAAATCTAGATGGATACTGTCAGTATGGTGTAACAGCCGCTTCTTGGTCAGAAAATCGGCTAGATATCTTGATCACCGCTAGTATTGGCCCTCTATGGCATAAGTGGTGGGATGGCTCAACTTGGAGCGATTGGCAAAGACTCGGTGGTTATTGTATTTCCTCACCATCTGCGGTTTCTTGGGGGCTGAACCGCATTGACACCTTCGTTTTGGGTAGCGATCGCGCTACATACCGCACATGGTGGGATGGTTCAAAGTGGAGTCGTTGGGAAAACCTTGGTGGGTACTCTCACTATGGTGTCGCCGCCGCTTCTGGTGGTGAGAATCGGCTAGATATTTTTACTGTTGGCATTGATGGCGGGATGTACCACAGGCGTTGGAATGGTTCAGCCTGGGATGAGTGGAATAATCTTGGAGGTTACTGTCTTTCTGCACCAGCTGCGGTTGCTCGCGGGACAGACTGCATTGATACCTTTGTATTAGGGGGAGATGGCGCGATTTATCACAAGGGGTGGAATGGCTCAGCTTGGAGTGGTTGGGAAAACCTGGGAGGATATTGCCAATACGGTGTCGCCGCCACTTCTACTGCTGTAAATCGGCTTGATATCTTTACTGTTGGCTGTGATGGTGCAATGTACCGCAAGGTATGGGATGGTTCAACCTGGAGTGATTGGGATAATCTCGGTGGATATTGTACTTCTGCACCGACTGCGGTTTCTCGGAATCCTAATTGTATTGACACCTTTGTTGCGGGTGGCGATCGCGCAGTTTACCACAAGTGCTACGTAATACTTGTGAGTTAATGCGTGATGAATAATTCATTTTCTCTAAAAGCTTTTCTATCTGTACAGAAACGCTAACTATTACCCAAGAGATAATCATCTATATTTTTAGGAATTTTTTAACGATGACTTCAATCAACGAACTTGCAAAGCAAACAACTGTTTCAACACAGATACCGATTATTGACTTTCATCCATTTATTGTGGGTGATACCAATGCCAAAACAGCAGTTGCTAACCAAATTTCTCATGCTATTCAAGAGGTGGGCTGTTTTTACTTAAAAAATGGTATCTCCCAAACTTTAATTGACCAAGCCTTTGCTCAAGCCGAAAGATTTTTTGCACTCCCATTAGAGGAGAAACAGAAAGTAGCCTCAGCAGTAACCGGGCGTAGTCGAGGATACATCCCATTTGAGAAAATGTTCATTGGTAATCAACCAGGACAGTTACATGAGTCCTTTAGTTTTGCTAATGAACTTGACTCAAATAAAGCCGAGGTTGACAGTTATGCAGAGGCGTTGGATGTTCCTAATCAATGGCCGCAAAATCCGCCAGAGTTTAGTCAAGTTTTGCAGCAATTTTTCCAAGCTTCCCAGGAATGTGCTTTGAGTGTGCTAGAAGCATTGGCGATCGCCTTACAATTACCAAGTTCCTATTTTACCGATTTACATTCTCAGCAAAACCACGCCGGGGTTTTCAATTATTATCCCAATATCTCCCAGGCTCCAAAAATAGGACAAACTCGCTTTTTTGAACACACTGATTTGGGTAGCATCACCTTGCTGTTTCAGGATCAAGGAGGAGGGCTAGAGGTATACACACCTCAAGGAGAATGGCTCACCACTTCTTCAGTTCCTGGTACAGTTTTGGTCATGCCGGCAGATATGATGTCCCGATGGACAAATGATAAATTTTGCGCTGCACCTCATCGAGTTTCAGTCCCGAATGATTTCCAAGCGGTTAAAGAAAGGTACTCATTTAGCTTTTTTGTGATTCCTGATTACGATGTGGAAGTTACTTGTCTAGAAAGTTGCTTAAAAGCAAATGAATCTCCCAAATATGCCCCAACTTTTGTCGGCGATCATCTTCTGAATAGAACCAATGACCGAGCCACAAAATACGGGCGTAGTGGTTCGTAGTGAGCGATAAATCGCTCAAATTTAAGGACTAAAGTCCTGACTACAAACTTATTTTACTTCACCGACTTTCAACTTATGAACTCCATTAAAGAACTTGAACAACAATCTGCTATTTCAACGCAGATTCCCATCCTTGATTTTCATCAGTTTACTGCCGATCAAGTATTGCAGGCAATTCAAGAGGTTGGCTGCTTTTATCTGAAAAATTGTGTCCCCCAAAATGCAATTGATCAAGCCTTTACTAAGGCTAATGGCTTCTTTGCGCTACCAGAGGCAGAAAAAAGACAACTCGCCTGGAAGGATGGCGCGGCTCTGGGATACTTTTACACTAAATATAATGGTGACTTTCGGGAGGCTTTCGTATTTGGAGAAGCCGTTTTAACAGATCGTATAGATACAGATTCCTCTGTGGTGCAGCAGGTTCATCAACACCTGGAACAGCATCCCGCTTTTCGTGATGCTGTTCAGCAATTATTTACAGCTTGTCATGACGCAGGCGATCGCATCCTCAAAGCGATGGCCATGGCCTTAAACTTACCCGAATCTTATTTTAGCGATCGCCACCCTCAACAAGCAGACTACGGGCTTTTACACCGCTACTATGAGGTATCTGAACCTCCACAACCTGGAGAAGCACGCTTTGAGGAACATACAGATTGGGGCAGTCTTTCCTTGCTCTTTCAGGATGATAATGGTGGGTTAGAGGTCTGCACTAACGCCGGAGAATGGATTGCTGCGCCCCCACTCCCTAACACACCCATAGTCTTTATCGCAGATGTCATGCAGCGATGGACAAACGATAAACTACCTGCTACCAAACATCGGGTACTTATGCCAGCTAATGCCCGTAGTCTTCCAGAAAGATACTCTTTAGCTTTCTTTCTGTCTCCTGGCGATGATACAGAAATTGCCTGTATTGAGACTTGCTTAAATGCTGGTGAATCTCCTAAATACCCGCCAATGTTAACCAAGGAATTTTACCAGCAGAAAACTGAAGATTTGGCAAAAAGGTTTAACGGTTCTAAATGAAAGGGCATTGGGCATTGGGAATGGGGCATGGGGCATGGGGCATGGG
>NZ_JADEXR010000250.1 GCF_015206995.1 aff. Roholtiella sp. LEGE 12411 | reverse complement strand
TAAAGTGTTTGGGTGCAGTCCAAGCCTTTTAACTGCTTCTCGTAGTGGTACATAAGCCATACCACTATCTTAGCATTTGTGAGTATATATAATCTATTGTTAGCAAATATTTAGCTATTCGCTAACCCTAGCCCATCCCTGTGCTTCCATGAGCTGATTTGTTATAACAAGCCCTCTAACTCAGCAAATTTCCGCAAGCGTGGTAGACACTGACGCTGATAAAAACTGCTTAATGTCGGAATTGACAGTTTAAATTCCTCAGATAATTCTTTCCAGCCAACTTCCGGTGGTAGGCGTTTAAGAATTAACACCTGACAATTTACCTCCGGACGCCCTTTAATGTGAGTACGGCGCAGTTCTCCATCCGCATCTGTCGTAGCCCATATCTCCAAGTTTTCCAAAATGGGAGGTGCTTGGGGGGTTGCAGGTAGATTATCTACAGGGTCAATGATTTCACTGCTTTCACCCGACTTAGACTGGTGGAGCCGAAGCGGGACAGTTGTGGTTTGTTCCCGGTATTGGTTGAGATAAAAGTCTTGTAATCTACGTTTGAGGTAAGCATTCAGCCAGGTGACAACACTACCATAAGTGGGGTCATATATTTGACCTGTCAACCCTTCACAAACGTTGCGGCAGAAATACAACCAAGTTTGTTGTAGTGCGTCTTGATAATAAGGGGTACTTTCCCTCCAGAGTCTAGGTGCTGTCAAGCGAATAATTTGCGTGAGCAGCTTCTGACGCTGAGGGCTTCCGAGTGGGTTTCCACAGGCTTGGGCAACTAAGCAGCGTAGCTGTTCATCGGATTCAACCATAGCAATCTTGGCAAAGAAAGCAAGAATATCATTAGTATTGCGTATAACAATGCTCTAAAAAATTACCCTTTGTCGCAATACTATATTTTTTTTTACTTTTCCTAATAAAAAATAACTCCAGACAGGTGCGATCGCCACTCCACTCAATTAGCTAGTTTTTGTATTTTATATACTACAACATGAAATGCGAAATTTGGGTTATAAATCAATTATTTTTACTTTTAGTGCGATCGCAACAAGCGGTAGTAGCAGGCGACCCACAACAAATAGAGCCAATCGTTAACCTTTGCTACGATACCATCAAGCAATCTCTGAAAACCGCCTTTCTGAATATGGGCATGAAGAATGAAGACTACTATCCCTATGCCCCCACTGCAAAGAAAGTGAAGCAATGACGCAAATATATGTTATTCACAGGACTTACGCAAGTGTCACAAAAATCTCAATTTTTTGTTTGTAGTGAGGACTTTAGTCCTTACTACGAACTTAAAATAATATGCCAGTTGCGTAAGTCCTGATTTATTTAACATAATTAATACAACATTTACTTAAGAGTAATGATTTTGCTGTTTAACGCTCTTTCATCACTCTCATGAGAGGATAATAGGGTAAAGTGTCGTAAACTCTTTGCTGGGCTATGTTTAGGGGAAGAGAGCCTGCGGAAACTATTACTCGTTGATGCCAAATCTAATAGCTTAGAAAGAAAATTCGAGGCTTAACTGTAATGGTGACTGTCGGTTTTCATGGCTATTTGTATCTATTTTTGAATTACGCCTAATTTCGTAGTTGGCAATGAATAATTCTTTACCTTTAGCAGCACTATCTTGTTTGTAATTATTCATCCCGTATTGCAATTCCCACTCTCGAACCTGTGCTGATTTAAAATTTTCTCTAATGCAAGGAGAATCATCATAGGTTATTAACCAGTTTTGTGGACAATTTGTCACTAACGAAGCAAACCTCTGATGGTTAAAAGAGGTGTGTAAGTCACCATTTTTACCATATAACTTAGATTTCGTTGCTGCAAAATAAGGTGGATCTAAAAATATAAATATATCCTTCCCTTCTCGAACAGTTTTGTGTAGGGAAACCCCAACATACAAGCTTTCCGCTTCTGAGTGTAATAGTTCGCTGTAATCTAAATTAGTAATTCTTACATCTGCTGTTAATATTTTTTCTAATTTTTCGAGACGGTCTATAGATGAGTAAGTAAACCGTTTATGAAAAGCTTGCTCGGAAAATCCCCCAGACTCTACAGTTCCAGAAAAAGTAATTCTATTGAGGACAAAAAAGCGAACTGCCCTGTCAAAGTCAGATAATTGGTTGACATCTACATTAGTCAACTCCTCAAATAGTAATTTACCATTGGTATATTTATCTTTAATACTGCGTATTTCTTCTACAAGTTTTGGTAGGTGGGATTGAGAATATTTCCAAAATAAAAATAACTCGCGATTTAAATCGTTAATCCAAATTTTAATGTCAGGAAATTTTTGTTTTAAGTATATAAATACGGAACCACCACCCACAAAAGGTTCTCTAAACTCAGAAAAATTATCTGGTAAATATTCGACTATTTGGTTAATGGCTTTTGACTTGCCACCTGGGTAACGTAGTGGACTCTTTATCATAATTACCGCCACAACTCATGTACTCAATTTTGAAATAATAAATATATATTATAATATTCTCTCGCTAATTACTTGCTACTTCTATTTTCAGTTTTGGATTATGTTCGGCTTCTAAGGCTAGTTTTATAATTATTTCTTTTTGATTGCCCTTAAATATTCTTGAATTAGCGGCTAAAAAGGATTGTAGCTCTGATGATGAGGCATCTGGAAATATAATAGACCCTATCACATTTTTACCAGTTAATTTTAACTTGCTTATAAAGGATACCGCTTGCCCGTTAAGGTTTAAGGAATCCAGATTAGAAAATAATATTAATTTGAATAACCCATCTTGAATATCGGGTAATTTTGGTAAAGATTCTTTATAAGTGTTTTTGGACTCTTGGATGATATAGGTATCATTTTCATGGAATATTTCATCTGGTGTTAAATAGTAAATTCCTCCTAGATAATTTTCAATACTAAAAGTAGCTTTTAACCCATCAACCAAATATTCTAGCTTATGGGATGTAAGAGCTTCCCTTTTGCTAGCGCTTTGAGAACCTTTAAGAGAAATATTTTTAAACTCCTCGAACTCCTCTAGAATTTTTTGTAAATAGTTATCCATCCCTTGTCGAGAGTGAATCGATACCCCAGTTGTTCTGGAAATTGAGTCATAACAATCGAGAGCTTTTTCAAAAATTTCTACAAATCTTTCTTCAAATAGGTTCTTATTCCAATGAAGCGCACTTTGGCGGTATGCAAAAATTTCATCAATTTGAGATTTGACAAATTCGCTATTAAATTGTTGATTGGTTAACTTCTGCTTATTACCTTGCCCTCTTTTTGTGCTTTTATTAGCCGTTTCGTAATAAGCAAGTACGATGTAAATATTAAGTAAATTCATCCATGAGATGGTTGAATACTGAATTCTATCTCTATCACCATCACTTCCTTCATCCTTAATCACTGGAATAATTGTTATCACTTTAGAACAATTATATGTATTATACATTCTGGCAAAAGGATAGCTTCTAGTTCTTTTAGGCGATACCCATTGTGAATAAGCCATTTCAGTATTGGGGGATTTAATTAATCCAAATGTATTTGCTTTATTTACATCAAAATTATCGAAATTAATCTCTTTTAATTCCTGGGTTAAGTAAGTTCTGTAACTGACTTCCCTGATAAATCCTGTGAAATGTAGAACTTCTGTCATTTTTACGAAATAGATTTTTCGCTTTAAAATTCGCAGATCAAACTTTAAATGGTTTGGTTTTCATAAACCTTGAACCTATCCCACTAATAAGTTTTTTGCTAAAAAGCTTAAACATTCTAAAAGCTAAAAACGAAAAATCAAGCTTTTTCGGCAGATTTTACTAAAACAAGTAAGCATTTGAGAAGAGTGGAATATGTTACAATACGGTTCAGTTAAGGTCAGTAATTGACATTATTCTCAATATTTAAACCTAAGAATAAGTCTTTCAGCATTAGAAAAATTGGGATTTTTCGTTAACTGAACCGTATTGGAATATGTTAGGTCTGAGTTTAGAATAAACCAGGATTTATCAAAAAGCAGCTTGCAGGTAACTCTATTTCAAGTTCCAGAACAAGATCCTCAAAGCGAAGATGCAGCTAGCTCCCCTGTTCCCGATTTTTTACCGTATTCTCCAACCGGCATTTCCCAACTGCCTTTGGGGTGGCGATCGCAATTCCAAAATGATCGCACTGACGTTTGATGATGGCCCCCATCCTCAATACACGCCCCATGTATTGGAAATTTTAGACCGTTACAACATTAAAGCCAGTTTTTTTTGGTTGGGTGCTTGCGTTAATCGTTCACCAGCGATCGCCAAAACAGTCAGCGATCGCGGACACTGGATCGGATTGCATGGTTATGATCATCGCTCTTTTCCTATGCTCTCTCCAGTTGACCTTAAGGATAGTTTAGAAAAAACCCAAGTTGCAATCTACAACGCCTGCAACCTACAACCTCAACAAGTGCGTGATGTCCGTCCCCCCAACGGTTTATTTACACCCGCAACTTTAAACCTATTTTTTCAGTGGAATTACCGCCCCGTTATGTGGAGTATTGTACCAGAAGACTGGGTAAGACCAGGCGTTACCACTGTAGTGCAGCGAGTTATAGAGCAGGTCAAAAACGGTTCATTAATTGTCTTGCATGATGGTGCTTGCGGTGGACAAGATGTTGCAGCCACAATCAAAATCCTCATTCCTCAACTGCTACGACAAGGATATGAATTTGTGACTGTTGATACTCTATGGCAGCAAGTTACAACTAATCATCTCTGGTAAGCTGTTACGCAAATAAACTTGTATATTTGATCTATACGAATTACGAATTACGTTAGCGCAGCGTTAGCGACGCAGGAGCGTCATTACGAATTATTCCAGGAGTCTAAATCAGGGGGTAATTGATAAACAGGATAGCGATATTCTGCTGTAGGAAAACGACTAGCTGCATAAAGTGGTTCATAATAAGCAGTGAATAAGACCTTACCTTTAGTATCTTGTCCGACTGATTGGTACAAGATAAACTCTCGTTCTATAGCTTTATGTAATTCGATTGCAGAATTATTTTTTAATAGTAATTGGCGAAATCTTTTCAAACTATTTAACACGCGATCGCGTGTAATTTCAGTCACTTGATATCTTTGATATAGCGGTTATCAGTCTTCTGAAGTACAGTAGCAGCAGTGAGTAAACCAACCGAGTAAATTCTCTATCGTCACTTCTGCGAATGCCGCATCTAATGCCTGGAGTAAATCAGGGTATGTCCTTGCA
>NZ_JADEXR010000249.1 GCF_015206995.1 aff. Roholtiella sp. LEGE 12411 | reverse complement strand
AGACAGCCCATGCCCCATGCCCCATGCCCCATCCCCCATTCCCAATTTGACACTTAATGAGTCCCAGATTCAGCTACACTGAGACTTGGTTTATCTGAAATTGTAAGTAGGCATGGAAATCGGACAAAAGGTTAAAGTCTTTCGTTTGCGCGATCGCGTCTCTCCCCCCCTTGTAAAAAGGCTAGGACAAGTAGGTGGCATCTTGGGCTACAAAGTGACCGATGGTGGCGGTGTCGGTGTAGTAGTACAGTTTGATGATGGTTTTTCTACTTGGTTTTTTGAAGATGAAATCAAACCTGTGTAATAGAGAGAACTTAAAGCGGAAGCTGAGAGTATTTGTTGAGTGCTAAGGTTGAAAAGATCGGCGGTGAAAATAGGAATCAAGTAATGGCCCTAATATTGACATTTTTGGGCAAAAGCGGCGTTGATCGTACCAAAATTGCGATCGCCGCCGCCAAATTATTGGCAAGCCAAGGTAAACGCGTACTTCTAGCAGGACATCCAGAACCAACATTTCAAATCCTGCTAGGTACTACAATTACTCCCGACCCCCACCAAATCGCTCCCAACTTGCAAGTTGTACAGTTTCAAGCATCTTTATTGCTAGAACGCAACTGGGACGAAGTGAAAAAACTTGAGGCTCAATACCTCCGTACACCTATCTTCAAAGAGGTTCATGGTCAAGAACTAGTAGTATTGCCAGGAATGGACAGCGCTCTTGCCCTGAATGCTATCCGCGAATATGATGCCAGTGGCCAATATGATGCGATCGTCTACGATGGCGCAGGTGACGCTTCCACGTTACGAACGTTGGGAATACCAGAGTCTTTGAGCTGGTATTTCCGGCGATTTCGGCAATTGTTTGTCAACTCCGACCTGGGAAAAACAATTTCGGAATCGCCGCTGATTCAACCACTGGTCAGTACTTTTTTCAATATCAACTGGACGGCAGATAACTTTGCCCAACCCACTAATCAAGCCAACAATTTCTTAGAAAAAGGTAGGGCTGCTTTAGCTGATCCTAAGCGCATTGCTGCTTTTTTGGTAACTACACAAGACCCGATTGAAGTAGCAAGTACCCGTTACTTATGGGGTAGTGCTCAACAAGTCGGTCTAACTGTTGGCGGTGTTCTCTTGGTGTCGTCTGAGACAAGCGTTAACCTGTCAGAGGAATTTGCACCTCTACCTGTTAGCGTCGTCCCTGACTCACCAACAGGTGACTGGCAACCAATGCTAGATGCCCTACCCAACTTTGAAGCGCAAGCAGTACAAGCTCCCAGACCAATTGAAATTGACATCCAAAATCGCCAGGTACGGTTATTTTTGCCAGGATTTGAGAAAAAACAGGTCAAACTCACTCAGCAAGGCCCAGAAGTCACAGTGGAAGCAGGAGATCAACGGCGGAATCTCTCCCTACCCCCTGCCCTGAGTGGTAGACCCGTTACTGGAGCAAAGTTTCAGAATAGTTATTTGATAATTTCGTTTTAAGTCACGGTAATGGTGCATAGGAATTGGGGATTGAAGAAGGCAATAGGGTACAGGTTATTCCTTATTGCCTCCAGCCTCTTCCCTAACCCCAATGCTTAATACCTTATTAATAAGTACACCTTATGTCTGAATCAACCCCTATTACCCCAGATCCCAACCCTGCTGAGTCACTAGATTCAGTAGCAATAAATCCCAGTGTGCCAGCAACAGCCATTGGCGATGGGCTACGCACCGCTGGAAGCGATCGCAATGCTAAAACCAGGCAGCTACTGGGTATGAAAGGTGCAGCATCAGGGGAAACTTCCCTTTGGAAAATCCGGTTACAACTGATGAAGCCCATCACCTGGATTCCCCTCATTTGGGGTGTAGTCTGCGGTGCGGCTTCTTCTGGTGAGTATATCTGGACACTTGAAAATGTGCTGAAGTCAGCAACTTGTATGTTGCTAGCTGGGCCCTTGATGACAGGTTACACTCAAATCCTCAATGATTACTACGATCGCGAAATCGATGCGATCAATGAACCCTATCGCCCTATTCCCTCTGGGGCAATTCCTCTAAGCCAAGTAACTACGCAGATTTGGGTATTGCTTATTGCTGGTATTGGTCTGGCATTTGTTCTGGATGTGTGGGCTGGTCATGAATTTCCCACAATCACTGTAATTGCCTTAATCGGTTCTTTCATCGCTTACATCTATTCTGCGCCTCCCTTGAAACTCAAGCAAAACGGCTGGCTGGGTAGCTACGCCTTGGGTGCAAGTTATATTACTCTACCTTGGTGTACAGGACAAGCTTTGTTTGGCGACCTCAGTCCCACAATTGTGATTCTGACAATGTTCTATAGCTTAGCGGGATTGGGAATTGCCATTGTTAATGATTTTAAGAGTGTAGAGGGCGATCGCCAGCTAGGATTACAGTCACTACCCGTCGTGTTTGGGATCAACACTGCCGCTTGGATTTGTGTAGTGATGATTGATTTATTTCAAGGATTGATTGCTGCTTATCTTGTCTATATCCATGAGAATTTGTACGCAGCAATTCTCGTACTGTTAATCATCCCGCAAATTACCTTGCAGGATATGTATTTCCTGCGTGACCCCGTGAGTAATGACGTTAAGTACCAAGCCAGCGCCCAACCGTTCCTTGTCTTGGGAATGCTCGTCACTGGTTTAGCACTTGGTCATGCTGGCATTTAACTCAGCACGGGCTACGCCCCGCTACCCTAACAGCACTCCCTTTTACAGGCAGACGCGATTAATCGCGTCTCAGCACCACTAAACTTAATACCTCTGTAGTTAGAAGTTAGGAATGAGGAGTTAGGAGTTAATATAACTTTTAACTCCTAATTTGTATCAGAACTTACCGTGTTAGAACTGATGTCTTTTCTCATTCATGGGATTCAACCATTTTTAGTCCCTATTTGCTTTGTTGTTGCTTGGACTTTAATTATTCTCGTTGTTTGGAGTCTCTGGACAGCAGCGCGAGATAGTGTCAGCACTGCCAAGCAAATGCATCAAATCCCCTGTACTAGCTGCCAATTTTTTACGGACAATTACCGTCTCAAATGCACCGTACACCCTTCCACTGCCAATACAGAAGAAGCTATCAACTGTATTGACTATCAACCGAAAACAAATCCTTATTTATACTAAGTAAAAAGAGATGGGTTAGATGAGGAAGCATAGGGAGAATAATTAATGACCCTTGACCCTTGACCCTTGACCAATTCAAAACCTCAAATCAAAAATTGATTGATGCTAATTCAAAAACTTCAAGACTGTCCTGAATTCATCGCAGGAGATAACACCATTCTCCGGGAACTACTACATCCAGATAAGCAACCACTGGCATTGCGCTATAGTTTGGCTCATGCAATACTGCCAGTAGGAAAAACCTCTCAACCACACTCCCTCTCTACCTCAGAAGTCTATTACATTCTCACTGGCACCGGAGAAATGCACATTGATGATGAAACCCAAATAGTTCAGCCAGGAGATGCGGTGTATATTCCTCCTAATACGCGGCAATTTATCTGTAATTCTGGCATTGAACCGCTGGTATTTATTTGTATTGTTGATCCAGCATGGCGTAAAGAAGATGAAACAGTTTATTAAAAACTAGTAGTTTGTCATATTTTCAATATCTAGAAAAAATCTCAGCACTTTTAGCAGTCAACTTTGCTTAACCAAGTAACCAAGTCATTGGAGTCAAGTGCTATTTCACTTCCTAACGTTTTGATATAAAGAAGTCCATCGCTAATAATTAAATCTCTGATTGGATACCATGACTCTCTTGTCCTGATCAGAAGTTCCAACGGAATTCCTGGTCGTAAAGCATACTTACGATATTTCCACCAAGCTCGCCATAGGAAGACAGATTTAGTACAGTGCATCTGATAGCCTTTTGGAACTTCGTAGTATTGATATTGATAGAAACCACGATTATCTACTTCTCCTTTGAGAAGATAATTAGATTCTGCTAATACCTGATTTAATAATTCCCAATGAGATGAGTTTGCGTGAATCAAGAATTTAGGTATTTTGTTAGATAATTGAGCAGTGGCAATCACCCCTTCGGTTTTAGCGGTAAGTTGATTAATTTTATATACTGTTTGTGCTGTCAAAGAAGGGTTTGACAACAAAATATCTTTTTTTTGGATAGAGTTTTGCACAAACTCTCTAATTAAATCTAAATTAGACAACATAAAGTTATTTATACTAAGTCAAGCAGTGTGACGGAAACCACAACACTATGTAAATTAGTAATTACACTGCTATTTCGGTCAATTCAGGATTATTATAAACTTTATTTATACTTAACCCCTGCTTAATACTGAGTATACGTCCCAAAATATAGTTGACAAATTACTACTTATCTGAAGTCAGCAAAGCGGGACTTTAAATTTTTACGTCTTTGAGAAATGGTGTAAAGACTGAAACCAATTCTGGACGACTAACAGCAAGCGTGGGAAAGGAGCGATCGCTATAATCTTCTCCCGGTGACAATGGAAATGGCTCTGATTTGAGCGATAACCAAACGCCACCAGCAGCTTGGACAATTACCCAAGCTCCTGCCAAGTCCCAAACTTTTGGTGTCGCCTCAATACCACCTAGTGTTGCTCCAGTAGCAACCATCAAGAAGTTATAACTAGCTACACCCAACATCCGAATTTTGCAGGGAAAGCCATTTCGGATAATTTCAGTGCTGCGGGAACAGAGGTTAAAAAAGTGATTGTTACTAGGACTGTCAACGCTGGTGTGGATAGGATGGTGATTGAGGAATGCCCCTGTTGGTACAGTTAACCCAGATGAACCTGCCCAAAAACCATGAAAAGCTTGAGCCAATGGCGGCGCATAAACATAACCAAAAATAGGTGTACCTTTATACAGTAATCCTAGAGAAATTGACCAGATGGGAATGCCGCGGGTAAAGTTTGTTGTACCATCCAAAGGATCAATTACCCAGCACCATTCCGTACCAGGAAATGACTGATCGCTCTCTTCGCTCAAAATTCCGTAACCAGAGAAATTAGAAGCGATCGCATCCCGAATTTCCTGATCTGCCCATTTATCCGCTTGCGTTACCAAACTACCATCAGCTTTTTGCAAAGCCTGCACCTGCCCAAAATCCTGCATCAATTGCTTTCCCACCCTGGTAGTAGTACTTTGGGCAAAATCAAGAATTGTTGTCCAAAAATCATTCATGGTTAATTGTCATTTGTCATTTGTCATTTGTCAGTCGCCCCATGCCCCATGCCCAATGCCCAATGCCCAATGCCCCATGCCCCATGCCCCATGCCCAATGCCCCATACCTGTCTCTTATACAC
>NZ_JADEXR010000248.1 GCF_015206995.1 aff. Roholtiella sp. LEGE 12411 | reverse complement strand
CTATTTAGTATGAAAAAATAGGGGTAGGGAAGGGGTCAGCTATCGGCTGACCCCTTCCCTACCCCCTATCCGTATGAGAATAATAATGATTCCTATACGGAGACATTTCTATATTTTATTTTCTGGAAGTCCCTTATATGCAATCACACTTTCACGGTCTTAATCTTAGCCGTGCTTGGATGCTTGAGGGCATCATTTCTGGATTACCCAATGATGACCAGCGGATAGAAACACTCCGCTGTGCTGCTGTTCACCATCGTCGAAGTGGACTAGCAGATGTTATCAGTGAACATTATGCAGCTAGTCACTGGTTAGGAACTTTTGCTGTTTACCTCATAACAAATCGTGGATTGCAAAAGCAATATGTAAGCTAAAACTTATTACTCGGTTATGAATAAGCCCAAAAAGTCACAGTTTATTTAACCAGTTTTTTGATGATAAAGGAATCAAAATATTATTGGGAGAAGATGTAGAAAATGATTATCTCAATGATGATAAGATTGGCAGAATTATGGATAAATTATCTAAATATGGATTGAATAATCTTGGAGAGCGAGTCAGATCACTAAAATTATTGCGCTCGGTAACATCTGAAATGTTATTGATGTGGGATAGGGGCTTGCATTCCTACGCAATGGTACAAACAACGGTAAGTAAAGGTTGTGATTATTTAGGCAGAATTCCTGCCAATGTTAAATTTTTAAGCGAAGAAGCTTTAGACGATGGTTCATATTTAAGTTATATTTATCCATCTGGTAAATTGAGAAAAAGGCTTCAGTTTCACCCTTACGTCTAAGTTTCACAGGAACATTACGAGTTGTTCGTCGTGCCCTTCCCAAATTCCAGCGTCTACAACCACAAGAACTTCCCTTTTTTTGACTTGGTTAACTGTAGAGATTCTTGACCAACTTCTACCTGAAAGGGTTCATAGAAACAACCCAAGAGTTGTGAAAAAGCCTGTATCAAAATTTCGCTCGAAAAAAGTTAAACACAGAGGGACTGGAACAATAAGCAATCCTCCTGTGTTTGTTGTTTCAAGCACTGCATAGCCTTAACTGAACCGTATTGGGTTATCAGTGACGATATTGTATTTGAAGATTTAGATCTTAAGTAAAACTTTCTACTTATGCAGGTAGGGAACTCTGGCTTACTGTTTGTTAATTATCTGTGGCAGTTTGTCAACACCTAACAAAAAGATATTTTCATTTTGCTAGTATCATCCATCAGAGGTAGTTTGGTGAGTTTGGATGGAGAAATCAACTAAGCAAGTACAATTTTGGCTTTGTGCAACTATCATCCTGTTGGGTTTGGTAGGCTGCGATCGCCTGGTTGGTAATTCTGGAAACGTGGTTGAGCGAGTTAGTGATGGCGACACTTTAGTAGTCAGAGATACCAATGGTCAAAATGTCACCGTGCGCTTTGCTTGTGTTGATGCGCCGGAAGTAGCCCATTCTAACAAGGAAAAACAAAGTAGACGCAGCAGCGATCGCAATCAATTTAATTGGGGTGTGAGAGCGCAAGAACGCGTCAGGGAACTGGTCAAACAAGGAGGCGATCGCGTGAACTTGAATATTACCGATAGCGATCGTTATGGAAGACAAGTTGCAGAAGTCCGCCTTAGAGATGGGACTCTTGTGCAAGAAGTGTTAGTGCAAGAAGGTTTAGCAAAGGTGTATCGTCCTTATTTAAATAAATGTCCCAGTAGAAACTTAGTCCAACAAGCGGAGGCTGAGGCGAAACAACAACGGCTTGGTGTTTGGAGTGATTCTAGGTTTGTTAATCCTTGGGAGTACCGCACTTTTAACAAGATAGCAAAGTAGGATGGGTAATGCTTACCAATTATTCTTTGTGGTGGGCATTATTCAAATTTTACTTCTTCTGTGCGTCAGGGGAGGAAGAAACCGAGGAAGGTGCAGCACTTTTAGAATAAGAACCCCATCCCGCCTTTGACTTACATCAAAGTCTGCCCTAAACGCTTGCTCTTAGGGGTTGGGGGTGGGGTGTTAGGGACTTTTGCAAGAGGTCTAAATGAAAACCGCTGTAATCCTTAGCCGGAAACGACCTAGCTAATCTTAATATCCGGTTTTTTCCGAACAATTGGAGTTGAAGCCCATACCTTGGCATTTTTTAGCTTCCAGTATTTGCCTAACTGCACCATTTCGCTGGGAAACCATTAAAGTTGTCGCTATCACAGTCAGCGTCATAATAGTGGCTAGCCCCAGCATAGTAGTTCTTTGTCTACGTTTTATTGAAGCGACTAAATTATCTATGCCAGTACCAGCACCCATTACCTGCATTGGCTTCAGCGCTTCCAAAGCCACAGATGCATTAGTATAGCGACGTTTACGGTTGCGTTCCACCATTTTCATCAACCACGACTGAAAACGCGGATTGATGTGGGGAACTAATTGCTGGAAACAAAAGTGATAGTTATCATCAATTAATTTCCCAATCTCAACAGAACGGGTATTAGTTAGTAAACAAATCAGTGTTACCCCTAAACTATACAAGTCTGACGCCTCAGTGAGGGCATGACCTAACTGTTCCTCTGGTGGCATGAAACCTGGTGTTCCTGCTACAAAGCTACTAAGAGCTATTTTTGCACCCTGTACCCTAGCCAATCCAAAATCAACCAGGTAAGCATTTAGTTGCTCATCAACTAGAATATTTTCTGGTTTGATATCTCGATGGATGATTGGGTTAACTTGATTTTGTAGATAAACCAAAATTTCTAAGATTGAAAGAGCTATTTGCTTGATTTCTTGAGGATGAAAGCTACGTCTTAGTCCTAAAGATGGAGCATTTTTATACTCCTGCACTATATAAAAAATCCCTGATGTTTCAAAGGAATCTATATAGCGGGGAATGCGAGAATGATTTATTTGTTTAAGGATTTCAATTTCTCGCTCGTAAGCTTTCACACCTGACCAGTCAGTACCCGCACTAGTGAACCTGAACTCTTTAATTACCACCCGTTCATTACAGTTGAGGGCATTAGCCAAGTAAGTAATGCGTCCCCCTTCCCGATTACGTCCTAGTTCACGAATCACTTCATAGCCTAGCTGGGAAAAATCTGGATGGTAACTTGAGGGAATTACCCTTTTATATTCATTACACAGATCAAGCTCCATTTAACACCACATAAGTTCGATTTTGTAAAGGTGAAATTAAAAAATAAGACGCACTCACCCAAATTGTTAGCCTTACTTTTACAACTTTTACACTGACCGCACCAAGGCTGATAGCACCAATTTCTTCTTAGTGTCTTGCATCTCAACACAATTCGGATAAGCACTCTTCAGCCTCTGTCATGGTCTGGGAAAATGCTTACGGGGCAAAGGGTAAATTCAAACTTTTGTGCTTGAACCGAACTGTATTGTCTTGCATCTAGTAGTCTGCCAAAGGAACACACAGCGGGGTAAAGGTAAAGAGGTAAACAGAAAAGGTGTTTTATCCCTTGCCCTTTCTCCTTTCATCTTTTCCTAATCTACACGCGCAATACTTGTGTGGTGAACTACTAGGCGCGAAGTTATGTCCTTTGTGCTAGCCAAGCGACAATCTGGGCATTTACAACATCTGGAACTTCATCGTGAGGACAATGGCCGGCGTTGGGAATGGGAACAATTTTGATTTCTTTGCCATTTTTACGCGCCTCCTCATAAATCTTTGCCCCGGTAATCGGTGTCCAAGGATCATCAGCACCCCAAATTACTAATAGGGGACGTTCAACTTTGGGTAATAGTTCCACTGGAGCTGGGCCTGGAGGTGCTGTAAGAATGGAGGCGAAAACTTGTTGCGCTCCCGGATCGCAAGCGGGAGTATAAAGTAAATCAACTAATTCATCAGTAACAGCCGTGCGATCGCGGTAAACTTGGTAAAGGGTACGGCGAATTTGGGCTTTTTGACGGATACGGTTAAAGACAAATTTGCCTGTAAGAGGCGATCGCACAAACCTGTTAAAAGCTCCCATAACAATACGTAGTGGTGGATTCAATTCGTGGGGACGATGACTCAACCCGCCCGCAACGTTAATTAAAACACCACCAGCAGCAATTTCTGGATGTTCTACCAGTACTATCAAGCTCAAAAGTGCGCCAATGGAGTTACCAATAAATACAGTCGGTTCTTGAATGTGTGCCGTCCAAAAATCTTTCAGCAGTTCTACCCAAACCTCTACACTGTAATTAATTGGTGCTTTCTCAGAACCACCAAAACCCAAAAGATCTATGGCAAAAACTCTGTAGCCAGCACCTGCTAAAACTGAGATATTTTTGCGCCAGTGTCCAATGGAAGCACCAAAGCCGTGAACTAGTATTAGAGGGCGTCCTGCACCCATGACAGTATACTGAATTTTATAGCCCCGCCAAGTCCAAAAGAATTTTTCAAAGGCATCTTGCGTTGCTGTCTGCTGTGTAGTTACAGTCATTATTAAGATTAATAAAGTGTTTCTTAAATATAGTAATGTTCTCTGACCTCAAACAACTCTGATTAAAATGGTATTTTGAAACTAGTCCCAGTTGAGTTAAGGTCTTGGCTCTATGACCCTTTCTACCAACCAACTCAAGACCGAGATTATCTACCCCGACTCTGATGGTACACCGATGGCGGAGAGTGATCCAGCACGGGATTATCTAATTTATGGTGTAGAGTCCCTAGACATTTATTTTCAAGATCAAGATGACGTCTATGTATCGGGAAACTTGTTCATTTACTACAAAAAGGGTATTCCTAGTGCTGTCGTAGCTCCCGACGTCTTTGTAGTGTTTGGAGTAGAAAAAAAGAAGCGCCTCAGCTACAAGGTTTGGCAAGAAGCGGGTAAAGTCCCAAGTTTTGTTTTAGAAGTGACTTCTTTAACCACCCAAGAGAACGACGAAGAGGATAAACCCAAGAAATACGCACTTTTAGGTGTGCAAGAGTACTTTCAGTATGACCCAACTGGCGATTACCTCAATCCGCAATTGAAGGGTTCTAGTTTAGTTGAGGGTAGATATCAACCTATTGCAGCAAAGCTTTTACCTGATGGAGTTACGTCAATTCACAGTGAAGTATTGGGTTTAGACCTCAGGCTGATTGACGGAGAATTGCGGTTTTTTGAACCCCAAACTGGAAAAAAACTCTTGAGTCACAAAGAAACGGAACAAGCTCGACAGGAAGCAGAACAAGCCCGACGAGATGCAATACCTCGATTATTAGAGTTGGGCTTAAGCATGGATCAGGTTGCAAGTTCTCTTAGTTTACCTGTGGATGAAGTGAGACGCTTTATTCAAGAGTGATAACGCTGCTCCTGGCAAATAACAGTTACCCGAACACTAGATAGAGAAGAGTTAGCCAATGCCCCATCCCCAATGCCCCATGCCC
>NZ_JADEXR010000247.1 GCF_015206995.1 aff. Roholtiella sp. LEGE 12411 | reverse complement strand
ATATTGAGTATTAAATAAAACTCAATGTTTGTTTTGAATGCAAAAACGAATGATGCTTTTAAATATGAGGCGATCGCACGCCCAAAAACTCTGTTGATTAGCCCCATTTTCAGCATAATTTTAAGTAATACTGCTTATTGACAAAATGTTCATCACCTTAACCTCTCACTTATGAACGAGGGGATAAAAATTTCTTTTCCAATGCCCCATGCCCAATGCCCCATGCCCAATGCCCAATACCCCATTCCCCATTTTCAATGACTCAACAAAAGGGCAAAGTCTACCTCATAGGTGCTGGACTAGGAGATGTAGCGTACCTGACAGTAAAGGCTGATCATCTCTTAGCTATTGCTCAGGTGTTGGTTTACGATGCCCTAGTAGATGCTCAATTGTTACAATGCGTACCGCCAGATTGCCTGAAGTTGGATGTTGGCAAACGCGGTGGTAAACCCAGCACACCACAAGCTGAGATTAACAAGTTACTAGTAAAGTACTGTCAGCAAGGAAAACAAGTTGTACGGCTCAAATCAGGCGATCCTTTTATTTTTGGGCGCTGTAGTTCCGAAATTGAGGCGTTGAAAGCATCTAATTGTGATTTTGAAGTAGTACCAGGAATTTCTTCAGCCCTTGCAGCACCTTTGTTGGCAGGAATTCCCTTAACAGATCCGGTTTTGAGTCGCTGTTTTGCAGTGTTTACAGCCCATGAACCAGATGCTTTAAACTGGGAAGCGCTGTCACGGTTAGATACATTGGTAATTTTGATGGGAGGGCGACATCTGCCGGAAATTGTAAATCAATTGGTAGAGTATGGGCGATCGCCTCACACACCCATTGCTATCATCCGTTGGGCAGGAACTCCTAACCAACAAATTTGGACAGCCCAACTAAATAATATTCTGGAACAAACCACCGGATTATCCCTCTCTCCAGTAGTAATTGTGATTGGCGAAGTTGTCGGGCTACGGAAGTACTTACAACCTGAGAAAATATATTTAAACGAAATTACCAGGCAAGATCCTAGGGAAAGGTATTCTCAGGTAGAACCTGGAAACGAGAGTACTTCCACACGCCAACCTATGTCAAGCAATCTCCCCTCTCCCCCTCCTCCCCTACCCTTATCTCCCCGCCTCCCCCTTGCTGGCAAAACTATCCTAGTAACACGTTCACTTGGACAGTCAAGTCAATTTAGCGATCGCCTCACAGCATCAGGCGCAACCGTCATTGAAATGCCTACTTTGGAGATTGGCCCGCCTTCTAGTTGGGAAGCGTTAGATAATGCGATCGCTCATTTATCTGACTTCAACTGGCTAATTCTCACTTCGACTAATGCCATAGACTACTTTTTTGAAAGACTAACTTCTCAGGGTAAAGATGTCCGTGCTTTGGCTGGGGTCAAAATTGCCGTTGTTGGTGAGAAAACAGCCCAATGCCTCAAACAACGCTGTATCCAACCAGATTTTATTCCCCCCAACTTTGTCGCCGATTCTCTCGTGGAAAACTTTCCAGATGAACTGTCTGGTAAAAAGGTTTTATTTCCCAGAGTTGAAAGTGGCGGACGAGAAGTTTTAGTCAAGGAATTAACTGCTAAGGGCGCAGAGGTGATAGAAATTGCTGCATATCAATCGTGCTGTCCGAGTAGTATCTCACCTGCGGCGGAGTTAGCTATCCAAAATCACGCCCTTGATGTAATTACTTTTGCCAGTTCCAAAACTGTGCAATTTTTCTGTCAACTCACAGCCAGTAAATTCTCACAAAACTCTGATGGCAATCAACTATCTGTAGTAGCAAATTATTTGAATGGAGTATGTATTGCTTCTATCGGCCCCCAAACCTCTAAAACTTGTCATACTTTATTCGGCCGTGTGGATGTAGAAGCTGAAGAATATACTTTAGATGGGTTAACTCAAGCACTAATCAAATGGGCAACTAATTCCTAATTAATCAGGACTTACGCAAGTGTCATATTTTTAACGCCAGAGGTTGTCCAGAGTCAAAGGTCAAAAGTCCAAAAAACCTTGACCCTTATACCAGAAGCCTTGTATGCCAGTTGCGTAAGTCCTATTAATGTAAAAAAATTGTTTGTTGTTTGCTCGACTAATGACTAATGACTAATGACTAATGACTAATGACTAATGACTAATGACTAATGACTAATGACTAATGACTAAACGCATCATCGGCTTAACTGGAGGTATTGCAACTGGTAAAACCACTGTTGCCAATTATTTAGTTAGTGCTTATAAGTTACCGATTTTGGATGCTGATATTTGTGCCAGAGATGCAGTATCTATAGGTTCGCCGATTCTGAGCGCGATCGCCCAACGTTATGGCGAACAAATTTTACTACCAGATGGTGGTCTTAACCGCCAAAAGCTGGGGGAAATTATCTTTAATCATCAAGATGAACGCAACTGGGTAGAGGGATTGATTCATCCTTACGTGCGCGATCGCTTCCTCAAAACAATTACCCAATCTCCTTTACAAACACTAATCTTAGTAGTACCTCTGCTGTTTGAAGCTGGGATGACTAATTTAGTTACAGAAATCTGGGTTGTGCGTTGTTCACAAGAGCAACAACTACAAAGATTGATGCAACGAAACCATTTAAATAGAGAACAGGCAAAAGCCCGCATCAACAGCCAATTATCTTTAGAAGCAAAAGTCGCTGGCGCAGATATCGTTTTGGATAACTCCTTTACCCTAGAAGCGCTGCTCAAACAGGTAGATCTAGCTCTAACAAGGGGCATTGCGAACTAGTATCTATTCATTTAAGAGAATCCGAATCCATATTTACAAAGCTCTCAATACATCAGTTATAAAACACCGATTCACTATTCAAGATAGGGGCGAAAAAAACCGATTATTTTATAGAGACGTTGCATTGCAACGTCTCTACTCTAGGACTTATATAAAAGCACTACCTCAATCTATTTAGCAAGAGGGCTTATGATATTCTCCTAATCAAAAACATTTATATGTGACGCAGATTTGGTTTAATAAGCTAGTAATTTTACGGTAGATAGTGCGGAAAAACCCGCTGGTTATTACGTGATTGCCGCAGAATTTGAGGTTATCATCTCTAGCATTTTAAAAAGTACTCTGTTTGACAGAATGCTCTGAATTGAAGGCTATACAGTATTAAATAATAATATCAATAATTAACTCTTCAAAGTATAAGTGGCATTATTAGTGACATGGAATGTTTCTTGAGCGTAGAATATAAATTAGTATAATTTAAAAATCAGAATTCAGGATTAAGTCTTAAAAAGATTTAATTTTTTATTTTTATTACTGCTTTTAAAATTAGTTCTGTAGAGCATTCCAAAAGAACTGCTTTAAATCTCTATGGTGTTGCTTATAGGTGCAGGCATTTATTTAACATCGGGTGATGCATTGGCTTTCTTGCCTAATAATGCAGTTAATTCCTGACTCAATTTTCCACCTGTTCGGTTCTGGATTGGTGATTGACAGGAATTGAGATTCACTTAGCAAGACAGAATTGTTCGTTGTATATATCTTCTTTGGGAAAACTCACTTATGTCTTTTATCAGAACAGGTATGAACGTAGGCTTCAATTTTATAAATAAGTTAGGTCTGACTACCTCTCCAGTAATTGAGTTAAAACATCAAAATAAAATACACGATTATAGCCAATTTGTTTGTGGCACAGACTACATATTTGAGCCAATAGATGGAGAACTGGAAGGGTACATGACCGGACAAGGAAAAGGTATCAAACCCAGTGACTACATTATTTTGCGACGCGGCTATCAATCTTATAAATATCAAGTTGAAGGAATTGATTACTACTGTGATCCACCAGATATGTGGATGGCTTTACTGAAGCAAGTACTAGTTGAGTCCTAAAACTCAATCATCAATCAATCCTTGCTCTTTTGCTAAGATAATCACTCCAACTAAACAAATGTAAGCTTATGATTTTTGTTGAGTAATTTATTCTTTGCAATACTCTTACTGAAGAACCGCAATCGTTATATTTCTCCTCCAACTACTACATCTCTAATTCGTAGACTCGGGCCACCACAACCTACAGGTAAGCCGTTTTGTCCTCCCTTGCCACAACCGCCAGATTCATCCCAGTAAAAGTCATTACCTATAGCCTCAATATCTGCCAGAGTTTGGAAAACATTACCCGAAAGCGTTACATCACGTACAGGTTCAGCAATTTTGCCGTTTCTAATCATCCATGCTTCCCCAGCGCTAAAGGTGAACATTTCCCCATTCGTCATACCGCCCAGCCAATTACGGGCGTATACTCCCTCTCTAATATCGGTGAATAAGTCTTCAACAGGCGTTGTACCCCGTTCAATCCAGGTGTTTGTCATCCGCACGATAGGCGTAAAGTGATAATTCAGACAGCGTGCGTTACCAGTAGGCGCTTCTTCCAGTTTGCCAGCGGTTTCACGGGAATGTAAACGTCCGACTAAAACCCCATCTTTAATCAGTTGGGTAGTGGTAGCTGGTGTGCCTTCGTCGTCATAAAAATAACTACCACGATGTCCCTTTGGAGCAGCACCATCAAAAATTTGTAGTTCTTTGGGGCCAAAACGCCGTCCAATGGTCATAACTTCTAGTAAATCGGGATTTTCGTAAGCCATA
This sequence comes from aff. Roholtiella sp. LEGE 12411, assembly GCF_015206995.1. Taxonomy (GTDB): domain Bacteria; phylum Cyanobacteriota; class Cyanobacteriia; order Cyanobacteriales; family Nostocaceae; genus Komarekiella. Next base: position 776 of record NZ_JADEXR010000247.1, on the reverse strand, counting down.
TCAGCTTCAGAAAGATGACCAAAGGCTTCATGGACAAATAAGCCTGTGAGAATTGGATCAATAACTACCGTGTAAGTATTACCTTTTACCGATGGCAGAGATAAGGCAGCAATAGCCCTTTGGGCGGCACTTTTAACTTGTTCATCCAAATTAATTAAATCTTCATAGGCTTTGCGAGAGCCAGTAGTTTCCCTTCCAGTTTGTACGGTTTCGCCGTTTCTGGCGGTGGCAGCAAAGCGCATTTCCATATCTACCCATGATTGCTCAATTAGGGTACCTTCTGAGGTTGCAAGAATAATTCTTTGGGCGCTGTCACCATAGCGCACTGAGGTAGTGGTAATGTGGGGGTCAACGCTTTTGAGCAAGTCAGTATAGCGATCGCATAATTGCTTTTTCTGCGAAAGTGGAACTTTCCGGGGGTCAGTACCTGTTAGTGGTAGGATGCATACCGCTTGCACTGGGTCAATAGGAGCAAGTAAAGTTTCTTCATCGCCAACCATCCGTGCAGCTGCGATCGCTTCTTCAATCCGGTCTTTAATTGTCGAAAGCTGGTTAAAGCAGCTCAACCCCCACCCACCCTTATAACAAGCACGAATATGTCCACCGATGGAGATGCCTTCACTGAGGGTTTCTACTTTATCGCCACGCATTGACACTCCCCGGTCTAAAGACACGGGGATTCTAACTTCAACCTAGTTACTTGCTCTACCAGGCTTTCGCCAAGTAGCGTAGAGGTTACTAGTCCATTAGCGTTACTTAGGGAATGCCCTTCCCTA